>JBJXGY010000188.1:0-5626 GCA_046160185.1 Gaiella sp. | reverse complement strand
AGGCGGTAATCCGCGCTATGGGGCAGCTTCCGGCCGACCGCCCCCAGAAGCCGGATGAGCTTGGCCTCGATCACAGTCCGCAGCCGCCGGGCCCGGACCGCGAGATAGGCGAGCTTCTTTCGAGAGGGGAGCCCGGACATGCGGTAGCACTCATAGCCGGCTCTGTCGACCAGGCTGCCGATGCGACCGCGGAGACTCGCCTGCCCGGCCCTGAGGTACCGCTGGTGTGAGCTCTGGACCATCACTACGGACGACACCTCCTCCCCCTGGTCTTCGAGCTGGCGCGCCATCTCGAGAGCCAATGCCCCGCCGAGGCAGAAGCCGCCGAGCTGGTACGGCCCATGCGGCTGCACGATGCGGATCTCTTCGACGTAATGGGCGGACATGCCGGCGATCTCCGGCGTCGCGATCTCTGATCCGTCGAGGCCCATCGCCTGCAGCCCGTAGAAGGGCTGGCCCGGATCGAGGTGGCGGGCGAGATCGCGATAGAACAACACGTTGCCTTCCTCCGCGTGGATGAAGAAGACCGGCGTCCTCCCTCCCGTGGGCTTGATCGGTACGAGTGAATTCCAGGACGGCACCGGCGGCGCCTCCTCGTCGCCCGCTTCCAGCAAACCCGCAAGGTCTCGTACCGTGGGCGCCTCGATCAGCGTGGACAGCGGAAGCCGGGCTCCGAGCCGGCGCTCGATTTGGGCGAACAACTCGGTGGTCATGAGCGAATCGAGCCCCATCTCCACCAGCGGTTGATCCACATCGATCCGACCGACCGGAACCCGGAGCACCTTGGCCGCCATCTCCCGGAGACTCGACTCCACGATCGCTCGCCGCTCCGCGGGGGCAGCCACGAGCATCGCCTGCGCCACGTCCGCTTCCGACCCGCCACTCGAAGGCGGCTGCGCCGTCTCCGCGGCCACCAGGGAAAGGAAGGGGACATCCTTCGCGGCGGGGAAGAAGTCGAAGTACCGGGACCAGTCGATGGCCAGGACCGATGCCTCGGCCCGGTCCTCTGCCATGAGCCGGCCGAGTGCGGCGACCCCCAACTCCGGCTCGAAGGACGTGAGGCCCATCTCCTGGAGGCGCTCGCGATCGCGTGTCTCCATGGATGCCGCGAGACCCACCGAAGCCCAGGCTCCCCAGTCGATGGCCAGGCCGGGCTGCCCCAGGGCCCGCCGATGATGGGCGAGCGCGTCGAGGAACGCGTTGGCGGCGATGTAGGTCCCCTGCCCGGGGAGTCCGACGAGGGCGGCCCAGGACGAGAACAGCACGAAGAAGTCGATCGGATCCCGCTGCGTGAGCGTGTGGAGGTTCCAGGCGCCGTCCACCTTCGGAGCGAACACCTTTTCGAGCCGCTCCCTCGACTGGTGCTGCAGCACGCCGTCGTCGAGCACCGCGGCGGCGTGCATGACCCCCTGGAGCGGCGGCAGCTCGGCTCGAACCCGCTCGAGTAACCCAGCGATCGCATCACGGTCGGCGACGTCCACTGCCGCCACCACGACCCTGGCTCCGGCCTTCTCGAGCTCTGCGACCGATGCGGAAGCCGTTCCCTTCGCCCCGCTGCGGCCGACGAGCACCAGATTCCGCGCGCCCTGGTCCACCAGCCATCGCGCCACCTCGAGCCCGATCCCGCCCAGCCCACCCGTCACGAGGTAGGTGCCGTCCGGACCGATCAGGCCCCCGGCGCCGACGTGCTCGAGACCGTCGACGAGGCCCACCGACCCGACCGCCGGCCCGAACGGCGCATCCCCCGGCGCCTCCAGGCGGTCCTCGACAGCGCGCTCACCAAAGCGGGAACGAACCAGCCGGGCGGCGAAACGCTCGTTTCGCCTGAATGCGACACGGGTCTCCGGGCTGGCGGACGCTGCTTCGCGCCACACGTCTTCGATCTCGTCGCCCCCGGCCCACGGATCGAGATCGACGAGCACACATCGGATCCCAGGGTGCTCGGAAGTGATCGTCGCACCGAGACCCCACAGCGGCGCCTGCGTCAGCCCCGTGATCATCGGATCCCGGCCCGCGGGTTGGGCGCCTCTCGTCACGATCCACAGCCCGAGGCTCCCGCCCCATCGCTGGATACCCTGGAAGACAGCGAGGGCGTCGGCAGTTGCATCGAGACCCGGCCTGCCGCCGGTTGCATCCCGCAGCCCCCACAGGAAGAAGGCCCCGGCCGGCCTCTCGGCGTCGGAGGCCCACCCGCCGACCACCCGATCGACGTCGCCGGCCGAGGACGTATCCATCACGACCGCGCCGTTCGGTGGTGGAGCATCGGACGGCGGTACCACCGACGTGCACCGACACCCTTCCGCTTCGAGCCTTCGCCGCAACGCGCTGCCGAATCCGGTTCCGTCGTCGAACAGGAGCCAGTCGCCTCCTGCCTGGGACGGTTCCCGGTGAGACGGGAGATCGAGCTGCTGCCAATCGACGTCGTACAGCCACCCATCCAGAGCCGAGCCGGAGAGCCGGAGCAGCGCAGCCTGCGACGCCCGCCTCAGCTCGAGCCGCGACACCTGCCCGACGACGCGCCCCGTACCGTCCATGAAGACGATGTCGAGGACGACGGAGGCGCCGGAACGGGCACCGACCCGAGCGTGGGCGGTCAGCCGGTCGGTGAGCGGGCTTGCGATCGCGACGCTGCCGACAGACACGGGCAGGAACACGGATGGGGAACCGTCACCCGCGAGGATGAGTCCGAGCTGGAGAGCCGCATCGAGTAGGCAGGGGTGCACGGAGTACGGGGTTCCGAGCGCGACGGGCGCGGAGAGCTCGCCGACCACTTCGTCATCGGTGCGCCGCGCCACGGCGATGCCGCGGAAGGCGGCTCCGTACTCGAGACCCATTCGCCTGAGGCCGTCATACAGCGCTTCCACGTCGACGGGCTGGTCGCACCGGTCTCGCGCACCATCGAGGCCCGCGTCGTGGATGTCGACGCCTTCCACCAGACCACCCGTGGCATGGGTTCTCCAGCCGCCGTCCGGCGACCGGCTCACAACTCGGAACATCATTGCGCCGCCGTCGCCCGGCGACAGGATCGTCTGGATGACCGCGCCATCGTGCTCGGCAAGCACCAGGGCCTCGTGGACGGCCATGTTCTCGACCCGCCACTCCTCGACGCCTCGCACCTCATGTCCTGCGGCGATCGCCATCTCCACGAAGGCGGTCGCCGGCACCACCACGGCGCCGTGCACCCGATGGTCGGCCAGCCACTCGGGCGACGTCGGAGTCAGCACGGTCTCGAACTGGATGTCAAGCAAAGGAGAGTCGATGCGGGCCCCGAGCAGCGGGTGATGGCCGACCGCAGTCACGCGAGATCCCGCGGAGCGATGAGCCCTCGAACGGTCCAGCCAGTAGCGCTCGCGCTGGAACGGGTACGTCGGGAGTCTCGACCGCGGGAAGCGCCTGCCTTCCTCGAACCGCTGCCAGTCGAGATCGACCCCGCCGACGTACATCGCGGAGAAGCTGTCGAGCACCTGTTCC
The DNA here is from genome assembly GCA_046160185.1 of Gaiella sp. GTDB lineage: Bacteria > Actinomycetota > Thermoleophilia > Gaiellales > Gaiellaceae > Gaiella. Next base: position 2,155 of record JBJXGY010000188.1, on the reverse strand, counting down.
CAGTCGTCGCGTCTGTCGCTGAGAGAAGACAACCAGAGCGTGTCGGAGGAATCGGCGACACACCGCCGGCCCATGCCGAGCAGCGTCGGGTTCGGCCCGACCTCGAGATACGTCCGGACGCCTTCCTGCTCGAGGGTGCGCATGCCGTCGAGGAACGCGACCGGGCGACGAAGGTGTTCCGTCCAGTAGTCGGCATCGAGTGGTGTTCCTGGCTCGACGACACGCCCGGACAGGTTCGAGACGAGAGGGATGGTCGGGGCTCCGACGGGCAGAGCAGATACGAACCGGCGGAAGTCCTCGAGGATCGGATCCATGAGCGGCGAGTGGAACGCATGGGAGACGTTGAGCATCTGCGCCTTGACTCCCGTCGACGTCAGCGAGTCGATCACCACCTGCACCCGTGTCGTCTCACCGGACACGACGGTGCTCTCGGGGCCGTTGACCGCCGCCAGGGAGACCATGGCCTCGTGCCCGGCCAGTGCCGACTCGACCCGGTCGCGCGTCGCGAACACCACGGCCATCGAGCCGTCCTTCGGGAGGGACTGCATCAATCGTCCCCGCTCGGCGATCATCTTCAGGCCCTGCTCCAGGTCGAATGCTCCGGCCACGCATGCAGCGGCGTACTCGCCCACGCTGTGGCCCATGACGACATCCGGCTCCAAACCCCACGACCTCCACAACGAGGCGAGCGCATACTCGACCGCGAACAGGGCGGGCTGCGTGTACTGGGTCTCGTCGACGAGATGGGCCTTTTCTCCTTCGCCGAACATCACCCCCAGCAGGCTCTCCGGGAGGTACGGCCGCAGGGTCGCGTCGCACCGATCGAGCACCTCCCGCACGAGTGGCTGGGAGTCGTAGAGACGTCGAGCCATCCCCGGGTACTGCGCGCCCTGGCCCGTGAACAGGAAAGCGAGCCTCGACCCGGCGGCGGCAGCGACCTGCCCCGACGTCACGAGGGAGGCATCACCGGTCGAGAACGCCGAAAGGCGTCCGGCCATCTCGGCGCCGGAGCTGCCGAGGACTGCGAGCCGATGGTCGAGATGGGCGCGACCGATGTTGGCGGAGGCCACCAGGTCTGGCAGCTGCGATGGTTCGACGGTCTCGAGCTCGTTGGCGTACAGGGCTGCAAGCGCCTTCAGGGCCGGTTCGGATCTGGCTGACAACGCCAGCACCTGAAGCGGTCGGGAGGGTGGCGGGTCACCCGGGGGACGCTCCGGGGCCTGCTCGAGCACGATGTGGGCGTTGGTTCCGCTCAGACCGAACGAGCTGACACCCCCGATCCGGGTACCACCCCGCTCGGGCCATGCGGTCGACTCGGTCGGGATGGCGATCGGAAGCTCGTCGAGGTCGATCCGCCGGTTCACCGTCCTCAGGTGGAGCTGAGCCGGTATCCGACGGTGACGGAGAGCCAGAGCGACCTTGATGAGGCCGGCCACGCCCGCGGCGGAGTCGAGATGCCCGATGTTGGCCTTCACCGACCCGACGAGCAGCCGCTGGTCGTCGGTACGGCCCGATCCCAGAGCCGCACCCAAGGCCCGTACCTCGATCGGGTCGCCCAGCGAGGTACCCGTTCCGTGCGCCTCCACGTACCCCACATCGGCGGGCGCCACGCCGGCGTCGGCGATTGCCGCTCGCACCACAGCCTGCTGCGCGGCGCCGCTCGGCACCGTGAGGCCGCCGCTGGGGCCATCGTGGTTCACGGCGGACCCGCGGATCACCGCGATGATGTCGTCGTCGGCGGCAACGGCGTCCGACAGCCGCTTGAGCACAACGACCCCGCTGCCCTCCCCCTGTCCGAACCCGTCGGCCGACTCGTCGAAGGTCTTGCATCGCCCGTCGGGCGACAACGCCCGGAATCGGCACATCGTGATCGTGAGCTCCGGCGAGAGCATGAGGTTCACGCCGCCGGCGAGCGCAATATCCGACTCACCTGACCTCAGGCTCTGACAGGCCAGGTGGATTGCCACGAGCGACGACGAGCAAGCGGTATCCAATGCCACCGACGGTCCGTGGAGACCGAGCACGTAGGAAATCCGGCCGGCTGTGAAGCTGAAGTGGTTGCCCGTGACGAAGTAGGCGTCGAGGTTCTCCGCGCCGTCGCGCAGCTGAAGCTTCGCGTAGTCGTTCTCCATCACGCCGACGAAGACACCTGTGC
>JBJXGY010000187.1:0-3909 GCA_046160185.1 Gaiella sp. | reverse complement strand
GCTTGTCGCTGATCACGTCCATCGAGACGAACGGCGCGCCGCCCTGTTTCGCGCCCTTGGCCGCCTGGGTCATCGCGTCGCGATCGACCTTGGCCGTGGAGGCGTACAGCGAGACGACCACCGTCCTCGAGCTCTGCAGCTTCGACGCGATCGCAGCCGGGACACCCGGAAGCAGCTCCACCTTCGGCTTCGCCGGAGCGGCGGGCGTGGGAGAAGGCTGGGTCGGGGTCGGACTGGCCGGCGCCGGCGTCACGGGAAGCGAGCTGGAGCTCGAGTCGCCCGAATCGAGAAGCACTGGCCGCACCACGAAGAACGCGGCAGCGAGCAGGATGAGTGCGCCGAGGACGACGAGCAGACGAGTTGGTATTGGTGTGGCGGTCACCGAGTCTGTATCGGCAGGAGGGGGCGCGGGCTTGAGCCTTTGTGAATGTCCGTCTTGGGGGCGCAGATCGCCCGGCGAGATGTGTAGCGGACGTCCGCAACTGATCTGTCGGACGATCGGACTGAGCGGTCTCCGAGCGTGACAGTGCGGTATCGCACGATCCGGCTGCGCCCGATCGGCGAGGTGATCCTGAGATCGGCGGGCGCCGCTGGGGAAATCCTGATGCGACGCCGCGGTGTGCCGGCCTCGATCAGTTCGACGACCGAGGGCGGAACACCTGGCGGCAACGTCAGGTGCAGCGACAGGGACGTGCAAGCTCCGTCCGCCTGCGGATAGACACCGAACGATCCGGTGGCAGCGAGACGTCCGTTCCCTTTGACGCCGAAGGCGTACATCGAGAGGCGAGCCTCGTGCAGCGGGATCGCCAACACGAACCGTTGATCGTAAACAACCTTTTCCGCTCCGCTGAAACCGGCTGCACCACCCTCGATCGAGAAGACGACGGGATGGACGAGAGGGCGTCCGTTTCTGATCAGCACACCGGTCGGCGAGATGGTGACGGGCACCCCGAAGCCGTCGACGAGCTTCGTCGCGGAGTCGCCCAACGGGGCAGCGGCCTCGATCGACCTGTTCATGACGGCCGTGGCCATCGCATCGAGCGGGTTGCCGCCGTCTCCCATGATCAGGAGCGCCGGACCTCCGCCTTCGGCGTCAATCCAGTCCGGTGCGCCAGCGAACGTGACGGCGCGCGCCGTCTCGTCGACGTCCCGTTCGGTTGCATGAGCAGCGATCGCCAACACCGTCATCAGAGTCAGGGCAAGACCACCAACTGTCAGTCCGCTCACCCGGGGGAGCACCGCGGCTGCGAGTGCGAGCAGTGCAGCGAGACTGACGGCGGCTGCCGTCAGTAGGCTCGCGTCGCCGACACCGAGGTGGCGTTCGAAGAAGAGGTAGCCGAAGAGCGTGGGTGAATCGGCGACCCCCTGACCCCCCGTGTACGAGGAGAGCGGCACCAACGCGGCCGCGGCGACCAGAGTCACCGCGCTGATGATGGCCACCCGGCGGCATGGGCGCGCGGCGCTTAGCCAGCAGGCGAACGCCACCGAGAGCAAGGGTGCCACGATCACGAGATAGCGCTCGAGAAAGCGATCGGAGCTGGTCTCGACGGCGTAGATCGAGGCGACGGTGAGCAGTCCGCCGGCAACCAACACCAACAGCGCAGCGAAGGCTGTCTGCTCTCGGGCCTTGTGCTTGTGCAATGCGTCGATTGCCCAGGCGACTGCGCCGGGAACTATGGCCACACCCGCCCCGATTGCGAGGAGGAGCAGGCCCGAGGCGAACCAGGTGCCGGCTTCGCGCGAGACACCGAATGTTGCGATGGCCTGATACCGCCCGAGAGCACCGCTCCCGCCGATAGCCATGGCGACTCCACCCAGAGCGAGCATGCCCGTCAGGAACGGGAAGCGTCGGACCAGTACTCGAACGCGTCCACGCTCGACGACCAGACCCGCCAGGAACACTGCGGGAACCAAGATGACGTACTGCAGCCTTGCAAACGACGTCAGACCAGACGCGAGCAGGAAGAGGACTTCGGTGCTCCTCGTAGGTAGCGCCACCAAACGAACGCCAAGGGCCATCGTCGCGAGCCCGAGAAAGTAGCCCAGTGCATCCGAGGTGAGGAACCCGGTATAGAAGGCACCCGGGCCGAGAACCGTTGCCGCACTGCAGTACAGAGCCGCTCGGTCGCTCAGCTTCAGGGTACGACAAAGAGCGAAGACAGGGATGGCAGCCAGTCCGATCCAGACCGCGTGGAGACCCTGAGTCAGCTCGACGGCTCTTGCCGATTCGAAAGCTCCCCAGATCGGGGCGGTGAGCAACGGTTCGAGGAGGGCCGAGATACCGGAGGGTTGCCCTAGCACGGTCGTGCCATGGCCTTCCCACAGCGATCGTGCGACCTCTGGGTAGAGGTACTCGTCCGGGTAGTAGTGCGGGGTGGTGCGGCCCGAGACGAGCACGAGCCTGGCGACTGCCCCGCCGACGACAATGGAGAGGAGTGCGACCCAAGTCGACGTGATTCGAGAAGCAACCCCGGTTCGAGTGGGGGCGTGCGAGGAGGCGGTGGCCGTCACGCTTGGCGATATCGACAGGTCGTAGGTATCACTTGAACGAGGGACGTGACATGAGACGACGAGGGGCGCGGTTTCCCGCGCCCCTCGTCTTGTTCCCTTGTGTAGTGCTGGCCTAGCAGGTGTTCGTGAGCGTGCCACCCGGGCCGGTCACGCTCGCGGTGCACGAGCCCTGCGTGAACGAGAGGGTGTACGTCGACGCGCCAGGCGTTGCCACGAGGCCGGAAGCCAGGCCTGCGTCGTAGCTCGCGCGAAGCGTTGCCGCCGAGCCGAAGTTGTAGTTCCCGAAGTCGGAGTAATACGCCTCCACCGACGAGATGGCCGAGCGGACGTTCGAGTCAGCCGCACGCTTCTCGGCGCGCTGCTTGAAGCCGAGGTACGACGGAACTGCGATCGCCAGCAGGACGCCGATGATCACGAGAACCACGAGGAGCTCGATGAGCGTGAAGCCCGACTCCTCCTTGCGAAGCCGCTGCTGCAGCTTGGCGATAAACGACATGTTTGGTGCTCCTTCCGAAGGGGGTGGAACCGACACGGGATCTATCGGCTCCTCACTCCCCGCCTTGAATACCCATTTGAGTGATTCGCGAGGGATCGCATCCCTCACGCGGGGGGAGTGGCGCTAGGAACAGGTGCCGTTTGCCCGGAAGCTCGGTGTCGTCCCCGGGCCGGCCACGCTCCACGTCCTGCCCCCGATCGTGTCAGTGAGACAGTAGGAGGCGACCCCGGCCGAGGCCACGGTGAGCGTCGGCGACACGGCCGTGTCGATGAGCGCGAGCGCGGCCTCCGTCATCCCGACGTAGGTGCGGTTGTCCGCGTAGAACGTCTCGGCGGCCGTCATCGCGGTTCGAATGTTCGCCTGAGCCGTGCGGTCGCTGGCGCGGCCCTTGAATCCCAGATAGCTGGGAACGGCGATCGCGAGAAGGACACCGATGATCACAAGCACGACCAACAGCTCGATGAGGGTGAAGCCGCGATCGTCGTGCAGGCGATGCCGCGAGAACATGAGGAGCTCCTTGGTCGGACGACGCACGATGCATCGGCTCGTAGCCTCGAGGGCTTGACCCCCGGTGAGGGAGCGTTACCGCCCAGCGAGGGGGATGCCGCTCGAACGAGGGATGGCGCAACTCCGAGCCGCGGGTAAAACGAGTCAAGCACGAGCCGTCGCTGCCTTCCGCACGCTGCGCTCAAGCCCGGCGGGAGTCGTGCCGATAGAGGCGGTCGTGGAGACCACCGAACACGCCCAGGACTTGCCGCTCTCGGTCGACGCGCTTCTCGAGCGCTGCGTCCAGATGCGCGCTTCCGACCTGCACGTGACAGCCGGCTCGCACCCGGCGGTTCGCGTGCACGGTCACATCGAGCTGCTCACCGACTATCCCGTGCTCGACCCCGAGGTCACGC
>JBJXGY010000186.1:0-3918 GCA_046160185.1 Gaiella sp. | reverse complement strand
ACGCCGTACGCCTTGTAGATCGCGACCAGCTCGGGCGTGAAGCACCGGCGGACGAGGGCCTCGCCGAGGGCAGAGATGCGCTGCTCGCCCGACGCGAAGTAGTTGGCGTGCGAACCCTTGGCGACGTAGGCGAGCGGGTGCGTGCCGCGGCGCGGCGCGTCGCGCCAGGCGCGGCGCAGCCCACCGCAGTGGCTCGACAGGCCGACGAGCAGCGGGCGCTCGCGATCGTCCAGCACGACCGTGACCGCCTCCCAGTCGCCCTCGTGCACGACCCAGAACGGCCCTGCCGGCACGGTCGGGCTGTAGACGTTGACCGGATACCAGAGCCAGTACTGGAGCGCGACGCGTTTCCCTCGGCGGAACACGGCCCCGTAGGCCGTCGGCGACGAGACGTGAGTGGCCTCGGCGGCGGCGTAGCACGGCTCGGCGGGAGGCCCCGCCACCGCCTGGCAGAGCCGCTGATCGAGGCGAGCGTCGGCACCGGCCTGCGCAGGCGGGACGCCGGCGGGTGCCCACGTTCCGTCCGTCGCGCGCGTCAGCAGGTCGCTGTCGGCCAGGAATCCCTCCACGGGCACGGGAGCGAAGAGCTCTTCCGGGTGAAGGATCAGCGTCGGCGCGTACCGCGCCAGGAGCTTGCCATCAGGTGTCTTCGCGACCTCCGCCACGGACGAGCCCGTGGCGGCCGCCGCGAGCGATAACGCAATGGCGATCGCGTACGCGCGCCGCACTGTGTGATCGTTGCACGGATCCGCGCGCGCGTCGAGGGAGCGCCGGGATCAGCGCAGCACGACGAGGGCCGCTTGCGCGGCCCTCAGTCCTTGTACGGGTCGTGCACGTCGCGGCCGGCCATGGCCACGCCGAGCGGGCGGAGCGTGTGGAGCACGCGGATCGACCCGCCGTGGGCGGCGAGGACCTCCGGAAGGCGCTTGTACACCTCCGGAGCCTCGTCGGCACCGCCGCCGACGACCACGATGCCCTGCGCGCGGAGCCGCTCCTGCACGGCGGGCCAGTCGACCACGCCCGGCTTCAGCTGCTCCTCGATCCACACCTTCCGCACGCCCGCCTCCGGATGGTCGGGACAGACGCCCTTTCTCGGCGCGCGCTGGTGGGCGCTGATCCCGTCGCTGTCGAACACGCGATCGCAGTCGCGGTTGCTGCAGGCCCACCGCTTGCGACGGCGGACACGACCCGCTGCGTGCGTGCGACTCATCACGCGGCCGGCGCCGTGCACGGTCGAGAACAGGGCGTCCGTGCTGTCCGCGGAGTCGACGCCCTCGAGGATCACCGAGTCGTCACCCATCGAGCCGCCCACGAAGCCCATCTGTCCTGGCCGCGCCGGCGTGCAGCCCTTGCGGATCACCCAATACGGGCGGCCGAAGTGCTCCTCCCGCCACGCGAAGTTGTGGTGGTTGTGCACCTCGAAGGTCGACGCCGCGCCAAGGATCTCGAGCACCTTGTCGACCACGACGTCCCGGCCGGCGTGGGCGTACTCACCCGCAAGCTCCATCGCCGCGACGTACGAGTCGCCGAGCTCCGAGCCGATCTCGAACAGCACCGGCGGCGAGTCCATCTCGCCCTCCACCGCCCGCTCGCCGAACGCCTTGCCCTCGGCGAGCGCGAGGAAGCCGGACGCGGTCTTGTGCCCGAACCCACGGGAACCTAAATGCACGCCGACCCAGATCGCGCCGGTCTCGTCCACCATCACGTTCACGTAGTGGTTGCCCGAGCCGACCGTGCCCAGCTGCGACTCGGCGAGCTGGGCCAGCTTCCGCTGCGGCGCGAAGTCGGCCGTACGGATCGCTTCGAGCACCGGGTGGTCGGTCCGCTCCTGCGCCGGCACGCCCATCCCGAAGGAGATCCGCTCGCGAATCTGCCCCATCATGTGCTCGATGCCGCCGAGCAGGGGCAGGTCATCGCGCGTGAGGTCGGTTCGCACCGCCTTGTTCCCGCACCCGATGTCGTACCCGACTCCGGACGGCGACACGTGGCCCTCGTAGGCGATGGCACCGCCGATCGGCTGGCTGTAGCCCGGGTGATGGTCGGCGCACAGCACGCCGTACTCGGCGTCGCCCGCCTCCATGCAGCGCTCGAGCTGCTCGAGGCTGCGTACATCAACCGGGCCGAAAGTCTTGACGGATCGCAAGTTCTCCTCTCCTCTCTCTATTGTCGCGGTTGGGTTGGTCGGTAAGACACCGGGCGGATTCGAACCGCCGTGGCGCGCTTTGCAGGCGTGCACCTCGCCCCTCGGTCACGGTGTCGCGTAACGCCCCCGAGAGGATTCGAACCTCTGCGCCCGGATTCGAAGTCCGGTGCTCTTCCAACTGAGCTACGAGGGCGAGCAGCGGGGAGTGGCAGGGCTCACGCCCAGCCCCAACCCCGCCGGTAGGCGTCGAGCAGGAATGCGTCGACCGCAGCGCGGTCGGGCTTCGGCGGCAGCGTCGTTCGCTCGAGCGCCTCGGCGAGCCGCCGCTCGACATCCTCGATCTCGGCGAGTGCTTCCTCGAAAGAACGCTCGCCCGTCCGGATCGCCATCACGCGCGAGCGGTCGGACTCGGGCATCGGCAGCGTCAGCCACCCCGTCTCCAGCAGCTCGAGGCCCTGGTAGCCGAGGCGAGCCGCATGCATCGCGTACTTCGTGTCGTACCCGTGCGCCTCGACCAGCTCGGGCCGGTTCACCCGCTTCTGCCCCCTCGCGCCGAGCAGCCTCTCCTTCTGCCCTTTCAGGTAGCCCAGGTAGCCGCGGCCGGCGAGTTTCGAGAGCAGGGCGGGACGGAGCGCACGCAGGGTCTCGCCGAGGTCGGTCTTCAAGACGATGTCCCGCTCGGGCACGAAGAGCGGCAACAGGATCGTCGGATGCCCCTTGAGCACCAGCCGCACGTACTTGCGCAGGCTGTAGGCGACGAGATCGAGGTCACCCGGCCCCGAGCGGACGCCCTCGGGCTGCGTGCGCTCGACGTAGTGCTCAAACCCGTAGAGCCCGCCCCGGATTCCGCGGGCCCGCGCCAGACCGATGAGGTACTCGGGCGGCTCGACGAACACCGCCATCTCGTCACGGTCGTCCTGCCCGCCGTGATGGAGCCCGTGCACGGTCGAGCCAACGGTGGTGCGCAGGATCGTGCCCCGCTCGACGATCTCCTGAGATGTCATGGCTGCCTCCTTCACGTGCGAGCTTCGCTCGCACGACATGTAGCGACTGATCGTGCCATCCGCTCCGAACGACCCACCGTCACGTGCCGTGCGGGCAAAGCCCGCCCGTCTATGGGAACGCGCCCGCGGTCACAGGACTGGATCTGCATCTGCTGGGCTGGGATGCAGCTCCGTTGTGAGACCGACAGCAAGACACGGTCCTCGTCCACTGGCGACCACCAGCGCACGGCAGTACCCTGAAGCCATGACCGCACACGCGCTTTCGGACGATGCCGAGCACCTTGACGAACAGCTCCGCGACCGGCGCGCGTTGCTGGTGCGCACAAGCGAGACGTACCTCGCCCTTGCCGACCGGCTCGACGACGAGATCGCTGCGATAGAGGCTGCCCAACGCCTAGCCAACCCGGCAGGCGACGCGAACTTCGAGGAGATGCTCGAAGCCGCCGAGCGCGAAGCTACTCCCGACTGATGCTTCCCATCGTTGCGCGACCTGAGGTCGCCGGCGACTTCGAGCCGCTCTCGCCTGCTCTGCTCCGCAGCATCCGCACACTTCTTCCCGCGCTGCGACAAGACCCACTCGCGCACAGCCAGCCGCTCTCCTACGACAAGCGGATCGGGAATCTCGGCGATGGTCGCAAGATCTACTTCGATGCGAGCCCGTCGACCAGGCCAGCCGGCTACAGGATCGTGCTTCGTCTCCTCCCTAACGAGGACTCTCCCGACCGCATCCAGATCGTCAGCATCGGTGCGCGAGCGAACCTCGAGGTCTAC
>JBJXGY010000185.1:0-15353 GCA_046160185.1 Gaiella sp. | reverse complement strand
GGCGAGGAACAGGAACAGGCTGTACATGCGGCCGTAGACGCCGTGGAAGAGAAAACCCCAGCTCGAGGCGCACAGCGCGGCGGCGACGAGCCCCGTGCGGGCGTCCACGAGGCGGCGGCCGACGAGCGCGACGAGTGGGATCGCGGCCACCGCGAAGAGCGCCGAGGCCGTCCGCAGCCCTCCCAGCCCGAAGCCCAGATGGGCAACAGCCCAGGCTACGAGGAAGTGCAGTGGCGCACCGCCGCGGTCGCGGGTGACGTGCTCGACGACCCCGGTGAACGAGTCGCGTCCGACAAACAGCGCGAGCGTCTCGTCCTCGTGGGGCGGCCAGGCCATCAGCTGGTGCGCCAAGAAGCCCGCCGCCGCGGCAACCGCAAGAGCCGTGCCAACGGGAAACCACCACCTCCGGACCAGCGCCACGAGCGCAGTCCCGTCCGGCCGTCCGGTCAGTGCCGGAGCCTGTGCGCTCTCGCTCATCCTGGAATCTTCGCTGTTAGATTTGCCTTGTGCCGACGTATGAGTACCGTTGCCCGAAGGGGCACACCTTCGAGATGTTCCAACGCATGAGTGACGCTCCTGCCGAGTCCTGCGAGGTGTGCGGCGACAGCCCGGTGGAGAAGATCCTGTTCCCCGTTGCGGTGCATTTCAAGGGCTCGGGCTTCTACAACACCGACTACGGCAAGAGCCGCAAGCCCAGCGGCGACGGCGACGGCGGAGGACCGTCCGACACGTCTGACAAGAAGGAGAAGACAGCGGACTCCGGCGGGTCCCCGGACAAGGAGAAGAAGAGCTCGAGCTCGGACTCCGGCTCCTCGTCCAGCTCGTCCAGCAGCGGTAGCAGCGGTGGGGCGCCGTCCCAGGATTGATCAGAGCCGCCGGTCTCCGACCACGCAGCCAGGCGCGTACGGCTCACCCTTGGGCGGGCGCTGCGGAGCGGCACGACCGAGCAGCATCGCGATCACCTCGGCGTTCCGCTCCGAGCTCGTGATCACCGACTCGCCGCCGATGAAGGCAGGGTCGCCGCCGAGCCGGCAATGCAAGGCCCTCGCGTCGTCGGCCCGCATCGAGACCCAGCCGAGCTGCGCAATCTGCCACGTCGTGAGGTCGGTCGCGAGCGGCGCCAGCAGATCGTCACCCTTGCCCGGCAGACCCAGGAGTGTGCCAAAGCCCGTGAGCTTGGCGGCCGTGGCGCGGAGCACGTCCTGCTGGCGGCGGGCGCGCTGGAGGTCTGTCTCGGACGGGTCGAGCAGATTGACTCTGATCCGCGAGTACACGAGCGCGCGGCGGCCGTCCATGTGCTGCTCGCCCTTCTCGAATCGCCAGCCCTCCCACGTCGCACAACGCTTGGCCGAGTACGGACAGTCGAACGGCTTGGAGCGGATCGCCTTCGGGACGACGACGTCGATGCCGCCGACGGCGTCGATCAACTGCTCGAACCGGGCGAAGTCGACGAAGGCGATGTGGTTGATCTCGAGCCCGGTCAACCCCCTCACCGTCCTCATCGTCAGACCCGGCCCGCCGTACTGAAAGGCGGCGTTGATCTTGCCTCGCCCGAATCCGGGAATGTCGACGTAGAGATCGCGGGGAACGGAGAGATAGACGACCCTGCCCCGCTCGGGATCGGTGCGGATCAGCATCACGGAGTCGGAGCGTCTCGCGCCGGCACGACCCTTGACGCCACCGTCCGTTCCCAGCACGAGGATCGTGCTCGGAGAACCACTGAGGCTTCCCTCGCCCGGGGTCAGCAGGCGGCGCACGCCGGCCGGGACCCGGTCGTTCGCCTCCGACACTCCCGAGGAGACGGAGCGGTAGCTGAGGACGCCCCAGACGACGATGGTGATCACGAGCAGGGCGAACACGACTAGGACGCGCCGACCCCAGCGTCGAGGCGAGCGAGGTGGTCTGACCCGTTCCTCCGAACGGGTGGTGGCCGGGAGTGGCGACGGAGCCCGGTCGTGGGCGGAGAGGGGCGGACGGGGCGGCGGGACGTCTGTCGCAACCGGGCTCGGGCCGCGCTCGGCTGGCACCCGGCCTCGTGCGCGCCCACCGCGATACACGCGGTACGGCTTCTCCTCGCCCGGCATGCAGGGTTATCGTAGCCGCGGCATGGGCGCAGACCGCGTGATCGGTGTCGACGTCGGCGGTACGCACATCAGGGCGGCGGTCGTCGAGCGGGACGGCACGATCCGGCGTCAGGTCGACCTCGACACGCCGACGTCGTCCGAAGCGGAGATCCTCGCCGCGATCGGCGCAGCGGTTCGGGAGATCGCAACGGGGTCCGAGCAGGCCGTCGGCTTCGGGGTTCCCTGCAACCTCGACAAACGGACAGGGCGGGTCCTGCGTGCGACGAACCTCCCCCTGGACGATCTCGACCTCGCGGCCTGGGCGAGCTCGGAGTTCGGTCTCCCCTCGTTCGTCGAGAACGACGGCACCGCTGCGGCGCTCGCCGAGTGGCGCCTCGGCGCCGGCCGCGGAGCGCGTGACCTGATCATGCTCACGCTGGGCACCGGGGTTGGGGGCGGTCTGGTCCTCGAAGATCAGCTGTATCGCGGATGGGCCGAGCTCGGGCACGTGGTCGTCGTCGCCGGAGGAACGCCCTGCCAGGGTTCCTGTCACGGCCTCGGGCATCTGGAGGGGCTCGTCTCGGGCACGGCGGCCGACAGCGCCGCGCGGCGGGTCTTCGGCCCGGAGGCTGACGCCGAGACTCTTGTCGCAGCCGCGCGCGAGGGCCACGCCGAGGCCGCCGCCGAAATGCGAAGGATCGCGGAGTACCTCGGGGCCGGCATCGGCTCTCTGGCCAACGTGTTCGACCCGGACGTCGTCGTCATCGGTGGCGGGTTCGGGCTCGCCGCGGCCGACCTGCTGCTGCCCGCCGCGCAGGAGGCAGCCCGCCGCGAGGCGATCCAGCCGGCCGACGCGTGCCTGACGCTGGTCACGGCGGAGCTCCCGGAGCCGGGCGTCGTCGGCGCCGCGCTCGTCGCCTACGAAGGTCTCTGAAGCGGCGGGGACCGGCTCGTGCCGCTTTTCGTGTGTGCCACCCCGATCGGCAACCTCGACGACGTCACGCTGCGCCTGCTCGCCGTCCTTCGCGAAGCTGAGCTGGTGCTCTGCGAGGACACCCGGCGCACCCGCGTGCTGCTCGACCGGCACGGCATCTCCGGGGAGCGGGCGCGACTCAAGAGCTATCACCGGCACAACGAGGCGCAGCGCGTCGCGGAGGTTCTGCCGCGGTTGCGTGAGCGTGCGCGCGTGGCGCTCGTTTCGGACGCCGGCATACCGGGAATCGGCGACCCGGGGATCAGGCTCGTGGCGGCCTCGATCGAAGCGGGGGTGGAGGTCACGGTGATTCCCGGCCCTTCGGCCGTGGAGTCCTCCGTCGTCGTCGCCGGGTTTCCCTGTCCGGGCTATCGCTTCCTCGGCTGGCTGCCGCGGCGGGCGGCGGAGCTGTCCGCGCTCTGGCCGGTGCTGGACGGGGTGGATGTTCCCTGTGTGGCCTTCGAGTCGCCGAAGCGGCTACCGGCTGCGCTTGCGAGCCTGGCCTCGGCCCGGCCCGCGCGGGAGGTCGCCGTCTGCCGTGAGCTGACAAAGGTGTTCGAGGAGGTCGTCCGTGGCTCGGCGGAGGAGGTTGCAAAGCGGTTCGCCGAGCCGCCGAGGGGAGAGATCACGGTGGTCATCGGCCCGGCGCCGGCCGGTAGGGGGGGCGGGCCTGCGGATGCGGGCGCAGCTGGGAGGGCGCTCGACGAGCTGGCGGCTGCGGTTCAGGAGCTCGTTGCGAGCGGTGCGACCAGGCGCACCGCCTCCGAGGTCGTGGGCCGCCTCTCGCAGACGTCGCACCGCGACCTCTACCGCCGCTCGCTGTAGTCGTTCCTGGCAACCGTCCGACCCGGTCCGCTACTCTGTCGGCTCTGTTGTCTGTACGAACAACACAAAGGAGGTGATGTATGCGAAGAGCCTTCGTGTTCTCATTCCTGATCACGCTGTTCGTCCTCGTCTCGCCCGCAGCGGGGCACGCGTGGTCATGGCCTGCGAACGGGGCTGTGCTCCGGCCCTACCAGGTCGGAGACGACCCCTACACCGGCGGGCAGCACCGCGGAATCGATGTCGCGGTTGAGAGCGGGGCTCCGGTCACGAGCGTCCGTGCGGGCGTCGTGACCTTCGCGGGCACCGTGCCCACGCACGGGAAGACGGTGACGGTCACGACCGACGACGGCTACGCGATCTCGATCACCCACCTGGGCGGACTGTCCGTCGCCAAAGGTGACGTGGTCGAGGAAGGTAGGCCGATCGGCGTCGCCGGCGCGAGTGGCGAGGCCGAGCACGGCAGACCCTACATTCATCTTGGGATCCGCCGGGCAGGGGTCGAGAACAGCTATCTCGATCCGCTCTCGGTGCTTCCGGCGATCGCCGTCGCAACCCCGGAGCCGGCGCCGCCGGCTGCCCCGGAGCCGGCCCCGGCGCCCGCGTCACCGCCGGTGGTCGAGCCTCCGCAGGCGAGCCCGGCACCGCCCACGCCGGCGGGGCCGCCACCCGCACGGGAACCGGCGCCAACGGCATCGGCTCCGGCACCCCCCGCTCCGGCCCCCACACAGCCTGCTCCGCCGGCGGCCGCCGAGCCGGCCCCTGCCCCTGAGGTGGTGGCTGCCGCGGCGTCACCGAGCTCAGCGCCCGGCGCAACCCTGCCGGCGACCACCACCCCGGTCACAAAGCCGGAACAGCCGGGGCCCACCACTCGCAGCACGGGCTCGTCGGGCGGTCATGCGTCAGTCGATGCCCGCGTCGCGACGGGTTCCACGTCGTCGACCCCGGCTCGCGGGCCGTCGACGGCGGCCCCTCCCGAGATCGTGGCCACAGGCTCGTACAGCCTGCGCCCGGCAACGAACGGCGCGGGCCGGTCGATCGCGAGCCCTGACCGCCCGGGCGAGCTATCGGTGCATTCCGGCGCGGTCGGGGTCAAGCCGGCGGGTCCGCACCCCGTGGGGGTCACCTTCGCCCTGAAGACGAGTCCGGCTATCGCCGCAGCAGAGGGCGCGGTCGGGCCGTCCACCCACGTCGCAACGGCCCGCGGTGCCTCGGCCGGCAGCGAGTGGCCTCTCGATCCTCGGCGCCTGTTGCCGGCGTTCGTGGTCGGGTCGGCGCTCTTCGGGCTGATCAAGATGCGACGGGCGGTGTTCGACGCCGTACGGGTGGCGGCATCGTCCCGGCTCGCCCGGGAGCGCTGAGATCACAGCCGCCGCCGTCCGCGGTCGCGGGCTCCGGCGTCACGCGCTCGCGTGACGCCCGGGCCCGCCCGCGAGCGCTCGTATCATGGCGCTGTGTCGCCCCCGAAACGCGTTTTCGTCGCGGTTGCCTGGCCGTACGCCAACGGCCCTCGCCACATCGGCCACGTGGCGGGCTTCGGCGTGCCCTCGGACATCTTCGCCCGCTATCACCGGCTTGTGGGTAATGACGTGCTGATGGTGTCGGGCACCGACGAGCACGGCACACCGATCATGGTCGCGGCCGACCGCGAAGGGCTTACCCCGCGCGAGCTTGTCGACCGCAACAGCGCGGCGATCCGCGACGACCTCCGGCGTCTCGGTCTCTCGTACGACCTGTTCACGAGGACGACGACGGACAACCACCACGCGGTCACGAGAGACGTCTTTCGCACGCTTCACCAGAACGGCTACATCTTCGAGCGGGTTGCGATGGGGGCGTTCTCGGCGGCGACTGGGACGACGCTCCCCGACCGCTACATCGAGGGCACCTGTCCGCATTGCGGGTTCGGGGACGCACGGGGCGACCAATGCGACAACTGCGGGAAGCAACTCGACCCGATCGACCTGATCAACCCCCGGTCGAAAGTCGACGGGCAGCCGCCTGTCTTCCGGGAGAGTTCCCACCTCTTCCTCGACCTGCCGGCGTTCAAGCAGCAGCTGGCGGAGTGGATCGGCCGGCAGAGCCACTGGCGGCCCAACGTCCGGAGCTTCTCGCTCCACCTGGTGGACGAGGTGAAACCCCGGCCGGTCACGCGTGATCTCGACTGGGGCGTCCGGATCCCGGTCGCCGGGTACGAGGAGCTCGACGACAAGCGCATCTACGTCTGGTTCGACGCCGTCATCGGGTATCTCTCCGCCTCGATCGAGTGGGCGGCGATGAAGGGCGAGCCCGAGGCGTGGCGCCTGTGGTGGCAGGACCCGGAGGCGCGGCACTACTACTTCATGGGGAAGGACAACATCGTCTTCCACAGCGTGATCTGGCCCAGCGAGCTGCTCGGGTACGGAGACGACGGAGAGTTCGGCGCACGCCAAGGATCCCTTGTTCTTCCCTACGACGTCGTGGCCAGTGAGTTCCTGACAATGGAGGGGCGGCAGTTCTCGACGAGCCGCAATGTCGTCATCTATGTCGGTGACTTCCTCGACCGCTACTCCGCGGACAGCCTCCGCTACTACCTGACGGCGGCCGGCCCGGAAACCCAGGACACCGATTTCACCTGGGCCGAGTTCGTGCGCCGCAACAACGATGAGCTTGTCGCAAACTGGGGCAACCTGGTCAACCGAGCGCTCACGAATGCCTACCGGAACTTCGGTGCAGTCCCGGCCTTCGGCGCACTCGCAGCGGACGATGAGCGTGTTATCCGGGACGTGGAATCTGGTTTCTCCACGGTGGGCGACCTCATCGGCCAGGCCCGTCTGCGCGCCGGCCTCCAGGAGGCGATGCGGTTGGCATCGCGAGTGAACCAATACCTCTCCGATCAGGCACCCTGGGCCGTGATCAAGGAGGATCGAGCGCGCGCCGCGACCATTCTGGCTGTGGCGCTTCGTTGTATCGACAACCTGAAGATCCTCTTCACACCATTTCTCCCGCACAGCTCTCAACGGCTACACGAGCTTCTCGGCCACGATGGATCGATCGCTGGGCCGCTGGAGCTTGTGGAGGTTTCCGAGCCGAGCGGGGCGGCTCACGAGGTGCTGACGGGTCGGTACGCGGAGTGGGTGGGGCGTTGGGAACCGGCCGTGCTCCCTGCAGGCCAGGTTCTCCGCGAGCCCGAGCCGCTTTTCGCCAAGCTCGACCCAGAGCGTGTCGTGACGGAGGAGCTCGAGCGGATGCGCGCTTCCGAGTGATCGACACCCACGCGCACCTCGACGCCTGCAACGAGCCCGCCCCCGAACTGCTCGCCCGCGCGTCGGCGGCCGGGGTGACGAGGGTGGTGACCATCGGCACGGGTATCGAGTCGTGCCGGCGGGTGATCGCACTGGCGAGTGCCTATGCGGGGGTCCACGCGACGGTCGGGATCGACCCGCACCAGGCGGCGACCGCCGAGGCCGGACGGGTCGCGGAGCTTCGAGAGCTCGCGGCCGCTCCGCGCGTGGTCGCCATCGGCGAAGCCGGGCTCGACGGGTTCCATGGCGCGAACACGATGCGGGAGCAGCGTGTGCTCTTCGAAGCGCAGCTGGCCCTCTCGGCCGAGCTCGGCCTGCCGATCGTCGTGCATTCACGCGACGCCGCTCCGGAGACGGCGGCCGCGCTCGGTCGGTTTCACGGCGTGGTCGTCCTGCACTGCTTCTCGTCGCCGGAGCTGCTCGAACCCGCAATCGAGCGTGGCTACTACATCTCGTTCGCCGGCAACGTGACGTATCCGAAGGCGGAGGCTCTGCGGGAGTGCGCCCGCCAGACGCCAATCGAGCTGATGCTGGCCGAGACCGACGCCCCGTACCTCGCGCCGCAACCGGTCAGGGGACGTCGCTGCGAGCCCGCGTTCGTGATGCACACCCTCGCCGTGCTCGCGGAGGTGCGGGGCGAGGACCCGGTCGCGCTCGAGCGCGCGATCGACGAGAACGCCAGCCGGGCGTTCGGCCTGTGACGCCCGTGCGTCCGAAGAAAGCCTACGGGCAACACTTCCTCACGGACCGGAACGTGCTCGGCGTCATCGGCAGGCTGGCAGGCCTCGCGCCGGAGGACGTCGTGCTCGAGGTCGGGCCAGGTCTCGGAGTGCTCACCGAGTATCTGGCCGCCCGTGTTCGCCACGTCCATGCGGTCGAGATCGACCGCACGCTCGAGGGCTCCCTCCAGCCGGTCACGGAGAAGTACCCGAACGTCGCCCTCACCTGGGGTGACGCGCTCGAGCTCGACCTCCGCACGCTCGATCCGCCGCCGGCGAAGCTCGTCGCCAACCTCCCCTACAACATCGCCACGCCGCTGATCGTGGAGACGCTCGTTCAGGAAACCCCGCTCGTTTCGTACTGTGTCATGGTGCAGCGCGAGGTGGCGGACAGGCTCTTCGCAGTTCCCGGCTCGAAGGCGTACGGGGCGGTCTCCGTGGCGCTCGCGCTCACAGCGCAACGCACCGGCTTCCACCCGGTCTCTCGACATGTCTTCCGTCCGCCGCCACGCGTGGAGTCCGCGCTCGTCGCCTTCGACCGCGTCGTGCCGCCCCCCCGCCTGCTCGAGATCCGCCGGCTCGTCGACGCGGCCTTCTCCCACAGACGGAAGACGCTTCCGAACTCGGTCGAGCACCACGGGCTCCATCCACGTGAGCGCGTGGGCGAGGCCCTCGCCACACTCGGGCTCCCGCCGACCGTCCGGGCTGAGGCTCTGACACCGGCGCAATTCGTCGAACTGGAGCGAGCGCTCGCATGATCGAGCCTGCCCCTGCAAAGATCAACCTCGCGCTCGTCGTCGGCCCGCTCCGGCCGGACGGGAAACACGAGCTCGTCACCCTCTTCGAACGACTCGACCTGGTCGACGACGTGCAGCTCGAACCAGCGGTCGAGCTTGCAGTCACGGGGTTTCCCGAGGACACCATCGTCGCTGCCGCGATCACCGCCGCAGCAGAGGCGGCCGGGATCGAGCCGCGGTTCCATGCCGTCCTGACCAAGCGCATCCCGGTGGCCGCCGGGCTCGGCGGCGGTAGCAGCGACGCGGCTGCAGCGCTCCGCGCCGTCAACCGCTTTCTGCCCAAGCCCCTCGGTCGCGAAGTGCTGCATCGCATCGCAACGCGTCTCGGTGCCGATGTGCCGTTCTTCCTGACGGACGGCCCGCAGCTCGGGAGCGGGGACGGTTCCGACCTCGCGCCCGTGGCGGTGCCGCGGAACTACACGGCCGTGCTGTGGCTCCCGTCCGGGGAGCGGAAGTCATCGACCAGGGAGATCTACGCTCGGTTCGACTGGCGGGAGGGGGCAAACGGGTTCGACGAGCGTCGCTCCGAGCTCTTCGCCGCGGTCGGCAGGCTCCGCTCGGTGCGGGATCTGGCCCGGCTCCCCCCGAACGACCTGGCGCGCTCGACGCGCGTGGCAAGGCTCCTCGCGCTGGGAGCGTTCCGCGCCGACGTCTCGGGGGCCGGGCCCGTGCTCTACGGGCTGTTCGAGGAGCCCGGTGACGCCGAGAAGGCAGCAGGACGACTCGCGACCGAGGGCCAAACCTGGGTTTGCCGCCCGTTCGGCGGCCGAGGAGCCGGGGACACGGCGTGACCACCGTGCGGATCGCGCTGGCGAATCTCCCGTTTCCGCCCGACCCTCGAGCTTCGGTCGGCCTCGCCACCGATGCGATCGCCCAGGCAGCGATTGCCGGGGCCGAGGTCATCTGCTTCCCGGAGGCCTACGTGCCGGGCTACCGGGCTCCAGACAAGAGGGTGCCACCCCCGGACGAGTCCTTCCTCGAGAGCGCCTGGGCGGCGGTTGCCACGGCCGCAGGTGCCGCGGGGATCGGGGTCGTGCTGGGCACGGAGCGCATCGTCGAGGAACGGCTGACCTTGACCACACTCGTCGTCGACCGCGAGGGATCGATCATCGGTTTTCAGGACAAGGTGCAGATCGACCCGTCCGAGGAGTCGACGTACGCGGCGGGGAGCGGGCGGCGGATCTTCACGGCGGGCCCGCTCACGTTCGGTGTCGCCATCTGCCATGAAGGCTGGCGGTACCCCGAGACCGTTCGCTGGGCAGCAAGGCGCGGCGCGCACGTCGTCTTCCACCCCCACTTCCACGAGGCCGAACCGGGCAGTCACCGTCCGTCGACGTTCGCGGAGGCCGATGGCACGTTTCACGAGAAGGCGCTGCTCTGTCGGGCCGCCGAGAACACGTGCTACATCGCATCGGTCAACTGCGCGAGCGCGGGCTCGCCGTCGACGTCGGTCGTCGTGAGCCCGGACGGCACTGTGCTCGCGTACCAGCCCTACGGCGAGGCGGGCCTACTGGTCACCGATCTCGAGCTCGAGGCAGCCACCGGGCTGTATGCATCGCGTCTGCGCACGATCGATTAGCCGGACGCAGGCGCTACGGTGAAGGCGTGGCCGAGACCGCGCAAGAAGACACGACGCTCTCACCGCACGAGCGTTGGCTCGACGATCACCGCCTCAAGATCGCGCTCGGCATCGGTGCTGTGGAGGGGGTCGCGGCCGTGGCCGGCGCGATTCCCTGGTGGCTCGTGCTCGCGCTCGCGGTCGGCGGGCTCTCGCTCTACGTCTGGGTGGGCCGGGAACACCGGAGCAGCGAGGTGCGGACGATCACCTGGATCACGGCCGTTTCCCAGGTGCTGGTGCTCCTCGTGCCCGTGGCCGCTGCGATCGTTGCTGCGCTTGCGGTGGTGGTCGTCGTCCTGCTCGGCGTCGCGGTCCTGGTCGCGCTGCTTCGCGACCGCGGAAAGGGAGCGGACAGCTGACTCACGAAAGGCTCGCGGCGAGCCGATAGACTCACGCGCGACCTGATGGGGCGTGGCCAAGCGGTAAGGCAACGGGTTTTGGTCCCGTGATCCCAGGTTCGAATCCTGGCGCCCCAGCCATGTTTCGCCTTCCGTGCACCCACAGACACCGACACTGATGCCAACACGCTCACTCGGCGCAGTCGTCATGGCAGGCGGCCTCGGCACCCGCATGAAGTCCGCGGTGCCGAAGCACCTGCACCCGATTCTCGGACGGCGCATGATCGACTGGGTCGTGGAGGCAGCGCGGCCACTCGACCCGGTGCGCCTCGTGGTCGTCGTCTCCCCCGACACCGCGGACGAGTTCGCCGATCTCGAGATCGCCGTCCAGGAGGCGCCTCTCGGGACGGGTGACGCCGTGCGATCCGCGCGGGAAGCGATGGCGGGAATCGATCGCGTCCTCGTGCTCTCCGGGGACACGCCCCTGCTCACCAGCCGGTTGCTCGAGGAGCTTCGCGCGGCCCACGAGGGGAGCGGTGCCACCGCGACCGTGCTCTCCTTCGTCCCGGACGATCTCCGCAGCTACGGCCGGATCGTTCGTGGTGCGAATGGGACGCTCGAACGGATCGTCGAGGCAGCCGACGCCCGCCCGGACGAGCTGGCGATCCGTGAGGTGAACTCCTCGATCTACGTCTTCGAGGCCGGGGCGCTCTGGTCTGCGCTGGGAGAACTCCAGCCGGCGAACGCCCAAGGTGAGCTCTACCTCACCGACGCGGTGCGCGCGATCGTTGCGGCGGGAGGCACGGTCGCCGTGCACGTCGCGCCGGACGCCGAAGAAACCGAGGGTGTGAACACGCGCGTCGAGCTCGCAGCGGCTACCGCCGCCCTCCGTGATCGCATCAACGCCGAGCATATGCTCGCCGGGGTCACCATCGTCGACCCGTCCTCGACCTGGATCGAGCCGACCGTCACGATCGAGGCGGACGCCGTGATCCATCCCTTCACGATCCTGCGGGGTGAGACCGCGGTCGCGGCGAACGCGAGTGTCGGACCCCATGTGGTCACCGATGCGGCCCGCATCGGTGAGGGGGCGCTGGTCGGGCCCTTCTGCTACCTCCGTCCCGGCACCGAGCTCGGCCCGGCGTCGAAGGCCGGCACGTTCGTGGAGATGAAGAACACGAAGGTCGCCGCCGGCGCGAAGGTTCCTCATCTCGCGTACATGGGCGACGCCGACATCGGCGAGAAGTCGAACATCGGCGCCGGGTCGATCACCGCGAATCTCTCCCCGGTCGCCGGCGTCGGCAAGACGCGGACGCGAATCGGGCGCAACGTCAAGGTCTCCGTGGACACTATGTTCGTCCCCCCTGTAGAGATCGGAGACGACGCATGGACAGCAGCAGGATCTGTGATCACGGAGGATGTGCCGGCAGGGGCGCTTGCCATCGCGAGGGCGCGCCAGGTCAACAAGGAGGGGAGAGGTGGGCATCGGAATGCTTGAGGGGACTCTGCTGTCGGGTGAGCCGCCCGTGCTCGAGGAGATGACCGTGGGGCACGCGCTACCACTCCAGCCGCAGAAACGGCTGATGGTGTTCTCGGGCCGCTCTCACCCTGCGCTTGCGGCCGACATCGCCGACAAGCTCGGCGTCGAGCTCGGCGGTGTCGAGCTCGGCTCGTTCCCGAACGGCGAGACGTTCTGCCGGTATCTGGAGTCCATCCGCGGCGCCGACGTGTTCATCGTGCAGACGGGCTGCGACCCGATCGATCAGAACGTGATGGAGCTCTGCTTCATGATCCAGGCGGCGAAGCTCGCTTCGGCGAAGCGCATCACCGCGGTCATCCCGCTGTTCCCGTACGCGCGTCAAGACCGCAAGGCAAAGCCACGCGAGCCGATCTCCGCCCGGCTCGTCGCCGACTTCCTGCAGCTCGCGGGCGCCGACCGCATCCTCACGATGGATCTCCACGCCGGACAGATCCAGGGGTTCTTCACGATCCCCGTCGATCACATGACTGCACAGCAGCTGTTCGCGAACCATTTCCGCGATCTCGGCATGGTCGGCCCCGGCGTCGTGTCCGTCTCGCCGGATGCGGGGCGCGCCAAACAGGCTGTCCGCTTCGCGGAGGCGCTCGGCGCCGACTTCGCGATCATGCACAAGACGCGCCTCGGCACCGACAGCGTCGAGATCTCGGAGGTCACCGGCCGTGTGCGCGACAAGATCGCGATCCTCGGTGATGACGTGATCATGACCGGCAGCACCCTGCTGGCGAACGCACAGGCACTGCTCGAGCAGGGTGCGTCGGAGGTGTGGGCGTTCGCGACACACGGGGCTTTTTGCGGAGATGCGCTTCGACGGTTCGCGGAGTCGGAGCTTTCGGGGGTCGTGGTCACGGACACCGTGCCGATCAACCCCCTGACGCAGCCCGAGAAGCTCACCGTGCTCAAGGTGTCGGGGCTGCTCGCCGAGACGATGATGAACGTGTTCGCCGACGACTCGGTCTCGGCGATCTTCGGCGGCGAGAACCAGCTCTTCTAATCCGAACTGCGGCCGAGAAGATGCCGCTTCGCTAGACTGGCTGGCCGTGTCCGGGGACAGGATCACACTTGACGTCAACGCGCGAGGCAGCGGCCAGCTCGGCTCGCGCAACGTCCGGCGCCTGCGCCGGGAAGGCCTCGTGCCCGGTGTGCTGTACGGGAGCGGGGAGCCGGTCGCTATCGCCGTCGGTGAGCGCGAGCTGCGAACCGCGTTGAGTGGCCCGTCGGGGCTGCACGCGATCGTCGACGTCATCGTGGACGGCTCGAAGCCGCATCACGCGGTTCTCAAGGAGTTTCAGCGGCACCCGGTGCGCGGAACAGTCACGCACGTCGATTTCCACGAGGTGCGCCTCGACCGGCCGATCCAGACGACCGTGTCGATCCAGCTCGTTGGTGAGGCGCCGGGTGTCAAGGTCGGCGGCGTGCTCCAGCAGGGGGCGCGGGATCTCCGCGTCGAGGCCCTGCCGGCACAGGTGCCCGAGCACGTCGAGATCGACCTCGGCAACCTCGAACTTGGAGACGTGCTCCGTCTCGAAGACGTTCCCGCGATCGAAGGTGTCACGTTCCTCGACGATCCGCACGAGACGGTGATCGTCTCGTGCGTCGTCGCCCGGGTCGTTTCGCTCGAACCGGAAGAGGAAGAGGTCGAGGCTGCCGAGGGCGAGGAGCCGTCGAGCCCGGCCGAAGAACCACCGGCAGAGGAGTAGCCCCTCATGCGGCTGTTCCGTCGGGGCGACGAGGCCTCGACGCTCGACCTGCTCATCGTCGGGTTGGGAAACCCTGGCCCCTTTCACGCCGCCGACCGGCACAACGTCGGCTGGATGGTCGTCGACGAGCTCGCGCGCCGACACGGTGCGACATTCCGCTCGAAGTTCAACGGCCGCCTCGCCGACGTGCGCGTGGTCGGCGCCCGAGTCGCGCTCCTCGCCCCGGAGACGTTCATGAACGAGTCGGGCCGGTCGGTGCAGCCGGCGGTTCGGTTCTACAAGACGCCCCTCGACCGGCTGCTCGTCGTCCACGATGAGGTCGACCTCGAAACCGGGCGCTTGCAGGCGAAGCTCGGCGGCGGGCTCGCAGGCCACAACGGCCTACGCTCGATCGCCGGTCGACTGGGGTCACCGGACTTTCTGCGGCTGCGGGTCGGCGTCGGCCGGCCGGAGCGCGGCGACCGGCGCCCGGTCGCGGACTACGTCCTGTCGCCATTCGAGGCCGACGACGAGCGCGAAGCCATCGTCTCTCGCGCCGCCGACGCGGTCGAGTGTCTGCTCGCGGAGGGGCTCGAGGAAACGCAGCGACGCCACCACTGAGCCGCGAGAGGCTCCGCCGCGACGGAATGGCGAGATGGACGACCGAAGCTCGGCCGCTCGAGGTCCTCTTACGAATCGGCTGGGCGTTCAGCGTCGATCATCAGCCAAGGGCTCTGGCCCAGCCAGCGTCCCAGCCTCAGAGCTCGTTCTGCCGCGGCGAACGTGCTGACCCAGCGGGAATCCGACAGCACCGAGAACGGCATCCACACGAACCCCTCCATCGAGACCGCGCCAAACCCTGCTGCACGCAGATCTTGCGCGTAACCAGCCGGCCCGCGAACGCTGAACTCGTCCCACACCTCTCGTGCCCGCATCCTGTGGAGCTTGTACCGGATGCTCTGGCCGTTCAGCTGCGTAAACACGAATCGCCCGCCCGGCCGGAGGTGCCCGTGCACCTTGCGGAACACCTCGGCGAGCGGCACGTGGTTGAACGACTGGATCGACTCGATCCCCAACGCGACGTCGTAGCCGCCGTCCAGGTCGTATGCCATGTAGTCACCACAATGCGCTGTGACGCCCTTCGCGCCCCGCGAGTCGAGCAGGGCGATGGCGGACTCCGAGACGTCGACGACCGTCACCGAGTGGCCGCGCTCCGCGAGTGGGATCGCGAACCGCCCGCTTCCTCCGCCGACATCCAGGATGCGTAACCTCTCGCCGCGAACTCGTGAGTAGACGAATGCGCGCTCGAGTTCGGTGCGGTAGCGGCCCATGGCGTTCGCGTACCCGATCGTGTTCTCGAGGTCCCACTGGTAAGTGTTCTCAGCCTGATCGGAGGGGTGGGATTCGTCCGCCACACACGGATTGTGACCGGAAGACGAGGGCCTGTCCAAGGGGTCGGACGCACGGGGCCTGTCGGTAGCATGATGCTCCCCCGGGGCCTCCCCGGGCTGCCGTGGTGGTCC
>JBJXGY010000184.1:0-7931 GCA_046160185.1 Gaiella sp. | reverse complement strand
CGGGGTCAGCCCTAGGGTCTGACCCCGCCCCTCCACGTCTCGCGCCTCAGCCGTGAATCGAGGCGATGATCGGGATGATCAGGATCGCCACGATGTTGGCGATCTTGATCATGGGGTTGATCGCCGGGCCGGCGGTGTCCTTGTACGGGTCGCCGACGGTGTCGCCGGTGATGCCTGCCGCGTGGGCCTCGGAGCCCTTGCCGCCGTAGAGGCCGTCCTCGATCAGCTTCTTCGCGTTGTCCCAGGCTCCACCGCCTGAGGTCATGGCGATGGCCAGGAAGAGCCCCGTCACGATCGTGCCGATGAGCAGACCGCCGAGCGCCTCGGGCTTGATGATCCCGACGATGATCGGGATCGCGACCGGCACGAGTGCCGGCGCCATCATGCTCTTGAGCGCCGAGGCGGTGACGATGCCGATCGCCTTCGAGTAGTCCGGTCGCGAGGTGCCCTCCATGATCCCCGGATCCTCACGGAACTGCCGGCGTACCTCTTCGACGACCTCGCCGCCGACGCGGCCCACGGCCGTCATCGCCAGGGAGGCGAAGAGGAACGGCATCATGCCGCCGATGAAGAGACCCGCGATCACCCACGGATCCTCGAGGCTGAAGCTGACGTTCAGACCCTCGTCCGCCAGCCGCCGCACGTACTCGTCGAAGAGGATCAGCGCGGCAAGACCTGCGGAGCCGATCGCGTACCCCTTGGTCACGGCCTTCGTCGTGTTGCCGACCGCGTCGAGCGGGTCGGTGACGCCGCGCACGCTCTCGGGCATGTCCGCCATCTCGGCGATGCCGCCGGCGTTGTCGGTGACCGGGCCGTACGCGTCGAGCGCGACGATCAGCCCCGTCATCGAAAGCTGCGCCATGACGGCGATGCCGATGCCGTAGATGTTCTCGCCCGCCGCGTAGTAGGAGGCGATGATGCCCGAGGCGATCACGAGCACCGGGGCCGCCGTCGCCTGCATGCCGTAGGCGAGACCGGAGATGATGTTGGTGGCGTGGCCCGTCTGCGAGGCTTCCGCGATCTTCTTCACCGGAAGCCAGCGTGAGCCCGTGTAGTACTCGGTGATCGCCACCAGCGCGAAGGTCACACCGAGACCGATCAGCGCCGGCCCGAACAGCTCCCAGAACCCGAACTCGCCGCCGTCGAAGGCCATCGTCACGGGGATGAAGCCGACCGCGGAGAGGATGGTGGCCACGACGACGCTCTTGTAGAGGGCGTTGATGATCGCGTTGGGGCCGCGGGCGACCCGTGCGAAATACGTGCCGACGATCGAGGCGAGAATCGAGATGCCGCCGAGCGACAGGGGATAGAGCCACAGCTCGCTCGAGGGGAACTGCGTGCCGATCAGCATCACCGCGACCGCGGTCACGGCGTAGGTCTCGAACAGGTCGGCAGCCATCCCGGCGCAGTCACCGACGTTGTCGCCCACATTGTCGGCGATCACGGCCGGGTTGCGCGGGTCGTCTTCCGGGATTCCGGCTTCGATCTTGCCGACGAGGTCGGCGCCCACATCCGCTGCTTTCGTGAAGATGCCGCCTCCGAGGCGGGCGAACACGGAGATCAGGGAGCCTCCGAAGGCGAGGCCGATGAGGTCGTCGACCGCCGACTCGGGGCTGTTGCCGAGCCAGCCGGTGAGCACCCAGTAGTAGCCGGCGACGCCGAGCAGGCCCAGGCCGACGACGAGCAGGCCTGTCACCGAGCCTGCCCTGAACGCGACCTTGAAGGCGGGTTGCACGCCTTCCCGGGCGGCTTCCGCCGTCCGCACGTTCGAGCGCACGGCGACGTTCATGCCGATGAAGCCCGCAGCAGCCGAGAGCAGGGCACCGATCAGGAAACCGATCGCCGTGCCCCAGCCGAGCTCGTTGTAGAAGCCGATCAGCAGGAACGGCGGCACGGCAACGGCCGCGATCGTCGTGTACTGCTTCTTGAGATAGGCGGCTGCGCCTTCCTGCACGGCGCGGGAGATCTCCTGCATCCGCTCGTTCCCGGCCGGCTGGGACAGCAGCCAGTACGTGAGATACAGGCCGAACGCGACTGCGGCGCCGGCGCAGATCAGGCCGACGAGCACCGCGTGGTCAACAAAAAAGTCCATCGATCCTCCGGAGCGAATGCATCACAAAGAGACGCCGAACTGCCGTCGGCGCGGGGCAAAGATCTATCACAATCTCCGGCTGGACACCCCCGGTAACCCGGCGTGGCGGGCCGTTCGGCCAGGCACCGGCACCGAGCCTGGATCCACCGATTCACGTGGGCAGCGCATCCAGCCGTGCCCGCCAGGCCGCTCCCCGACCGGGTTCGGATCCTCCGGAGAACTGGAGGCCGTCAATCCGGTCGGTGCGCTCCGCATGCCCTGACAACCACGGCGGGCGCCCCGCGATCACGCCAATCGGGGGACCCAGGCCGAGGCGGCGGCCTGCTCCGCATAGATCTCGGCGAGCGTGGCGCCTTCTGCGAAGCGGGCGATCTGACGCTCGGCCGCGTTCGCTGCCGGAACCGCCAGCCACGCGGCAGCGCCGATCTCCTCGGCGGCGGGGCGCACCCATTCGACCAGCCGCTCGAGATGCTCGCGGGTCGGGCTGACGTCACCGGTGGTGAGATCGATGAACTCTCCCGAGAGCCCGTACCGGATCGCCCGCCACATGTTCTCCTCGATCAGCCGCGGCGGCGGATCCGCGAGCGGCTCGCCCTCGTCGAGCGCGTACGCCACCCGGGCCACCAGCGACGTGCAGAGCGCGGCGAGCGCCTGAGCGTCCTCCAGCTCGGGCTGGCCGTCGCAGTTGCGGATCTCGATCGTCGGGAACGCGAGGTGCGGCCGGAGCGACCACCAGAGCTGCGTGTGCTCGTCCATCGAGCGCGTCTCGTAGAGCAGCCGCACGTAGCCCTCGAAGGTTGCCCAGTCCCGGTAGGGATCGGGCACGCCGCAGCGTGGGAAGAACTTCGTGAACAGCTGCGTGCGGGTCGAGTGCAACCCCGTGAGCACGTCCTCCGCGAACGGCGAGCTCGCGGAGATCGCAAGCAGCTCGGGCAGAAAGCGGCGCAGGGCATCGTGCACCCGGATCGCGCGATCCGCCCCGCGGATGCCGACGTGGACGTGAAACCCGAAGGTGTTGTTCCGCCATACGACGTACCGCAGGAGCTCGTCGTTCCGGCGATAGTGCGGGGTGTCGATGATGCGCTGGTCCTTCCAGCTCGCCCACGGGTGCGTCCCGGTCGCGCACAGCGCGAGCCCGAGCGGTTCGATGCAGGCGCCCAGCTGCTCACGTCGCTCCGCGAGCGCGGCGGGCACGTCGGCGAACGTCGCGCAGCGGCCCGTCTTGATCTCGACCTCCGAGGCGATCAGCTCACCTGCGAGGTTCGCCGCCAGCGCCGTCCCCTGCGCCGCCGCCTGCACCTCCTCGAAGCGGTTGACCAGGTCGAGCCCCTCAGGGTCGAGCAAAGCGAACTCCTCCTCCACGGACACGGTGAAGTCGGTGCCCTCCTCGAGCCGCTCCCGCGCCTCCCGCAGCAGCTGCCCGTACCCGATGCGTTGCGAATCGCCCATTACTTTCAAAATCGTAGTGACTGCAGGGCCTTTCGTGCCAGCCACAGCTGAGCAGCTAGGGACAGTCCCCCCTGGGGACTGTCCCCCCCGGGGACTGTCCCCGTTCGTGCCACGTCCGGAGCAGGCGCTCGGCCACTCCGGCCCAGCTCCAGCGCTCGACCACGGCTCGACGCGCCGCCGCACGCACGGCGGCGCGGTCGACCGCGGGCAGGCCGAGGATCACCTCGAGGGCCCGACGCAGGTCGGCGGCGTCACCGGTCGCGAACCCGGCCGTGAGCCCCGCGAGCGGTGGGTACGCCTCCTCGACGCCTGCTGCGATCTCGGCCAGCCCCGAGTGGCGGGCGACGAGCGGCGGGCAGCCGGCAGCGGCCGCCTCCGCCGCGACCATGCCGAACGCCTCCGGGAACACCGAGGGCACGACACAGACGTCCGCGAGGGCGAGGAGATGCCGGAGGTGGCGATGCTCGAGCGGGCCTGTGAACAACGCGTCGACCCCATATTCCGCGGCGAGCGCGGTCAGCGCTCCACGCTCGGGGCCGAATCCGACCACCACCACCCGGGCATCCAGCCCTTCGAGGGCGCGGAGAAGCACGTCCACGCCTTTCTGCGGGATCAGCTTGCCGAAGTAGACCACCGTCAGGCGCTCTCCCGCGAGGAAGGCCGCAAACCGCTCGGCATTGGCGTCGTCCGGCAAGCGCTCCTCGGCGTTCCCAGGGTTCGGGGCGTCACGACGGCATTCCTCGAGCAGTGCGGCGAACGCGATCTCGGGCGCCTCCGGCCACCACTCCTCGACATCCACGCCGGGCGGGACGACGTGCACCCGCTCGGTGTGCCCGCACACGTCGGCGATCACGTCGCGGATGTGCTCCGACCCGGCGAACGTCGCGCCCGCCTGGGCAAGCACGTCACTCCCCCACCCTGACAGCTCTGGGTTGCCGCGCATCGCGTACTCGAGCTCCGACCCGTGGGCCTTGATCGCGAACGGCGCTCCGCAGGCGACTCCCACGGCCCCGCCCAGCAGGATGTGATTCACGAAGACGAGATCCGCCGGGAGCTCTGCGCGTACGGCGTCGGCGTTGGCCGTGACCCACCGCTCCAGTTCGTCCCGCGAGCAGTCCGGGAGGCGCTTGACCACGTAGCCCTGGTAGCGGTCGAGCACGAACACGGGCAGGAGCCCGCCCACATCCGGCCGGAGCGTGCGGGCACCTCCGAGGTCGTACTGCGCAGGCTCCGCCTCCTGGCTCAGCACCACGACCTCGTGACCGGCGCGGGACCACTCCCGCGCGAGCAGGCGCGTGTACACGTTCGAGCCCGTGCCGGCCAGCAGGTACCCGTGCCAGAGAAGGATCCGCACGGGCACTATCGTGCCGACCGCAGCGGGTGCGGAGCCCGGAAGCTACCCGGCGGTCGGGAAGGCGGCCCAGCCGGCGTCGCCGAAGTCGGTGAGCCGCGTGCCTCGCACGCCGGACTCGGACACGGTGTACAGCGTCGAACGGACGACGAGCGAGCGGCGAATCGGGATCCCCCCGACTCGCGTCGCGTTCGCAGCTCCCGGACCCGCGTGTGCCACCCTCCCCACTTCCTCGATCCCGCCTCGCGTCACCCGGAAGGCAACAGCCCCGACGAACGGCGAGCCCCCGCCTCCGTCGACCGCGTACGCGCTGACCGGGACGACGGCCAGGTTCTCCCGCGGCCACCACAGGAAAGCGTGATGGTCCCATTCGGCTTCGGAGGAAGCCGGCCCTAGCGTCGAACGATCGAGACGGGTCGGGCGTCGCAGATTCGACACGTCGAACAGCGACAGCTGCGTGCCGAGCACGCGCCCCTCGACCGTGGCGTCCTGCCCGACCCCGAGCAGGAGGTCACCGGCGAGTGGGTGCAGATAGGCCGAGTAGCCGGCGATCTTCAACTCCCCGAGCACCCGCGGAACGGCAGGCAGCGAGAGATCGAGGGTGTAGAGCGGATCGACCTGGCGGAAGGTCACCACGTAGCCACGGTCGCCCTCGAAGCGAACGGCGTAGACCCGCTCCCCCTTGCCGAGCCCGCCGATCCGGCCGAGCTGCACCAGCGCGCCGGCACGCTCGGTGAGCGTGGTCACGAAGCTCTCGCTCTCGACCTGCGGTCCTGGGTTCCACCACACCGGCTCTTCTGTGCTGGCCACCCGGAGCACGCCCGCGTGCTCGGAGAGCGCCCACTGGTTGAGCACGTAGCCACCGACGGTGCCGCTCGCGCGGTAATGCGTCTGCAGCGGATCGCTGGTCTGGAAGCGGTGGATGGTCGTGGTCATGCGGGGCGGATCCGCGCCCGCCTCCTGCGGAGCGGGGAACCAGCGCTGCGTGGCGACGTAGAGGCTCGTCGGCGACGCGTAGACGGTCTGCCCGTCGGCGAGCACGGCGTCGCTGTCCACCGGCGTCAGCCCCTTGCGGAGGTCGAACGTGGTGACGGTCAGGAGACCGAGGCCCGAGTAGGTCTGGGGCCGTCGCACGTCGCGGCACGTGACAAGCGAGCGCCGGAGCAGGACCTGGCCGCGCTTGCCCCTGACCGCCAACCGCGGCAACCAGCTCCCGGCCCCCGAGGCGGCGACGATCTGACGGTTGCGCTTGACCGCCGCTTCCTGCGCTGCCGAGGAGCTCGACGTCGGAGTCGAGAGGGGCAGCGGTCCGGGCATCCCCGCCACGGTCACGATCCGGACGGCCGCGCCGACGAGGCGCGCGCTGACATAGTCCGCGCTCAACACGAGGCTCCGCTTGACTTCGGGACTCGCCGGGCGGCTCACGTCGATCTCGGTGATCACGGTCTGTTGCGGCGCGGGCAGGATTCCCTCACGGACTGCCGGTTCGGTGCCGCCACGCACCGGTCCCCCGCCGCGGGACAGCACGAGCAGCCGATCTCCGTGAAGCAGCAACTCGTGACTCCACCCCTGCTCCAGCTCTACCGAGCCGACGCGGCGTGGCGTCCCGGCAGCCACGGCGACGACGAACAGCCTGTCCGAGCGCACCACGAACAGGTGCGTCCCGTTCGACTTGACGAGGTCGGGCTCGTCGACGCCGTCCTCCTGGACGTTTGTCGTCGAGTAGTCGACGCCGGCGACAGGGCTTGCGTCTGCACGCTCGGCCCCCGTGGCCGGGACGACCGGCCCGGTCCCGCCGGCGAACCCGTACGGCCCGACGAGGGGCAGCGCCCGGCCCTTGACATGACGGAGGAACGCGCCGCACGACGCGAACGGCGTGAGCGTCCCGCGTGCCGATGTGCTGGAGGTCGCCGCGCTCCCTCCCGCGCCGGACGAGAGACCGGCGACCGCGGCGATACCAAGGACGGCTGCAAGGAGGGCTCTCCGATAGCGCATGTGACCGTCTTTCCTACGCCGCCGGCCGGACCCGCGTCACACCCGAGAAAGGGCCAGCTGCGGGATCAGGCCAGGTGGAAGTACAAGGCGTAGAGTAGCTCGACCGCAGGGTTCGACGTATGCACCTGCACGTCGCTCGGCGTCTCGAGCAGCGCCTCGGAGTAGTTGAAGATGATCTTCACGCCCGCCTGCACGAGATGATCGGCCGCGCTCTGTGCGGCATGGGCGGGGACGGCCAGAACGCCGACGATGATGTTCCGCTCGCGCGCGATGCCCGCGAGCTCGGGCAGCGGGCTCACCATGACGCCGCCAAGGGGCCGTCCGACCTTTGCCGGGTCGATGTCGAAGACCGCCGCGATGTTGATGCCGTGCTCGGCGAAGATCGGTGAGCGCGCGATCGCATCGCCGAGGCGCCCGGCGCCGACGAGGGCGATGTTGTGCTGGCCCTGCGTCCGCAAGATCGCGCGCAACTCGCCCAACAGCGAGTCGACGCTGTACCCGACTCCGCGCTTCCCGAAGCGGCCGAAGTTGGCAAGATCGCGCCGGATCTGCGTGGGGTTGATGTTCGTGTAGTCGGCGATCTCCGCCGAGGAGATCCTGTCCTTGCCCATCTTCTTGCACTGGGAGAGGACCTGCAGGTACCGCGAAAGGCGCGCAGCCACCCCTACGGTCATCCGTTCTGCCAACGTACTCCCCTCGTCTCGTATCGATCGCTACGAACCCGTTCGTTGTAGCAGGACGCCGCTGACGGTGGCGCAGTAACGGGCTCTCAGACGGCGACTACCCTGAGCGCGGCTCGCGGCGCGTCAGTCTCGAGAAAGAGATCGATCGCTACGAACCCGTTCGTTGTAGCAGGACACCCTGACGGCGGCGCAGTAACGGGCTCTCAGGCGGCGGCCCTGAGCGCGGCTCGCAGCGCGTCAGCCTCGAGAAAGAGGCGGAAGGTCGGGCCACCGTCGATCACCACGACCGGCAGCGACTCGCGATGGGCCGCTTCGAGGTCGGGGTCACCGGCGATGTTCACAACCTCCAGTTCGAAAGGCA
>JBJXGY010000183.1:0-2615 GCA_046160185.1 Gaiella sp. | reverse complement strand
CAGCACGTTCTCCGGAATCGCCGCCGCCGGGACGGCGGTGGCACACCACGGGCACGCCTGCCAGATCGGCTCGAGCGGAGAGCCGCACTCGGCGCACGCCTGCTTGAGCTTGGTCGTGCACACCGGGCAGACGAGATAGTCCGACTCGACACGCTCACGGCAGACGGGACAGCGCAGGTCGCGCTTCTCGACGTGATCCTCCATGGCGGCGATCTCGAGCTCGCGCTCGCGCACCTCGTCGAGGTACTCCGGCGGGCGGAAGAAGAGGTAGACGAACGGCCCGAGGAACGGCGGCAGGAGCCCGAGCAGCGTCGCCACGCCGACCAGCCACGGGTCGGCGATGCGCCGGCGCGCGTCCTTGAACACCCAGTACGCCGCCGCCAGCCAGAAGACGCCGACGAGCAGGATGCCCACATTGCGGGCGACCTGCACCCACTCGTTCTCGAACACGGACTGGGCAACCACCGACATCGTCACCTCACAGAAGAAGCTGTCCCACGATATACCCGGCGGCGAACGCGATTCCTACGAGCGCCGCGACAATCGCCAGAGCGAAGCTCACGACCGTGATGCGGTCACGCATCCGCCAGCGACGCATCAGTGGACTGTCACGTAACGTTGCTGGGGATGCGGCTCGCGAGAACCGAGCCAGGCTAGGACGCAGGGAGCGCCAATACTGGAACGTATTGGTGCGACCGAGGACAACGCCTGGCGAAGCGTTATCGCGGGCCGCAACCCGGCGAACGTTGCGTGACAGTCCACTAGGCTCCCCGTTCCGACAATTCCGCAAGAAGATAGAGCGAGCCGGTGACGAGCACGGGCTCGCCCAGCCGGTGAGCAAGCGCGACCGCCGCCACCGGATCGGGCTCCACGTGAACCTCGTCGAAAGCGTCACGCGCCAGCACGCCCAGCTCCTCGGCAGAAAGCGCGCGTGGATTCGAGGAGGCGGTGGCCACGAACCGCGATCCCACGGCGGACAGAGCGCGCAGCATCGCCGCCACGTCCTTGTCGCGAAGGATCGACGCGACCACCGTGTGCTCGACAGCCGGAAGCCGCTCGCGCAGCCAAGCCACACCGTCCTCTGTATGTGCTCCATCCCTGATCTCGCCCGGGCGCCGCTCGAACCGCCCCGGCAACGACGCCGCTTCGACCGGCCCGCTGCGGAGCGGCCTGCCCAGAAAAGCCTCGGCCGCCGCGCCGGCCAGCGCAGGGAGGCTGGACGCGACTCGCACCCGGGAGGCTCCGGCCTCGCGCGCCGCACCCTCCCACTCCGCCTCTCCCAGCACGGCCACACAACCGGGGCGGATGACGGCGAGCTTCTCGGCCGCGATCGCCTGCCGCGTCTCCCCGAGCACATCCGTGTGCTCGAGCGAGACGTTCGTGAGCACCACGACACGTACCGCCTCCAAGACGTTCGTGGCGTCGAAGCGCCCGCCAAGGCCCGCCTCGATCACGACAGCGTCGGTGGCAGCGTCCTCGAAGCAGAGCAGGGCGGCGGCCGTGAGCGTCTCGAACTGGGTCGCGCCGAGCGCGGCGCCCGCCTCCCGCACGGCTCCGAGCGCCCGCTCGAGGTCGACATCCGCGCCATCGAGCTGGATGCGCTCCGCCCAACTCTCAACGTGCGGCGACGTGTACGCGCCGACCCGAAGCCCCTCGCGCCGGAGAGCTCCCGCGATCGTCCGCGTCGCGGTCGATTTCCCGTTCGTGCCGACGACGTGGACGGCAGCGAGGTCACGCTGGGGCTCGCCGAGTGCTGCCAGCAGCGCGTGCATGCGCTCGAGCCCGAACCCGTCCTCGGGCCACGGGCTCAGCGACCGCAGCCACTCGAGATGTCCGGCCACGCGTGACCCGGTTCAGACAGCCCCGAGCGCGTCCAGCTCACGCCGGAACCGCTCGAGCTTCTCGCGTTCGACCTCGACGACGTGCGCCGGTGCGCGCGAGGTGAAGCTCTCGTTCGCGAGCATCTTCTCCGCCCGGGCGATCTCGCCCTCGAGTCGCTTGCGCTCTCCGCTCACGTCAGCCGGCTGCTTCTGCCGCTCCGGTCGCACGACCGCGGCGAAGATCCGCCGCTCGTCCTCGCTGCCGAGCGCCTGCACGACGCCGCTGCGGCGGAACATCACCGCCGCCTCCTGCACACGGTCGAGAGCCTCGAGATCGGCTGCGAAGCGAGCGTCGGCGTCGGGCCACGGCGAGACGATCAGCCGGGCTGCGCGCTCCGGGAGGTCCGACCAGATCTCCTCGGTCACGTGCGGCAACACCGGGTGCAGGAGCAAGAGGAGTCGCTCGAGCGCCGCGAGCGCAGTCGCCGTGGCGGCCTCGTCCTTCTCGTACAGCCGCGGCTTGATCGCCTCGGCGTACCAGTCACAGAAATCGTCGAACGTCAGGTGATAGAGGGTCGCGGTGGCCGCAGCAAAATCGAAGCGTCCCCACGACTCCTCCACCTCTGCGTGCGCAGCATCGAGCCGTGCCAGGATCCATCGCTCCTCGAGCGAGACCGGCTGGAGCGCAGGTCGAGCGTCTGCGGTGTTCTGCAGGATCAGCCGGGAGACGTTCCAGAGCTTCGTCACGAGCTTGCGACCCTCCTCGATCGCGCCGTAGGAGAAGCGGACGTCCTG
>JBJXGY010000182.1:0-15414 GCA_046160185.1 Gaiella sp. | reverse complement strand
GCGCTACCGCCAGACAGGGCGGTTCCTCGGCAAGGAGCTGACGCACGAGATGCACGTCACCGACATCTGGGTACGCCGCGATGCGCACTGGCGGATCGTGCGGCGGCACGCCACCGTCAGAGCCTAGACCGTCAGGATCGTCACACCGGCTCGTGCAAGCCGGTCTGAAGACCGCGCCGGCGGCGCGTCCCCCCAACGTCCGGATGCGTGCGGGACGGCGCCCAGAGCGCTTTACACTGCGGCCGCGCGCTTGCGCGGTGCGGCAGGAGCGGCCAGCTGCCCGCACGCTGCCGCGATGTCTCGTCCGCGGGTCAGGCGCACCGTCGCCGGCACCCGGGCCTTGTCCAGCTCGCGTTTGAAGCGGTCGATCGCCTCACGGGACGACCCGGTGAAGAAACCGGTCGGGTTGTAGGGAATGAGGTTGACCTTGAACGCATTGCCGGAGAGCAGCCGGGCCAGCCCCTTCGCCTGCTCCGGCGAGTCGTTGACACCGGCCAGCATCACGTACTCGATGTAGACCCGCCGTCCGCGCAGCTCGACGTAGCGGCGGCATTCCGCGAGCACGTCCGCGAGGGGGTAGCGGTCGTTAACCGGCATCAGCCGTGAGCGGAGCGCCGGATCGGCCGCGTGCAGCGAGAGCGCCAGGCGGATCGGCTCGTCGACCTCTTCCACGAAGCGGGTCAGCGCGGGAAGCCAGCCGACCGTGGAGATGGTGGTGCGGCGGTGCGTGATCCCGAGGTCAGGGAGGCGACGGGCGGCGGCGAGGACGGCGTCCAGGTTTTGCAGCGGCTCGCCCATTCCCATGAAGACGAGGTGGTCGACGGCCTCGCTGCGGCGGAAGTGCAGAGCTTGATCGAGAATCTCCGAGGCGGTCAGGTTGCGGCCGAACCGCATCGTTCCCGTTGCGCAGAAGGTGCAGGTGAGCGGGCAGCCCGACTGCGAGGAGACGCAGACCGAGCGGCGTCCGTCGCGGTAGCGCATCAGCACCGCCTCGACCGGGTGCCCGCCGGCGGTGCGGAAGAGCGTCTTCACGGTGCCGTCCTTCGAGCGCGCCTCGGAGACCGTCTCCAGGGTCGAATAGGGCAGCTCGGCAGCGAGGCGCTCGCGGAGTGCGGCCGGAACGTTCGACATCGCCTCGTAGCCGGTCGCGCCGCCCGCGACCCACTGCCAGATCTGGCCCGTCCGGTAGCGGGGCTCGCCCGCATCCGCAACGAGGGCATCGAGGCGATCGAGGTCCATCACCCGAGGGTAACGGCTGGTGGCTTGTCAGGCGGTGGCGGCGAGCTGCGGCTCGAGGCCCAGCAGACGCTCGACGATGTCGACGATGCGCGGATCGAACTGGGTGCCGGCGCAGTCGCGGATCTCCTGCAGGGCCTGCTCGAGCGTGAAGGCTGCTCGGAACGGACGCCGCGCGGTCAGCGCCTCCAGCGTGTCCGTCACGGCGACGATCCTCGAGCCGAGCGGGATCGCGTCGCCGGCGAGCCCGCGCGGGTACCCCTGCCCGTCGAAGTGCTCGTGGTGGTGAAGCACGATGTGGGCGATCTCGTGCTGGCCGAGCGCCGACAGCATCCGGGACGCCACCTCGGGGTGCCGTCTCACCTCGTCCCAGTCCGGCTCCGACAGCGCCGCTCGCTTCTCGAGCACTTCCGGCGAGATCGCGAACGCACCCAGATCCCGAACGTCATGGGCGAGTTGCACGAGGTCGGCGGCGTCCGCGTCGAGCCCGACCGCGACCGCGATCTGCTGTGCCAGCTCGCCGCGGCCTGTTCCGGCCGCAGCCGGCCGCGCAACGGATGCGACCTCGGCCAGCGTCCGCAGCACGTCGAGCTGGTCGCGGCGGTCGGCAAGGCGGCGCCGGTGCCGCAGGTCGAGCGGCACGAGGTCGGGGTCGAACATCTGCACGCGACCCTTGCCGGCGTACTTGGCGTGATAGAGCGCCTGATCTGCGTGCTCCACGAGCGGACCCTTGGCTGCGCCATGCTCCGGGTAGGAGGTGACGCCGATGGACAGGGAAACGCGCTCGGCGTCGGGCCGATCCAGCGCTTCCATGGCGGTCATCGCCCGTTCCGCGGCGAGGCCTGCGCTCGCACCGGGAAGCAACACGGCGAACTCGTCGCCGCCGAGCCGGAACGCCTCGCCGTGAGCACCGAGCACGGCTCCGACGGCCGTCAGGATCGCGTCGCCGAACGCGTGCCCCTGGCGATCGTTGATCTGCTTGAAGTCGTCGACGTCCACGAGCATCACGGCGAAGCGTCCCCCGACCTCGGCGCAGTGCTCGACGAGCGCGTCGATCCGTTCATGAAAAGAGCGGTGGTTCGGGAGGCTTGTCAGCGGGTCGGTCTTGGCCAGCTGTAGTGCTTCGAGCTTGCCGTGCGTCGAGCGCTGATACAGCGCCACCGCCAGGATCGGTCCGAGTAGCGCGACCGAGAGAAACGGTCCACGAGTCCAGAGCACGGCGAGGATCAACGCCAGTGAGGCCATGATCCCGAAGGGAATGATCGTGCCCTCGCTGGAACGGCGAACGACGTCGACGATGGGCATTCCCGACGACCGAGCGACGACGATGGCCACCAGGAGGATGTTGGCAATCCAGAACGCGGCGGCGGAAGCCGCCAGTTCGAGGACCATCCAGGCGTCTCCCGAACGAGTGTGGAGGAGCGCGCTGACGCCACCGGCCGCCGCTCCGGCGAGCGCGTAGGTGGCGCTGTTGAACGAGAGCCGGGAGAAGGGCCGCCGCTGCCACAGCTCGATCGTGCCGCGGGCCAGAACCCCCACGAGAACCGCGGCCTCCCAGCCGATGACGACGGCTGCGCCGACGATGAACACGGCTGCCAGGGAGACGCCGCCTGCCGAGACCCCCATCACCGGCACGGGGAAGCGCTCGGCGACGATCGCCGCCAGCGCAAAGGCGAGCGCAGCACCGCCGCGGGTCGCATCCGTGTCGCCGGTGACCAGAAAGCCACCTGCGGCCATGAGTGCCGCGAACCCTGCCGCGACGACCGGGGCGATCACGGGAAGAAGCCGGGCACCCGCTGGGTGCCCGGCTTCCGTGCTCGAGGTGGTACCCGAGCCGGGGTGCTGGCTCTCGTTCACATCGAGGGTTTGCAGTGGAGCGTTACGCTCAGCTCCCGCTCACGAAAGCGCTCATCGCGCGCCAGTGGAACCCGCCGCCCACCGCCGCGAAGGCGGTGAGAGCGACGACCAGCAGTGTGGTTGCCTTGACCTTCCAGTGGATCATCTGACCCCGTCCTTCCTTTGCCGCAGGTTCGCCAATTCCCTACACATCACACGGTCGCCGGAACCGGCCGCTTTGCCTCCCCCTTCCGGGGGAGGAAGGGGTGTGATTGGGTCGGAACTCGAATCAAGATGAAGTCTTGGGTCGCCGGAGCACGCTGGGCACCCACGCTGCGGCGTCCTCAGTCGCGCAAATACGATGAGTAGGGTTGGTACCAGGCTTAAGCCTGGTACCAACACGGTTTCTATGCTCCCTGCGTCCCTGCATCGCACGCACCCACATCCCCCGGCGAGAAGCGACATCTTGATTCGAGTTCTCCCCCGATGATCGACTTGCGATCCGACACGGTCACCCGCCCCACGGCGGGGATGCGCGAGGCGATCGCCGCAGCCGAGGTGGGGGACGAGCAGCTGCGCGAGGACCCGACGGTCAGCGCGCTCGAGGAGCGCATCGCCCGTACGCTCGGCCACGAGGCGGCACTGTTCGTGCCGACCGCGACGATGGCGAACCAGATCGCGCTGCGACTGCTCGGCCGTCCGGGGGACATCCTGCTGGCCGAGGAGCTCAGCCACGTGCTGATCTACGAGTTCGGCGGACCGGCGCGACATGCCGGGCTGATCACGAAAGGGCTGCCCGGCAACGCGGGGCGGCCCGCACTCCAGACGCTGGAGTCGATCGAGATCCCGGGGGTGCTGTCCGTCGACCAGCGTCCGGCGATCCTCTCTCTCGAGAACACGCACAACTCGACCGGCGGGCGGTGCTGGCCGCTCGCCGAGCTGGACGCGACCGTTGCGCTCGCACGCGAGCGCGGACTGGCCGTCCATCTCGACGGCGCGCGGCTGTTCAACGCCGCGGTTGCGCTGGGTGTCGAGCCTGCTCGGATCGCGCGCGGCTTCGACACTGTCACCGTGTGCCTCTCCAAGGGGCTCGGGTGCCCGCTCGGTGCCCTGCTCGCGGGGTCGCACGAGCTCATCGGTCGCGCGTGGCGCGAGAAGCACGCCTTCGGCGGCGCGATGCGCCAGGCCGGGATCGTCGCTGCTGCCGGTCTTTACGCGCTCGATCACCACGTCGCACGCCTGGCGGACGACCATGCCCGGGCAGG
This sequence comes from Gaiella sp., assembly GCA_046160185.1. Lineage (GTDB taxonomy): Bacteria > Actinomycetota > Thermoleophilia > Gaiellales > Gaiellaceae > Gaiella. The sequence goes on along the minus strand of JBJXGY010000182.1, from coordinate 11,077 downwards.
CCGGCTCGCGCAGGCGTGGGCGGCGGCGGGCCTGCCGGTCGAGATCGCCCAGGTCGAGACGAACTTCGTGCTGCTCGAGAACGCTGCGCTCGGACTGTCCCAGGCCGAGCTGGTGGCTCGGCTGGCGGCGGTGGGCGTCGGGGTCTCACCGACCTTCCGCGCCGGTTTCGTCAGGGCGGTGACGCATCTCGACATCGGCGACGGCGACGTCGAACGGGCCGCCGTGGCCGTGCCGGACGCGTTGCTGTGATGCCGGAGCCGACGAGCGGCGTGTTCGAACCGCTGCTTGCCGCGGCGCAGTCGGAGCAGCGGCTGCCCTCGGTCGGTGCCACCGTCTTCCACGCCGGGGAGATCGTGTGGGAACAGGCGCTTGGACTGGCGGACGTCGAGCGTGGCGAGGGGGCGACGCTCGACCACCAGTACCGGGTCGGCTCGATCACCAAGACTTTCACGGCGGTCCTCGTGATGCGGCTGGTGGCCGCCGGCCGCTTCGAGCTGGACGCGCCGCTGCGATCACTGATCCCGGAATGCCGGCCCGGGCCCACCGTCCGCCACGCCTTGTCGCACCTCTCCGGTCTGCAACGGGAGCCCGCAGGAGAGGTGTGGGAGACGCTGCGCATCCCGACGCGGGAGGAGCTGCTGGCCGGGCTCGAGGACGCAGAGCTGATCCTGCAGCCCGGATCGGCGTGGCACTACTCGAATCTCGCGTTCGCGCTGCTCGGGGAGGTCGTGGTGCGCGGATACGGAGCGCCGTTCCCCGAGGTGGTGACAAGGGAGCTGCTTGCGCCGCTCGGTCTCACCCGCACCTCGATCGCTCCGACCGGCCTGACGGCGACGCCGTACTTCGTCGATCCGTACAGCGACCGGGTGCACGTCGAGCCTGATCTGGCGGTGACGGAGACGACAAGCGCCGCCGGTTGGCTGTGGTCGACCCCGCGCGACCTCGCCCGCTGGGCCGACTTTCTCTCGCTGGGTGACGAGAGGATCCTGGCGAAGGCGCAGCTCGATCGGATGGCGACGGTCGAGGCGATGGTCGACGAGGCGTCGTGGACGCTCGGCTGGGGGCTCGGACTGGAGCTGTACCGGCGTGACCGGTACGTACTCGCCGGCCACGGCGGGGCGATGCCGGGGTTCCTGGCCGCGTTCTGCGTCCACCGGCCCACCCGTACCGGCTCGGCGGTCGTGATGAACACCGGCGCCGGAGCCGAGCCGGAGAAGCTTGCGCTCGATCTGGCCGAGGAGGCGCTGCGCCGGTTCCCGGCGCCTGCGCAGCCGTGGCACCCGTCGGCGGACGTCCCGGACGAGATCGCGCCGCTGCTCGGCCGCTGGTGGACGGAGGGCTCGGAGCTGATTCTCGGTCATCGCGGCGGCCGGTTCGTGGCCGAGCTGGTCGGCGGGCCGCCCGGTCGTTCGGAGTCGATCCTCGAGGCGGACGGCGTCGACCGCTTCCGCGTGACGAGCGGGCGCGAGCGGGGCGAGCTCCTCCGTATCGTGCGCGATGAGGGGGGAGCCGTGGTCAAGCTGTACTTCGCCACGTATCCCCTCACCCGGCACGCTTCGACTTTCGGCGAAGCAGCTCGGTAGTCGGCATCAGCTCCCGCGGTCGCCGGCGATGAAGAACGCGACCGCAGCCGCCACGTAAGCCCCGACGAGCATCCAGCCGCGAAGCCGCGACGACTTCCCACCGAAGAGCACAGCCGCCACCCAGATGAGCGAGCCGGCGAGCACGACCATCTCGACCACGCGGAAGCCGAGCGCAAGCGGGTCGATCAGCAACGAGATCAGCGCCACCGCCGGGATCAGGAACACGGCGACCTGCGCTGCCGAGGCGAGCGCGATCTCCGCGGCGAGCGTGATCTTGCCGCGATACGCCACGATCACGGCGCCGCCGTGCTCGGCTGCGTTGCCGACGATCGCCACGATGACGGCGGCGACGAAGAAGTCGGAGAGATGCGCCTTCTCCGCGAATTCCTCGAGCGAACCGACGAGCACTTCGGCCACGACGGCGGTGAAGACGGTGGCGACGGCCAGCGCGGCAAGCGACAGTTGGAACGACCAGCCCTTGATCTCCTCGTCGGAGGACACATGCAGCGCGCGGTGCCGGCGCAGCGAGTAGAAGGTGACCGCTCCGTAGACCAGGAGCAACACGATCGAGACGGGGATGCTCAGATCCTTGATCAGATCCCGTTCCGGATCACCGGACCAGCTCGCAGCGGCGGGGATGAGCAGCGCTGCGATCGCGACACCGAGCACACCGAAGGCGAGGAAGCTCGAGAAGCGGTCGATGTTGCCTCTGCCTCCCGCGACGAGCGAGAACCCGAGGACGAGCAGCAGGTTGCCGATCACCGAGCCCGTGAGCGAGCCGCGCACGACCTCGGTCAGTCCCTGGTGCACGGCGAGGAGCGCGATGATCAGCTCGGGCGCGTTCCCGAAGGTGGCGTTGAGGAAGCCGCCGATCCCGGGGCCGGTGTGCTCTGCGGCATGCTCGGTTGCCTCACCGATCAGCCAGGCGAGGGGGATGAGTGCTGCGGCGGAGAGCACGAACTCCGTCGTGGCCCCGAGATCGGCCACGTAGTGCAGCACGATCACGACGGGAGCGAGAAGGAGCCCGGTGAAGAGGACGCGGCGCATGACCGCCTACGTTACCCATCGTGCAGGTCGGTCCCTCGCGGGTGCGGCGGCGGGGTTGTACCGGTCGTGGAGCCGGGTGTCAAGTCTTGCGCAGCCGGTGTCGAGACTGCCACGATTCGCGTATGAGCAGCCCGGAGCGCCTCGCGCCGAGTACCGCGCAAACGGTGGAATTGCCGCTCCGTCCGCAGGACGAGGTGGAGTGCTCGCGCTGCGAGGTGCACTGCGAGAAGGTCGTGCACCCAGGCTCCTGCCTGTCCAACAGCTGCCCGTTCGTCTACGCCTACGAGGCGTGGGGCTACACCTTCATGGGCTGCATGCAGAAGGTGTTCGCGGTGGAGATCGACCTCGAGCTACTGGAAGCCGCGAACCGCCAGCGCGAGGGGTTCGGTGCGGTCAAAGCGGTGCGGACGCCCCTGCCGATGTGCCACGCCGAGACCGAAGCCTGCTACGCGCACCGCGCCGACGAGATCGGCTGCCGCAACCCGGAGTTCGCCGAGCTGCCCCGCGCCCGGCCCAGCTTCCGCGTGTTCGCACAGCTGCCGCTGTAGATCTCACGCGCCAAGCCTGCGCTCCAGGGGGATCGAAGAGCGTCCAGGCGGGGTCTGACCCCGAGGGGTCAGACCCTTGGCGCGGAAGTCCTCCGGCGTAGGCGTCGTTCGGCGGCGCCGTTCAGGAGAAGCGAATGGATCGAGCACCGGCATTGACGACCGGCTTGAACCGCTTGGCGTTCGAGGCGATGGTGGTGAACGTCACGACGATGCTCTTGGCGGAGCGCAGAAAGGCCATCTGGTTGATCTCGGCGACCTTGGTCTTGCCGTCGACGACGATGCCGGCCCGGAGTTTGGTGCGGATGGTCCGGCCCGCGGGGAGTGTCGTCACCCAGACCGTCGGTGTTCCGATCAGGCCCGGGAGCTTCCCGAGCTCGTCGGCGGTCGCCTGGCGTAGCTGGTCGAAGGTGGCGGTGCTCGGCACCGGGCTGACGACCACGTTGACGTTTGTCGAGAAGTTGTCGACGGGCTTGGGGTCGAAGGCGAGGAGCTTCACGGGCGAGTTCGGCTGCGCGATCGTGTCGAGGAGACCTGCGAGCTGCGGATTCTCCTTGCGGAGCGTGCGGCCCGCCTGACCGGCGGCGACGCGCGCGTCCACCGTCCGCCAGGACTTCGGCACGGAGAAGCTGAGCCCGACCGAGGGAACACGGAGCGTCCGCGTGTCCGCCGCGGAGGTGACCGCGGCCGCCGCGAGGAGGACGGCGATCGCGGCGATGAGGGTGAGCGAGAGTCGGCGCATGGATCGAGTGTGCCTCATCGGGTTGCCTTTCGCCTCTTCGCCCGCGCCAGACCCTTCCTGTGGAGGGCCTTGAGCGAAGCCACTTCGGCCGAATCGGGGCCCTGCCCTTCCGGGCCCGGGGTCTCCAGGATCGCCGGCAGTCCCTGGAAGGCGGCGTGCGCGAGGAAGACACCGAGACCGTCCCCAATCGTGCCGGTGCCGATGGAGGCGTGGCGGTCGCGGTTGGAGCCGAAGGCCGCGTCGGCGTCGTTGACGTGGAGACAGCGCACGCGGTCGAGCCCGATCGTGCGCTCGACGTGGCCGAGGGCGTCATCGAGGGCCGCCGGGTCTGTTACGTCCACCCCGGACACGAACCAGTGACAGGAGTCGAGGCAGATGCCGAGCCGCGGGTGGCGGTCGAGTGCGTCGACGATCGCAGCGAGCTCGTCCGTCGAGCGCCCGATCGTGCCTCCGGCGCCGGCCGAGTTCTCCAGCAGCAGCCACAGGCGCTCGCCCGTCAGCTCGAGCAGCTCGCCCAGCGCGGGCACCGCTCGCTCGAGTCCTGCTTCGAGCCCGGCACCGAGATGCGAGCCGACGTGGAAGATCACGGCGTCGGCGTCGATCGCTGCGGCCGCTTCGAGGGATGAGCGCATCGCGGCCACTGACTTCCCGTGAATCACCGGGTCGGGGCTGGCGAGGTTGACGAGGTAGAGCGCGTGGCACACGGCCGCCCGGATGCCGAGCTCGGCTCGCAGCGCCCGGAAGCGCCGCGTCTCCTCGGGTGTATGCATGGTCGCGCGCCACATGCGCGGGCTCTGCGTGAACACCTGGACGGCGTCACAGCCCAGCGCGGATGCGCGCTCCACCGCCCTGGAGATGCCGCCGGACGACGAGACGTGGGCGCCGAACAGCATCGCGCTACCGTACAGCGGCAATGAGCGTCCGCGTCCGCATGGCTCCGTCACCCACCGGCTTTCTGCATATCGGCGGCGTGCGGACCTTTCTCTTCAACTGGCTGTTCGCACGGGGGCAGGCCGGGGAGTGCCTGCTCCGGATCGAGAACACTGACACGAGCCGGGAGGTGGCCGAGTCGGTGGAGCAGATCCAGCGTTCGCTTTCCTGGCTCGGGCTCGACTGGGACGGCCCGGTCACGTTCCAGCTCGACGCCATGGAGCGCTGCCGGGAGCTGGCGGCGCGGCTCGTGGCGGAAGGCAAGGCGTATGAGGACGAGGGCGCGATCCGCTTTCGCATGCCCGACGAGGGCACGACGGCCTGGGATGACGCCGTGCGCGGCGTGATCGAGTTCCCGAACGAGCAGCTCGAGGACGTCGTGCTCATGCGCTCGGACGGCCGCGCCACGTACAACTTCGCCTCTCCCGTGGAGGACATGGACGACCGCATCACCCATGTCATCCGCGGGAACGATCACGTCTCGAACACGCCGAAGCAGATACAGATCCTGCGCGCGCTCGGCCACGAGCCACCGGTGTACGCGCACGCGCCGGACGTGCTCGGCGGCGACGGGAAGAAGCTCTCCAAGCGCCACGGCGCCGTCTCGGTCGACGAGTTCCGCGAGCAGGGATACCTGCCGGAGGCACTGCTCAACTTCCTGTCGCTGCTGGGCTGGGCGCCCGACGGGGAGACGACGCTCATGTCGCGTGACGAGCTGGTCGCGCGCTTCACGCTGGAGAGAGTGAGCGGCAGCCCGGCGACGCTGGACTACGCGAAGCTGGACTGGATGAACGGTGTCTACATCCGCGAGCTGCCCGTCCACGAGTTTGCCGATCGCCTGGTCGTGTTCGTGGGGGAGCGTGGGCTCGACTGGCCGTCGACGCGCGTACACGAGGCGGCGCCGATCGTGCAGGAGAAGATCTCGCGACTCGGCGAGTTCCCGGACTTCGCGGGCTTTCTCTTCCACGACGTGAGCCCCGACCCGGCGGAGCTCGACCCGGCTGTGCTTTCGCCGGCGCGAATCGCGCTCGCCGGGGTCGAGCCATGGACGGTGGAGGCGATCGAAGCGGCGCTGAAGGCGCTCTGCGAGTCCCTCGGCCAGAAGCCCAGACAGGTGTACGGTCCGATCCGCGTGGCGGTCACCGGCTCGCGGATCTCCCCCGGCCTGTACGAGAGCATCCACCTCGTGGGGCGAGACGAGACGCTCCGCCGGCTCTCCGTGGGCTGACCGCCGGGTACAGGCTGGGCGCTCTCCAGATCGCTCCCGCCGGATCCCTCCCTCGTTCGAGGTACCCCGCCCGAGGTATGGGAGAGCACCGCGGGAAGCCCGATTCCACAGAAGTCGTGCCTGTTCGACCTCGATCGCCCGATCGCTGGTGGCGGCCGCTTGCCCTCGTCAGCGGATCGTTGTACGTCGTCACCGGCCTCTTGTCGGTGGCAGCCGCGTGGGTGGAGGCGCTCGGCGGCGCGCATGGCGCCCACTATCTGGTGCTCGCAGGGTGCCACGTGGCCATCGGTTGCGCATTGCTCACGATTCGCAGACCGATCCCCGTTCCCGCACTGCATCTGCAGGGCTTCGCCGGGACAACGCTGCTCGCGGTCGCAATCGGGTTGGGCGACCCCGTGTGGCCCGCCTACGTACCGTTCTTCGGCTGGCTGCTCGTGACGTTCGCGCTGCTCGCCGGAGCGCGCGGACTGGCGATGCAGATGGCGGCCGCAGTGATCGCCTGCGCGGCGGCGATCTCGGTGCACCCGAGCTGGGCAGGGGTGTCCGGCGTCGCGAGCGCGCTGCTCGCGGCTGCCGGGATCTCGGTGTTCGTGTTCAGGGGGCGGACGCTGATCGGGCGAAGGCTTCGTCTCGAGCGCGACCGGCTGGAGCTCGACCTCGAAAGCGAGCTGGCGAAACGGGTGCTGGACGAGGCGCGGTTCGAGTCGCTTGTCCAGAGCATCCCAGGCGTGGTCTACCGCCGCTCCGCCCCCGGCTGGAAGGCCCGGTTCGAGAGCGAGGCGGTCAGGGAGCTCACCGGCTACGGGCCGGGTGAGGCTGATCTCGTCACGCTGATCGAGCCCGACGACCGCAAGCAGGCAGTTGCAGCATGGGAAGCAGCCGCCGCGGCCAGGGAGCCGTTGCAGGTGACGTACCGGATCAGGCACCGGGACGGCACCACCCGCTGGGTGGAGGACTGGGCGCGCCCCGGCGAGGGCGTCGACGGGCCGGTGCTGGAAGGCGTGCTGTTCGACGTCACGGCGGAGGTCACGGCGCGCGGCGAGGCCGAGCTGGCGCGCGAGGAGTTCCGGCGCCTCGTGGAGACGATCCCACTCGTGACGTACACGGATCGTCTCGAGTCCCACGCGCCGACCGCGTACATGAGCCCGCAGCTCGAGGCGCTTCTCGGATATACGGTCGAGGAGTGGCTGAACGACGAGCAGCTGTGGGTGAAGCTGCTGCACCCGGACGATCGCGCGAGGGCGGTGGGGGAGAACGAGGCGCACATCACGTCGGGGCGGCCGTACCGGATGGAGTACCGCCTGCAGACGAAGGATGGAGGCTGGAGGTGGTTCCTGGACGAGGCGGTGATCGTGCGCGACGAGGAGGGGAACCCGGTGGCGAGCAAGGGGTTTCTGATGGACATCACCGACCGTAAGCTGCTCGAGCAGCAGCTCACGTTTCAGGCATTTCATGACTCGCTGACCGGCCTCGCCAACCGCGCCCTGTTCCGCGACCGTCTCGAGCATGCGCTGACACGGCGGCGAGCGGGGCCGATCTCTGTCGTGTACGTCGACCTTGACGATTTCAAGGCGGTGAACGACAGCCTCGGCCACGGGGTGGGCGACGATGTGATCCGCACCGCCGCCGAGCGCATCCTGCGGGCGGTGCGGCGCAGCGACACGGTGGCCCGGCTGGGTGGCGACGAGTTCGCGATCCTCGTCGAGGACGACGCGGAGCTGGCGACAAGCAGGGTGGCGCAGGCCGTGTTGGAGGAGTTCCGCCGGCCCGTCTCCGCCGGCGGGCGGCAGTTCGAACTCACGGCCTCCGTCGGCGTGGCGATCAGCGACCGGGAGCTGGAGGCGGAGGCGCTGATCCAGCACGCCGACCTGGCGATGTATGCGGCGAAATCACGCGGCAAAGGCCGCATCGAGGAGTACACCGACGACCTGTCGGGCCGCGCGCGCGACAGGCTGGAGGTGCGCACGGATCTGAAGCGGGCGCTGCACGACGGTGAGCTCGAGATGTTCTTCCAGCCGATCGTCGACCTCGAGCGCTCCAGGACGGTCGGGGCCGAGGCGCTGATGCGCTGGAACCATCCCGAGAAGGGGTGGGTACCGCCGATCGATTTCATCCCGATCGCCGAGGAGGCGGGGCTCGTGGTGGAGCTCGGACGCTGGGCGATCGAGCGGGCGGTGCTCGCGGGAGTGGAGATGCGCGAAGCCCTGGAGCAGCCTGACTTCTTCATGTCGGTCAACGTTTCCGCACGAGAGCTGATGGAGGAAGACCTCGCGACGTTCATCTCCAGGCAGGTCGCGTCGAGCGGGCTCGGCCTGGACGGGCTCGTGGTGGAGATGACGGAGTCGATGCTGTTGAGCGAGCCCGAGGTCGCGATCGACCGGTTGAGCGCTCTCCGGCGGGCGGGGCTGAAGGTGGCGCTCGACGACTTCGGCACCGGCTACTCGTCACTGAGCTATCTCGCGCGGATGCCTGTCGACACGCTCAAGGTGGCGAAGCCGTTCGTCGACGCGCTCGGCACCGCGAGTCGCGAGGAGCGCCTGGTGGCGGCGGTCGTGGGGCTTTGTCGCGATCTGGAGCTTCGCGTGATCGCGGAGGGTATCGAGCGGATCGAGCAGGCCGACGAGCTGCGCCGTCTCGGCTGTGAGCTGGGCCAGGGCTTCCTCTTCGCCCCGCCGCAATCGCTCCAGTCGTTCCTTGCCCTCGACCATGCAGCACATCTCCCGCGGCGCCGCGGGAAACTCCGCCTGGCCTCGGGCGACGCCTGAGTCTTCCCCCCGACCACCACTTTCTCACCGTTCCGCGACCTGTTTGCGACCCCACTGCACGCACGGGCGGTGAGGATGCCATGACACGGCGCGGGCTTCGTGGGGACGCCGTGCGGCGGGCGCGAACCGGGGGAACGCGCCCGACTGTTTAGGGCCGGCGGCGTCGCCGGACTCGGTGGCAAGCGATACGACGAGGAGGGGGAAGATCGTGCGAAGGACGTGGATGCCGATCATCGGTGCGCTCGGCGCGGCGCTGCTCTGGGCCGGAGCGGCCGGGGCTGACGGGGTGTCCTCAACGGTTCGCGTGGTGAACGCGCATGACGCGGGCCCCGGATCGTTCCGGGCGGCCGTGGCGCGCGCTAGTGCGGACGCATCAGTGCGACGCATCGAGTTTCGCGCAGGCCTGCAGCCGATCGCGTTGCAGGCGCCGGTCGTCTTCGGCGGCGCCCAGTCGCTCGAGATCGCGGGGAGCGGCGCGCGACTCGACGGCTCCGCGCTTCCGTCTGACGCCGCCGCTGCCCTTCTCGTCAACGGCGGAGGCAACCTCGCGATCAGCCGGATCGCGGTGCGGAATGCGCCGCAACATGGTCTGACCTATCAGGTGCCGGGCGGCGCATCGGGTGTCAAGCGGGTCACCCTGACAGGTGTGGAGGTGACCGGCAACGACGGCCATGGCGTGCTCGTCAACGACCAAGTCGACCCGGACGACGTCGCGAACGACGGTGGCTCGGCGGCATCGCTGGAGGTCACGGTGATCGGATCGCAGTTCACCGACAACGGCTTCGGCGCGCTCGACCGCGACGGGATCCGGATCAACGAGGGGGGCGAGGGTGGCCTGCGGCTGACCATGGCGCTGAGCCGAGCCGAGCACAACGGTGCGGACGGGATCGAGCTCGACGAGCGTGGCCTCGGCGATGCCACATTCTCCGTAGCGTCGACGTTGATCGTTCGCAACGGCAGCTTCGATGTGACCCAGGCGGATCTCGACGACGGCATGGACGTCGACGAGAGCGGAGACGGCGCGCTCGTCGGGACGGTTGTGGCGAGTGCGGCCAACGACAACTTCGAAGAGGGCTGGGACTTCAACGAGAACCACGCCGGCGACTTCAAGGTGGATCTGATCGGGGTCGAGGCAAGCCGGAATCTCGAGGAGGGCATCGACTTCGAGGAGGACGACGACTTCCAGGGCGGCGGCGATCTGATCACCGCGATCGTCGGTGTCAAGGCGGACGGAAACGGTCCGGGCGGCGACGCCGGCCTGAAGATCCGCGAGCGCGGCGACGGCAACATCGACGCGTCCGTGCGCCTGGCCCAGACCGCGGGCAACCTGACGGGCGGGGTCAACCTCCGCGAGCAGGGGAACGGCGACCTCGCCGCGCAGATCGCGAGGGTGACCGCCACGGGCAACGGGACGGCAGGGATCGCCATCCGGGAGGACGACCTCGGCAGCCTCGCCGCGACGGTCGAGCGCTCGACCACGGACGGCAACACCGGCCACGGGGTGGACTGCGACGAGAACGCCGACGGCACGCTAACGGCCACGGTACGCAACGGCAGCTCGTCGACGAACGGCGGCGCCGGTGTCCGCGCCGACCAGCAGGCGCCAGGGGCGACCGGGACGCTCGCGCTGACGGCGATGACACTGGATGGGAACACCGGTGGCCCTTACTTGGCCAACGCCGGGGTGACTGTGACCCAGACGCCGTAGCGAGGACCGCACGCCAGGCGTCGGAACGGAAAGCGGAGTCGGCAGCACCTGCAGGCCGCGCAGCAGCTGCCGGCTCCGCATCCGTTGCGGGTCCCGAGGTCCGTGCTCACCTCGGCCGGCTCATACCCCTTGCAACACTGTGTTGCAAGCGTTGTCGGACTCGAGTTTCTAGACTTACCGTCGTGGCGTTACGCGATCTGGTCGGCCGCGAGCTCGGACCGTCGAGCTGGCTCGAGGTGACCCAGGCGCGGGTCGACGAGTTCGCGCGCGCGACTGGTGACGACCAGTGGATCCACGTCGATCCGGAGCGCTGCGTCCGAGAGAGCCCGTTCGGCCGCACGATCGCGCACGGCTATCTCACGCTGTCGCTGTGCGCGATGATCGTGGACGAGCTCGTCCCGGAGAACGGCGCGTACTCGCTCAGCATCAACTACGGCTCAAACCGCGTGCGCTTCCCGGCACCGGTACCCGTGGGCAGCCGCATCCGCGGCCGTGTCCGCTTCGACGCGCTGGACGAGGTCGCGGGCG
>JBJXGY010000181.1:0-17264 GCA_046160185.1 Gaiella sp. | reverse complement strand
TGCAGGCCGTTCGCGTCCACGAGGGAGGTCGGCTCGTCCACGAGACCGTGCCCGACCCGATATGCGGTCCGAGCGAGGTGCTCGTCGAGCTGCGAGCGGCGGGGCTCAACCGGCGCGACCTGCTCGTGGCCGGCGGCACGTACCCGTTTCCGCTGCCGCTGATCCCGGGCTCCGACGGCGCGGGCGTGCGCCGGGATACAGGCGAGGAGGTCGTGGTCTATCCACTGGCCGGCTGGGGGCCGGACGAGGGGGCGCCGCTGGCGGGGAGCCAGTTCCTCGGGGGCCCGCTGCCAGGCACCTACGCGGAGCTGATCGCCGTGCCGGAGGACTTGCTGTTTCCCCGCCCCGCCGGATGGAGCTGGCAGGAGACAGCCACCTTGTCGGTCGCGGGGATCACCGCGTTCCGCGCGCTCTTCACGCGGGGCGGGCTGCGCGCCGGCGAGACCGTGCTCGTGCTCGGCGCAGGTAGCGGCGTGACGGCGTTCGCGGTGCAGCAGGCCGCCGCCGCCGGCGCGAGGGTGCTCGTCACCTCGTCCTCGGACGAGAAGATCGAGCGCGCCAGGGGTCTCGGAGCTGCCGGCGGCGTCAACTACGCCACCACACCGGACTGGCCTGCGGCGGTGCGCGAGATGGGCCCGGTTCACCTCGTGCTCGACTCGGTCGGATCGACGTGGCAGCAGTCGCTCGAGTGCCTGGCGCCAGCCGGACGCCTGGTCGTGTTCGGCGGCACGGGCGGCACCGAGGTGACGCTGCAGGTGCGTCCCGTCTACTTCGGCCAGCACACGATCATGGGCATCCTGCTCGGCAGCCCGCGTGACTTCGCGGCGCTGCTTCGCGATGTCGCGAAGGCGGACTGGCGGCCGGTGATCGACTCGACCTACGCACTCGCCGACGCCGAGGCGGCCTTGGCGCATCTGCGCGGCGACCACTTCGGCAAGATCGTGCTCACGTGCGGCTGAACACCGCCGAATGGGGTAGCGGACCGCCGCTGGTCTGCCTGCACGGGGTCACCAGCCACGGTCGGCGCTACGAGACGATGGCGGCGCGCCTGCCCGGTCGGCGAGTCCTGGGTGTCGACCTGCGCGGCCATGCCGGATCCGGTTGGGATCCGCCCTGGACTGTCGCCCAGCACATCGAGGATCTGGTGGAGACTGCAGCCGCCCTGGAGGTGGAGCGGGCGGACTGGGTGGGTCATAGCTTCGGCGGGCTGCTCGTGGCCAGGCTCACGGTCGAGCGACCCGATCTGGTCTCCCGCGCTGTCCTGCTCGACCCCGCGCTGCACATCGACCCTGCGGTGGCGCTCGAGCGGGCGGAGGCGATGCGCGCGGACATCTCCTTCGCGAGCCCGGACGATGCGATCGAGACCCGTCTCGGCGACGGGACGCTGTTCACCACACCGCGATCGGTGCTCGAGCGCGAGGCAGAACAGCACCTGGAGCAGGGTGACGATGGCCGCTGGCGCTGGCGTTACTGCGCCCCGGCCGTGGTCGCCGCGTTCGGCGAGATGGCGGCGCCGGCCCCGGCGTGGCCGCGGTGTCCAACGCTGGTCGTGCTGGGGGCGCGCTCCTGGCTCCCCGTCGACGTGCCCATCCTGCCGAACGTGACCGCCGTCACCGTGCCGGGCGGCCACGGTGTGCTGTGGGACGATTTCGAGGAGACGATCGACGCCGTCACCCGGTTCCTGGCCTCAGCTGGGGTCTAGCCCGGATCGTTCATCATCCGCGGGCGGTGCATCCTGCCGGGCCCGCCAGGCCGCTCCCCGACCGGGTGCAGACCCTCCGCAAACCATGGAATGCCCACACCCGGTCGGTGCGCTCCGCACACGGGACGGATCGAAAAGGCCACCAGCCTTCCCGACCCGTCCCGCGCACGACCTGACAACCCCGGCAGGCGCCCCGCGATCACGCCTGATGAACGATCCGGGCTAGCAGGGCCCTGCGGCAGCAGCCCCACCGGGTCCGGTGAGATGCGCGACCGCAGCGCCGGTGCCGATCTGGACGCAGAAGGTCGAGCCGTCGGCGCGGACGAGCGTCGCGCCGGGTGGCATCGTCGCGCCGGCATACGACGCGCTGGCAGCCAGCTGCTGGGCAAGGTTCGCCTGCGCCACCGTGAAGCGGGCGTCCGCGATGGGGGCGAGGATGTCCGCCGCGCCGTCGGCGGCCTTGTCTCCCTGGCTGCTCGAGAACTGCCAGACACCGAAGGCCGCCGCCGCGGCGGCAAGCACCACCACGAGCCGCGTCACCGTCATCCCACACTTATCGGCACGTGCCGGCCGCAGCTGGAGCGCTGAACCGCGTGTCCTGTTCACCAGACTTACACTGGGCGGCATGACGATCGCGACCACGAAGGCGGACGAGCTGGCGCGCATCCTGGAGGACGAGATCGTCTCCGGCGCGTTCGCGCCCGGCACCGTCCTGCGCCAGGAGCAGCTGTCCGACCGCTTCGAGGTGAGCCGGACGCCCGTCCGGGAGGCCTTGCGCCGCCTCGCGGCTCTCGGGCTCGTCTCGTTCGAGCCGAACCGCGGTGTGCGGGTCCGCTCGATCTCGCCCGGGGAGCTGCGTGAGGCGTTCCTCGTGCGTGCCGAGCTGGAGGCGCTGTGCACGGAGATCGCGACGCCGAGGATGACGGAGGCCGACCTCGAGGCGTTGGACGAGGCCGAGCGCCGTTTCTCCTCGCTCACCGCCCGTCTTCGCGAGCAGGCGCGTCGCGGCGACGCCAGCCAGTCCGAGATCTTCGTCGACTGGATGCAGGCCAACTACACGTTCCACGATGTCATCTACCGCGTGGCGGCCATGCCTCTCGTGGAACAGATGGCGAAGGGTGCCCGCCGCCAGTTCATCGGCGACCGCGTCTGGAGCGCGCGTGCCGAGGCCGACGAGCTGTACGCGCGCAACGAGGCGCAGCATCGTGCGATCCGCGAGGCGATGGCTGCCGGAAGCGCGCAGGCGGCCAAGCAGCTGGCGCGCGAGCACGTGCTGGCGTCAGGGAGGCTACTCGAGTCGGTGCTCGAGTCGCTCGGGGCACAGGGTCGCGACGCAATGTGGGACGCGTGATCGCGGCCCCGCCGTTACGCCCAGAATGACTCGAAGGCGACCGGGTCGCACGGCAGCGCCGTCACACGGGTCACGAGCCCGCCGCTGATCTCGAACAGCAGGAGCTGCTCGATGTCGAGGGTGCGGCCGCTCCGCTCCCCGCGCGCGCGGTAGAACGCGGCGGCCCGGCCCTCGCTCGCCAGCACGTCGATCAGCTCGGAGCGATAGGTGCCGTCCGTCTCTCGAGGCAGCCGGCCGAGGAAGCGCAGGATCTCGTGGGGGCCCGAGAACGTCCCGGCCATCACGCCATCACCCGGAACCGTCCACACCGCATCGTCCGCAAAGACGTCCCGCAGCGAGAGCGCGTCCCTGGCTGCGAACGCGTCGAAGATCCGTCGTACGACGCGAGCGTTGTCCGCAGCCGCCATCGGCTCAGCCTAGCCCGGATCTTGCATCAGGCGTGTTCGCGGGGCGCCTGCCGGGGTTGTCAGGACGTGCGCGGGACAGGTCGGGAAGGCTGGTAGCCTTTTCGACCTGTCCCGCATGCGGAGCGCACCGACCGGGTGCAGGCCTGGCGGGCCCGGCAGGATGCACCGCCCGCCCCTGATGCAAGATCCGGGCTTGCGCCGGCCCCACCGTACAATCGCATCGTGGACACGTTTCTCGCCATCGCCAGCCGCCGGGACGAGCGTCGCTACCGACCCGAGCCGCTGCAGGCAGGGACGGTCGAACGCATCCTCGACGCCGGCCGACTCTCCGGCTCGGCCCGGAACCGGCAACCCTGGCTGTTCGTGATCCCGGAAAGCGACGAACGGCGCGCCGAGCTCGCCGCCTCCGTCTACGTCCCCGAGAACGTGCTGACTGCGTCGTTCGTCGTCTGCGTCGCCGTCACGGGACGAGGCCCGGTCGCGTTCGATGCCGGCAGAGCCACACAGAACATGCTTCTGGCGGCCTGGAACGAGGGCGTCTCGTCATGCCCCAACGGCCTTGCCGACGCGGAGCGCGCCTCTCGTGCGCTCGAACTTTCGGAGGACGAGGTACCGCAGATCGTGCTCTCGTTCGGTCTGCCAGGAAGGACGCGCGCGGCGGAGGAGCGGTCTCCGGCCGAGTGGAGCGAGCGCGCGAACCGGCGGCCCCTCGTCGACGTCGTGCGTCGCCTCAGCTGAGCGCTGCGCGCAGGAAGCCCACGAGGTTGCCGCTCGTCACGGCCTCGACGCGCGCGGCCGTCCAGCCCCGTCGTTCAAGGGCCAGCACGAGCTGCGGGTAGTCGTCCGATCCGGCGAGGTCGTCGATTCCGCGGCCGGGCCGGAGCCCTGGCGGCATCAGTCCGTCCTTCGGCTCCGGCGGTACCGGAATCACTTCCCACAACCGCCGCGTGAAGTCGCCGCCGAGGCAGACCCGATCCTCCCCCATGACCCCGATCGCGTGCTCCAGGTGATCGACGACACGGTCGAGCGTCGGCCGATCTGGGTCGATGCCAAGCGGATGGAGCATCAGACCGAGGATGCCGTTCGCGGCCGCGAGCGACTCGAGCTGAGCGTCGGTGAGGTTGCGCGGCGTATCGTGAACCGCGCGGCAAGCGCCGTGCGAGTAGATCACCGGCGTGCCGGCGGTCAGCTCGAGGGCGTCGGCAAACGTGCGCGCCGAGGCGTGTGCCAGGTCGAGCACGATGCCGAGGTCGAGGAACCGTTCGACCAGCTCGCGACCGATACGTGAGAGGCCGCCCCCGCCCGACTCGACCGCACCGTCCGCGTACGCGTTTCTGCGGTTCCAGGTGAGGCCCGCCATCCGCACCCCGAGAGCGTGAAACAGATCGGCTGGCCAGGTCTCGATGCCGAACTGCTCCACGCCCTCCAGCGAGAGCAGCAAGCCGAGCGCATCGGTTCCGTCCAGCGCATCGAGATCGTCGGCGTGCCGGATCCAGACCACCCGCTCAGGGTTCTCCGCCACCGCGTGGTGAAAGGCGGTGACCTGCGAGAGCGACTCGCGCAAGCTTCCTTCCGGCTGGACGAACGCGTCGACGTACACGGGGCACACCTGTAAGCGCACCGCGCCGCGATCGAGGACAGGCAGCCAGGTGCGAGCGAATACGTCGACCTCGCCGAGTCGGCGTTCGCGCCAGGCAAGCTCCTGCAAGAGGTCGGTGTGCGCGTCCGCGATCACGCCGCCGCCATCGTACGGCCCGCCCCGGCCGGATCCGAGATGTCAGGTGTTGACACGATGCGCTCGAGGGTTTAGTTTGTCCGACCACCGAACTAATGACGCCGTCTTCGCGCCCTCCGTTTCGTTCCACTGCCTCACCGTCCCCTGCCGACCAGACCACGGTGCGGCGCGCCAACCTGGCCGCGGTCATGCGGTTCGTGGCGGGCGGGGGCCGCGTGTCGCGTGCGCGGATCGCGACGGCGACCGGGCTCACGCGGGGCACCGTCTCGAGTCTCGTCGCGGAACTGGTGGAGCGAGGTCTCCTGCGCGAGACCGGCGTGCCGACAGCTGTCGGGCGGGTGGGCCGCCCGGGGCTCGGTCTCGAGCTCGGCACGAACGTCGTGGCCGTCGGGCTCGAACCGAACGTCGACTACCTGGCCGCGGTCGCGGAGGATCTCCGCGGGAACGTCCTCCACGAGCGCCGGGTGTACCGCGAGAACCGCCTGTCCAGCCCCGAACCGGTGCTCGACGTGCTGGCCGACCTCGCCGAGGAGGTGATCGCAGCGTGCGCGGGCGAGGGCAGGACGGTGATCGGCGTCGGCGTGGCGGTGCCGGGCATCGTCGAGCGTGACACCCAACTCCTCCGCCGTGCTCCGAATCTCGGGTGGCATGACATGCGCGTCGCGGACGAGATCGGCGCGCGGCTCTCGGAGGATCTTCCCGTCGTGGTGGAGAACGAGTCGAACCTGGCGGCGCTCGCCGAGCAGCGTCTCGGTGCCGCACGGGCGGTCGACAACTTCGCGCTCGCCTTCGGCGAGGTGGGTGTCGGCGGCGGCATCGTCGTCGACGGTCAGCTGTTTCGCGGGGCACACGGCTTCGGGGGAGAGCTCGGCCACATGACCGTCGTCCGAGACGGTCAGCCCTGCCTCTGCGGCGCGCGGGGCTGCCTCGAGCGCTACGCCGGCGTCGAGGCGATCGCTGCGCGCGCGGGCGTGCACGCCGAGGGCGAGCGGACGACGAGCCTCGCCATCGAGCTCGTGCGGCGGGCGGAGGCAGGTGACGCAGCGGTGCTGAAGAGTCTGGTCGAGACGGGAGAGCACCTGGGGACGGCGCTCGCCTCGCTCGTCAACCTCCTCGACCTCGATGTCGTCGTACTCGGTGGATGCTTCGCCGTGCTCTTCCCGTGGCTTGCCGGGCCGGTCTCGTCCGCCCTTGACCAGGGGATGGTCGCGCAGCAGTGGACGTCGTGCGAGGTGCGGCAATCCGCCCTCGGCGAATCGGCGCCGGTGCGCGGCGCCGCCCATCTTGGTCTCGTCCGTGTGCTCGACGCACCGTGGACGGTGGACGCAGGCCCTCTCGTGGAGGCGGTCTGAGTCATGAAAGGAGGTGGAGCGAGACCCCAGGCAGCGAGGCGCTAGCGGACACGGTCTAGCGCTACACTCGCGCGGCAAACGTTCCGCGCATATTCGGAAGACCCAACAGGAGGGTAATCGCAGTGAAGAAAGCATTCGTCGCACTCGCCGCCGCCCTGGTCGTCGTGACCGGCGTCGTCGGTGCCGCGTTCGCCGGTGGCACCCAGAACGCAGACATCTGCGTGCTGCTGCCGGACCCCAAGTCGTCGGTGCGCTGGGAAACCCAGGACCGGCCGGCGCTGGTGGCCGCGTTCAAGGCCGCGAAGGTCTCCTACGTGATCAACAACGCCGACGGTGACGCGCAGAAGCAGCGCTCGCAGGCCGACCAGTGCCTTGCCAACGGCGCCAAGGCCGTGATCCTCGTCTCGCTCGACGCTGGTTCGTCGATCGCGATC
Source organism: Gaiella sp. (assembly GCA_046160185.1). GTDB lineage: Bacteria > Actinomycetota > Thermoleophilia > Gaiellales > Gaiellaceae > Gaiella. Next base: position 10,283 of record JBJXGY010000181.1, on the reverse strand, counting down.
GAGAAGGCGGCAAAGGCAAAGGGTGCCAAGATCGTCGAGTACGACCGGCAGGTGATCGGCGGCGTCGGGGACATCTACGTCTCGTTCGACGGCCGCGCCGTCGGCGTGCTGCAGGGCAAGGGCGTCGTCGCCGGACTGAAGGCGAACGGCAAGTACGGCCAGAAGCCCGTCGTCGCCGAGCTGAACGGCGGCGAGACCGACAACAACTCGTTCCTGTTCAAGGGCGGCTACGACTCGATCCTGAAGCCGCTCTACAAGAACGGCACGTTCGTGAAGGGCCCGGACCAGTTCGTGCCGGGTTGGGACAACCAGAAGGCCCGCACCATCTTCGAGCAGATGCTCGTCCGGACGGGCAACAAGATCGACGCTGTCGCGGCCGCGAATGACGGTCTTGCCGGCGCGGTCGTTGCCGCGTTGCAGGCGAAGAAGCTGAAGCCGATCCCGCTGTCCGGCCAGGACGCGACGGTGCAGGGCGTCCAGAACATCATCTCCGGCTGGCAGACGATGACGGTCTGGAAGGACACCCGCGAGCTGGCGAAGCAGTCGGCGGCCGCGGCGATCGCGCTGGTCGCGGGCAAGAAGCCCAAGACGACGGGCACGGTCAAGAACGGCTCGAAGCGGCTTGCCGCCTTCATCATCCCGCCGCAGTCGATCGACAAGAAGAACTACACGATCCTCTTCACGGCCAAGTACCTCAAGAAGAGCGAGGTCTGCCGCGGGACGTTCAAGCAGTACTGCTAGGAGCCAGGAAAACGGTTCGGTGGGGCGCCTCCTGTGAGGCGCCCCACCGGCGTTTCACCAAGGGGCGATAGATGACCGACCTACTCAGTGAGCGATCCACGACCACCGGCAACGGAGTTGTTCCCGCACTCGAAACGCGCGGCATCTGCAAGAACTTCGGCTCCGTCGAGGCTCTCGTGGATGTCGACTTCGAGGTGCGCGCGGGTGAGGTGATGGCACTGGTCGGCGACAACGGCGCCGGCAAGTCCACGCTGATCAAGTGCATCGCCGGAATCAACTCGATCGACTCCGGGCAGGTGCTCTCCGACGGTCAGCCGGTCACTATTCACGGACCGAAGGACGCCGCGAAGCTCGGGATCGAGATCGTCTACCAGGATCTCGCGCTCTGCGACAACCTCGATGTGGTCGCGAACATGTATCTCGGCCGGGAGACCCACGACCTGGCGTTCCGGCTGAAGGAAGCGGTGATGGAGGCGAAGACGTCCGAGACGCTGAAGTCGCTTTCGGTGACGACCATCCGCTCGGTCAGGCAGGTTGTGGCGACGCTGTCCGGCGGTCAGCGGCAGTCGGTGGCGATCGGCCGCGCCGTGATGTGGAACTCGCGGGTGGTCATCCTCGACGAGCCCACGGCTGCTCTCGGCGTTGCACAGACCAGGCAGGTGCTCGATCTCGTGCGGCGGCTCGCCGAGAAGGGGCTCGCGGTCGTGATCATCTCGCACAATCTGCACGACATCTTCGAGGTGGCCGACAGGATCACGGTACTGCGCCTCGGCAAGAACACGGCGGTGTTCAACCGGTCGGAGACGACCCAGCAGGAGGTCGTGCACGCGATCACCGCCGGGGCTCCCACGAAGGTCGCCGGCATCGAGGGCACCGGGGAGACGCTCGCATGAGATGCGCTGTGTCAACACCCAGTCTCGCGTTCCGGGGTAGCGGCCGGCCGCGTCAGCGGCTCTGGGGGCAACCATGAGCGAGACCGCCAGCGCAACCTCGAGCTCGACCGTTGCGGACCTCGACTACTCGATCGGCGGTGTCGTCCGCCGGCGAATCGAAGCCCTCAAGGCGGGTGATGTCGGGATCCTGCCGATCGTCATCGGCTTGGTCCTGATCGTTGCGTTCTTCTATTCGAAGAACAGCAACTTCCTCGCCGCCGGCAACTTCACCAACCTGATGACGCAGATGGCCGCGATCACGACGATCGCCATCGGTGTGGTCTTCGTGCTGCTGCTGGGAGAGATCGATCTCTCGATCGGCTACATGTCCGGAGTGGCCGGGGTCGTGGTGGCCACGCTTCAGGTGCCCGACGACAAGTGGCAGGTCACGGGGATCCTCGCGATCCTGATCGCCGTGATCGTGATCGCGATCATCGGAGGCATCCAGGGATCGTTCGTCGCAATCCTCGGCATTCCCTCGTTCGTGGTGACGCTGGCCGGCCTGCTCATCTACCAGGGCGTGATCCTGCAGGCGATCGGCGGTCGAGGCGTGATCCTGATCGAGGACTCGGTCATCAACAACATCGCGAACTACTTCTTCTCGGATGGGTGGGGCCTGTTCATCGCGGCTCTCTCGACGGGTCTCTTCGCGGCGGCCACGCTCGCCGGCGTGATCAGCCGGCGCAGCCACGGCATCCGCACCGACAACATCGTGCTGGTCGCGGCGAAGCTCGCCCTCTTCGCGGTGGTGATCTTCGGCGCGGTGATCTGGGCGAACAGGGAACGAGGCTTCCCGGTGGCGTTCCTGCTGGTGATCATCTTCCTGGTGTTCTGGACGTTCGTCGCCGAGCGCACCACCTTCGGTCGCCACGTCTACGCCGTGGGCGGCAGCGCGGAGGCGGCACGGAGAGCCGGGATCAACGTCCGGAGGATCAGGATCGTCGTCTTCATGATCTCCGGGCTGATGGCAGGCATGGGTGGCGTGATGTTCGCGTCGCGATTGAACTCGGTCGACCTTGCCGCGGGTGGCGGAACCATCCTGCTCGACGCGATCGCCGCCGCGGTGATCGGGGGCACGAGCCTTTTCGGCGGCCGCGGACGTGTGATCAGCGCGTTGATGGGGGCGCTTGTGATCTCGACCGTCGCCAACGGCATCGACCTGCTCGGCTACAGCTCGGCGATCAAGTACATGGTGACGGGCTCGATCCTGCTCGCCGCCGTGACCCTCGACACCGTCTCACGCCGTCGTCTGGCCCGCTCGGGTCGCTGACCGCAGAGGAAGGGAAGCGATGGATCCGATCGGCGTGGCGATGCTCGGCTACGCCTTCATGGGCAAGGCGCACTCGCGTGCGCTGCATGAGCTCCGGTACCTGACCGACCCGCCGTATCTGCCCCGGCTCGTCTCTGTGTCGGGCCGGAACGCGCAGGCGCTCGAGGCCGTGCGTGCGCGTTACGGCTGGGAGGAGGCTGTCTCCGACTGGCGTGAGCAGGTCGCGGACGACCGCGTTCAGCTCTTCGACAACGGCGGCCCGAACGCGATTCACGCCGAGCCGTGCATCGAGGCGGCCCGAAACGGCAAGCACCTCCTCTGCGAGAAGCCCCTCGGCATGGACGCCGACGAGTCGTTCCGCATGTGGCAGGAGGCGGCCCGGGCCGGCGTCCAGCACATGTGCGCGTTCAACTACCGCTTCGTCCCGGCCGTGCGGCTTGCGCGCGAGATGCTCGAGGCGGGCACGATCGGCGAGGTCGTCCATTTCCGCGCCGCGTACCTGCAAAGCTGGGGCTGGGATGCCGACGAGTCCAGCTGGCGGTTCGACCGTTCCCAGGCGGGCCTCGGCGCGATCGGCGACCTCGGCACGCACATCATCGACATCGCCCGCTACCTGGTCGGTGAGATCACCTCGGTCTCGTCGCTCGTCCGCACGTTCATCGCGGGCCGCGAGGTGGACGACCATTTCGTGGCCGCGCTCGAGTTCGAGAGCGGCATGGCCGGCACCGTCGAGGCTTCGAGGCTCGCCCGCGGCCGCATCAACTCCAACGCTTTCGAGATCAACGGTTCGAAGGGGTCGATCGCCTTCGACGTCGAGCGCCTCAACGAGCTACAGGTGGCGGACGAGAAGAGCTTCCGGCGCGTGCTCGTGACCGAGCCCGAGCATCCCTACATCAGCTACTGGTGGCCGCCGGGCCACATCATCGGCTGGGGCGACACCTTCACGCACGAGATCCGCCACTTGCTCGGGGCGATCGCAGGAGAGAACACCGTGTCGCCGCACGGTGCCACGTTCGAGGACGGCTATCGCTGCGCGGAGATCACGGACGCGATCCTGCGGAGTGCGGCGAGCGGCCGCAAGGAGCAGGTCACCTACAGGGGGAGCACGACGTGAAGACGAGCCTCGGCATCTGGGCCTTGAGTTCCATGGTCACCCGTTTCGTCCCGGGCGGGTACCAGCCGCAGAACGCCGGCGAGACGATGGGTGAGCGCGTGCACCGGGCGGTGAGCGGGCTCGGCGACCTCATGGACGACTACGAGTTCCACTACCCCCAGGAGCTATCGGAGGACAACCTCGACGACGTGCGCGCGGCGCTCGAGGGTCACGGCATCTACGCGATCGCGACCGGAACGCACCTGAACCCGCTGTTCGGCAAAGGCGGCCTCTCGTCCCCCGACGACAAAGTGCGGGCTGCTGCGCTGGACGAGGCGCTTCGGGCCGCGGACTTCGCCGGGTCGGTGGGCGCGCAGATGGTTCTCTGGCCCGGCGTCGAGGGTTACAACTACCCGTTCCAGACGCCGTACCGCGAGGCCTGGCGACGGTTCGTGGACGGTGTCGGAGCAGTTGCCGAGCGCTGCCAGGAGCGGGGCATCTCCCTGTTCCTCGAGCACAAGAACTCCGAGCCGGCGATGAAGATCCTCATGCGCAACATCGGCATGACGTTGCACGTGATCCATACGCTCCGCGCTCGCGGGATCACGAGCGTCAAGGTCAACATGGACTGGCAGCACCTGCTGATGAACGGCGAGTCGCTGGCCGAGTACGCGGCACTGCTGGCCGACCTCGATCTGCTCGGCCACCAGCACGCCAACTCGGGCTGGGGCACCTTCGACGACGACAACATGGTCGGCGCGACGGCGTTCATGGAAACCCTCGAGCTCGCTCTGGAGCTGCGGCGCGCCAACTACGGCGACCGCGGTGAGCGTCTCGGGTTCGATCTCTACCCCTACACGGAGGACGGTGTGGCCGCGGTCGCGCGCTCCGTCAAGCAGTGGAACTTCATCTGGGAGGTCTCCGGGCGTATCGACGAGGCAGAGCTCGTCAAGGCGCAGGCGGAGAAGGACGCGGTTCGCGCCTACGAGCTCGTGTACGCGGCGCTAGGCGCCCGCGACTAGCGCGCGCAGTGCCCTCCGGCCGTGTCTGAGCACCGGTTCCCCGTGCGAGGTCAGCACCCGCCCCACGGGGAGCTCGGCCAGCGGCGCGAAGGCAGACGGCAGCTTCGCGTGCAAGCCCTCGGGAAGCCAGGAGGGAGGGCAGAAACGCAGCCGCCCTGCGCCGGCGCCGTGCACGACGTCGCCCACGACCAGTGTCCAGTGGGCGGGAATCCAGAAGGCCACCTCGCTACGCCGTACGGTGGGGAACGACCTGACGCCGCCGGGCAATGCGTCCCCCGGGGAGTAGGTCGACGGTGGCACGCCGACACGTCTTGCGACCGGCCCGCGCCCGCCTGTCGGCGCGTGTACCTTCGCGTCGTAGCGGTCGACCATCGCGCGTGCGCTTCGAACGTGCCAGTACACGGTGATCAGTACGTGCACGGGCACGCTGGCGCGTTTCACGTCGCGATCGAGAGCACGCCAGAACCGGTCGGCTTCGGCCGGCTCCTCGGGTACCAGCGGGTCGATGAGCACGATCGCGTCGTCGGCCTCGAGATAGGCGCAGCCGACGACCTCGCCCCATTCCCCGTAGTGGGTGGTCCACCACCAGAGCCCGTCGGCGATCTGCGTGACCTGCACCGAGGCGATGGTACGTGACCGTCGCGGTCGGGATCGACGTCGGCACCACGGGAGTCAAGGCACTGGCGGTGGCGCCAGGTGGGGAGGTCGTGGCCCGCGCGGAGCGGCTCTATCCGCTTTCTACTCCTGCGCCAGGCTGGTCGGAGCAGGATCCCGAGCTGTGGTGGGAGGCCTCGCGCGAGGCGCTGGCCGAGGTCTCGGCCGGACGCGACATTGCGGGTGTCGGGCTCTCCGGGCAGATGCACGGGCTGGTGTGCCTCGACCGAGCCGATCGCGTGATCCGGCCGGCGATCCTCTGGAACGACCAGCGCACCGCCGCCGAATGCGCCTGGATCGAGGAGCGAGTGGGGCTCGAGCGTTTGATCGGGCTCACCGGCAATCGGGCGCTGACCGGCTTCACGGCGCCGAAGCTCCTGTGGCTCCGGGAGCACGAACCCGAAAGCTATGCGCGGATCGCGCGGATCTGCCTGCCCAAGGACTACATCCGACTGAGACTGACGGGCGAGTGGGCGATCGACGTCGCCGACGCATCGGGCACGCTGCTGCTCGACGTCGGCGCGCGGACCTGGAGTGAACCGGTGACGTCCGAGCTCGGAATCGATCCCGCTTGGCTGCCGCCGGTGCTCGAATCGCCGGACGTGTCGGGCCGCACCGCCGAGGGCGTGCCCGTGGCGGCGGGAGCCGGTGACTGTGCCGCCGCCGCGGTCGGTGTCGGCGTGGTCGAGCCCGGCCCAGTGTCCATCGTGCTCGGCACCTCGGGGGTCGTCTTCGCCACCCTGCCCCGGTATCAGGTCGAGCCGGAGGCACGCGTGCACGCCTTCTGCCACGCGGTGCCCGGTCGCTGGCACGCGATGGGCGTGATGTTGGCCGCAGCCGGGTCGCTGCAGTGGCTCCACGACGTGGTGGCGCCCGACCTCGACTTCGCGACGCTCACGGCGGAGGCCGAAGGATGGGAGCCGGGGGCCGAAGGTCTCGTCTTCCTCCCCTACCTGCAAGGCGAGCGCACGCCACATGCCGACCCTGAGGCGCGGGGGGCCTTTACCGGGCTCTCGCTGCGCCACGACCGCGGCGCGCTCGTCCGCGCCGTGCTCGAGGGCGTCGCTTTCGGACTGCGCGACTCACTCGAGTTGCTGCGCGCGCTCGACGCCACCCCGGCCGTCGCGCGAGCCTCCGGGGGCGGCGCCCGCTCCGATCTGTGGCTTCGCATCTGCGCTTCGGTACTCGGGCTCACGATCGAGCGCGTCGCCGTCGACGACGGGTCTGCGTACGGCGCCGCCCTCCTCGGCGCGGTTGCCGGAGGGCTCTTCGCCACGGTTGACGAGGCCGCCGCAACATGCGTGCGAGTCACGGGCACGGTCGAGCCAGACCCCTCCTGGCAGGCGGTGTACGAGACGGTCTACCCGCGCTTCCGTGAGCTGTATCCGGCGCTCAGGCCCGTCCAGTAGTGGCCGCCGCCCGGCTGCTGCGACCGTCTTGGATCGTCACGACGGCAACACGGTCGGCAGTCTCGTCGTACGTGTAGACGAGAAGCATCCATCGCCATGGGCCGAGTAGGAAGCGGAACTGTGACCATTCACCCTCGAGCTGGGCGCCGAGGAGCGGGAACTCCTCCAGAGGCCGAAGGCTGCGCGCCAACCGTGTTCGCGTGTCCGCCGACAGGCTGTGCGTGAGGATCAAGCGATCGAGATCGGCGACAGCCGTCGGGGTGAGGACGACCGTCGGCACGCGGGCTACAGCGCGTCGAGCGGGACGACCTTGCCCCGCGCAGCTTCCGCTGCACCTGCATGGGCACGCGCCAGCGCTCCGGGAATCCCGTCGAGGAGCGCTGTCACGCTTCGCGCGTCAGGATCGGCATCGTCGAGCGCGGAGGACAGGAGCGACCGGGCGATCGTGCCCTCGTTCACACGGGTACGCTCAGCCAGTCGCTGCAGCTTCAGCCATTGCTCGTCGTCGAGGGTGACGTTGAGGCGGTTCGCGGAACGTGCCATCGGTCTGATGGTACACGCTTAGGCACAAGATGTGTAGAGTATGTGATCAGCTCCGGGTGCGAACTGAATGATTGACGCATTCGCCGCGACAGACAGGGAGACTTTGTGACTGCATTACGGCTCGGTCTACTCTCGACCGCCAAGATCAACGACGCGATCCTCGGTGGCGCCGCCAAGACGTCGCTCGTCGGCGTCGTCGCGGTGGGCAGCCGCGACGCGGTGAAGGGTGAGGCATACGCAAACGAAAAGGGGCTTTCACGGTCGCACGGCTCCTATGACGCGCTGCTCGCCGATCCCGAGGTGGACGCCGTCTACATCTCGCTGCCGAACGGGATGCATCACGAATGGACGCTCCGGGCGCTCGCCGCCGGCAAGCACGTGCTCTGCGAGAAGCCCTACACGCGGCATCCGGCCGAGGTGGAGGAGGCGTACGCGGCGGCCGCCGCAGCCGGACGGGTGTTCATGGAGGCGTTCATGTACCGCCACCACCCGCAGATCGCGATGGCGCGGGAGATGATCGAGAGCGGCACGCTCGGGCGCGTCCGCCTGATTCGTGCAGCGTTCAGCTTCCCGCTCTCAGACATGGGCAACATCCGCGTCAACGCCGATCTCGAAGGTGGGTCGCTGATGGACGTCGGGTGCTACTGCGTCTCTGGCTCGCGGCTGATGGCCGGCGCAGAGCCGCTGCATGTGCTCGGCGAGCAGGTGCTGCTCGACAACGGTTGCGACATCTCCTTCCACGGCACCATGCGCTTCCCCGACGATGTCGTCGCACAGTTCGACTGCTCGTTCGCGCTCACCAACCGGCAAGGCCTCGAGGTGGTGGGGGACGACGGGCTCATGCGGCTGACGGGCCCGTGGCGCGCCGACCTCGGGGGCCGCGTGGAGATCGTTCGGGCCGACGGTACCGTCGAGACCTTGCCGGTGCCGGAGGCGGATTCCTACACCTGCCAGCTGGAGAATCTGGCTCGTGCCGTCGCCGGTGACGAGCCTCCGCTCGTCGACCGTCAGGAGACTCTCGGACAAGCGCGCACGATCGAGGCGCTCTACCGCTCCGCCGCGAACGGCGCCATCGAGGCGCTGTAGCCGACTCCGCAAGCGTCGAGCGTCTCTTCAGAGACGCCTCCGCGCCAAGGGAAGAAGCCCGTCCCGGAGGAGGGGCCCGGGCGCTGCGGGCGCCTTCCGTGTACCGGCGGGGCGGCGGCGGTGACAGGATGTGGGCGTGATCCGCAGCCTGTGGCTCCAAGAAGCACTCGCCCAGCCGGGCGAAGACGGCTGTCCGCCACTCGCCGGTGAGGCGCGCGCGGACGTGTGCATCGTCGGCGGCGGCTATGCCGGGCTCTGGACGGCGCTGCGGCTGAAGGAGCTCGACCCCTCGTGTGACGTCGCCGTGGTCGAGTCGGACATCTGCGGCGGCGGTGCGAGCGGTCGAAACGGCGGTTTCGTGCTCACCTGGTGGGCCAAGTTTGCCTCCTTCCAGAAGACGCTCGGCACCGACGAGGCCGTCCGGCTGGCCACGGCCTCGGCCGACGCCGTGGGGGAGATCGGCCGCTTCTGCGACGCACACGGCATCGACGCCCACTTCCGCCCGGACGGCTGGCTCTGGGCCGCGACCAGTCAGCCGCAGATGGGTGCGTGGGAGCCCACGCTTGCTGCTGTCGCTGCGGCCGGCCAGTCGCCGTTCCGCCTTCTCACTGCCGAAGAGACCGCCGAGGCGGCGTGCACACCGACGCACCTCGGCGGGGTGTTCGAGGAAATCGGCGCGAGCGTGCAGCCCGCTCTGCTTGCGCGCGGGCTGCGGCGGGTCGCACTGGAGCGCGGCGTTCGGATCTACGAGGGCTCGCCGATGACCTCACTCGTGCGCGACCGGCCGCCGCGGGTGCGCACTGCGGGCGGCTCGATCACGGCAACGACCGTGGTGCTCGCGCTCAACGCCTGGATCGCGCGGTTGCCGGAGCTCCGGCGCTCGTTGGCGGTCGTGGCGAGCGACGTCGTCGCCACCGAGCCGGTGCCCGAGGTGTTCGAGCGCATCGGCTGGGACACCGGGCTCTGCGTCTCCGACTGCAAGATGCTCGTGAACTACTACCGCACCACCCGCGACGGGCGCATGGCGTGGGGCAAGGGCGGCGGCGCGCTCGCCTTCGGCGGCCGCGTGGGTAAGGCCTTCGAGGGGCCCTCGCCGCGCGCCGCTGGTGTCGCCGCGGAGATGCGCGCCGGCCAGCCCGCGCTCGCGGCAGCGAAGGTGACGCACTCCTGGAACGGGCCGATCGACCGCACGCCTGCCGCCGTCCCCTTCTTCGGCCGCCTTGGCGGCCGGGACGACGTCCTCTACGGCTTCGGCTTCTCCGGGAACGGCGTCGGCCCCACGTTCGTGGCCGGCCGCATCCTCGCCTCCCGGGCGTTGCGCCGTGACGACGAGTGGGCAGCCGCCGGGTTCCCGGAGACACCGCATGGCCACTTCCCTCGCAACCGCGCCGGCTGGTTCCCCCGCGAGCCTGCGCGCTACGTCGGAGGCCGCGTGGTTCGGGCCGCCGTGGCGCGCAAGGAACGCGCCGAGGATGCGGGGCGTGCGCCGAGCAGACTGGACGTCCGCCTCACCGGCCTCGCCCCGGCCGGGCT
>JBJXGY010000180.1:0-27655 GCA_046160185.1 Gaiella sp. | reverse complement strand
TGTTGACGCGGGGGTGGTCGTTCTCGTCCTCGACGGTCACGAGGTAGCCGTTCCCGATCGCGATGTGGCTCGCGGCGTTCTCGTCGAGCAGGGTGTTGCCGAAGACGGTGCCGAGCGGGCCGATGCGGCCGCTGCCGTCGACGAGGGCGAGCTCTCCAAGGCGTCCCGCCGCCTCGTCCCGGGCGGCGGCGGCGCGCAGCGCATCTGCGCCCACGGCCGCATCGATCCGCACCGCGTGCCCACCCCGGAACTCGACCTCGATGCCGTCGATGCGCGTCCCGTACAGCTGCAGGGGCTTCGTCGAGCGGACGATCCCCTCGGTACGTTCGGGATCCGGCGTCGTGTAGACCTCCTCAGTCGGCAGGTTCGAGAAGTGATGGAGGCCCCACACCGTCGTTGCGCCGGCCGCGTTCCAGCGTGAGGACGGGAGCAGGCCGATGGTGAGATCGGTGCCGGCGCCGCGCAGGTGCATGGCGTCGAAGCGGCGCTCGGTGAGGCGAGCTGCGGCCGATTCCAGCTCCTCGGCCCGTTCGTGCCACGCCGCCACCGGGTCGGCGGCTTCCAACCGGCAGACGTGGGCGATCTCGCGCCACAGCCGGTCGTAGGCCTCGTCCCCGTCGAGCTCGGGGAAGACCGACTCGGCCCAGCCGCGGGAGGGGCAGGGCACGACCGTCCAGTTGGTCGTCCGTTCGTTGACGACTCGGCCGGTGTTCGGGAGGTAGGGAAGCAGGTCGCGGCCCGTTCGCGAGGCTGGGATCCCGTTGAGCAGGTGCGGCGCCACGGGGCCCTCGAGCGTGGCGCGGGCAGCCCGCTCGCGGCCGAGCCACTCCAGCCGCTCGACCATCCAGGGCGGGACGAACTCGAGGCTGTCTTCCGGCGCCAGCTCGAGCCGCGAACGCTTGACCCACGGGTCGTTGCTGAGCACGTCGACCCAGCGGGCCCCGTGCTCGTATCCGACACGCGCCACCTCGCGGGTCAGCTCTTCCTTGCCGGGTGAGGTGGTGATGGCAAGGATCTGGCCGGGCTGGAGGTTGCAGCCGCCACGGACGATCAGCTCCGCGAGACAGCGGGTGAGCTCGGCGTAGTCGGACATGCGTGGCAGGGTAACGGTTGTCATGCGCATCAACGCCTTCCTGTCGCGCTCAGGGGTCGCCTCCCGGCGGGGCGCGGACGAGCTCGTGAAGGCGGGGCGAGTCAAGGTCAACGGCTCGGTTGCGCAGCTCAACACCGACGTGGGCGCGCGCGACCGGGTGGAGGTCGACGGGAAGGTGGTGGCCCAGGCACGTCTCTCGACCGTCCTCCTGCACAAGCCCGCAGGCGTGGTGACGACTGCGCGCGACCCGCAGGGCCGCCCCACGGTCGTCGACCTGGTGGCCGTCGAGCCCAGGGTCGTGCCCGTCGGGCGGCTGGACATCGACACCACCGGCGTCCTGCTGCTGTCGAACGACGGCAAGCTCGCGCACCGGCTCGCCCATCCGCGCTACCGCGTGGAGAAGACCTACCTGGCCGAGGTCGAGGGGACGCCGACCGATGCGCAGCTGGCCATGCTCGGCTCCGGCGTCGAGCTCGAGGACGGGATGACGGCGCCGGCCCGTGTGCGGCGGCTCGCTGGCCCGCGTTTCGAGCTGACGATCCACGAGGGTCGAAACCGGCAGGTGAAGCGGATGTGTGAGGCGATCGGGCACCCCGTGCGGCGCCTGCGCCGGACGGGATACGCGGGGCTCGGGGTGGGCAAGCTCGGCGAGGGAGAGTGGCGGGAGCTCAGCCGGGCAGAGGTGGCAGCGCTGCGGAAGCTGGTCGGGCTGTGATCGGCTGGGCGCGGTGTTCTGAGCGACGGCACGTGGGTTCTTGGGCCCCTTGAGAGGCTCACCAGCGGCGTTGCCTTCCGGGGGTCGCGCCGCGGCCGTGGGCGAGAGCCAGGCCGGGTAGGTCGCTGGCAAGCCCTGAAGTAGCGCGCCGCCTGCCCGCCAGGCCCGCCAGACCGGCCGGCGGCGCCTACCCGCGGGGCACGAACCCCATTACCTCGTACATCCGCCCGAGCGTCGGCGCCGACGCAGCTTCGGCCTTCTCCGCGCCCACGCCGAGCAGTCTGACCAGCTCACCGGGATCGGCCCGCAGCTCCGTATAGCGCGTCCGGATCGGCTCGAGCAGCGCCACCACCGCCTCGCCGACGTCCGCCTTGAACTGGCCGTAGCCAGAGCCTTCGTACTCCACCTCGATCTCCCCCGGGGTCTTGCCGGTGGCCACCGAGAGGATGTCGATCAGGTTCGAGATTCCCGGCTTGTCGTCCCCGCGGCGGATCTCGCGACCCGAGTCGGTGACCGCGGTCTTGAACTTCTTCCGCAGCACGTCGGGATCGTCGAGCAGCCGCACCGTTCCCTGCTCGCTGCCGCCGGTGGTGGACATCTTCTTCGTCGGTTCCTGGAGATCCATGATCCGTGCGCCGACCTCGGGGTAGACGCCGGCGGGGACGACGAAGGTCTGACCGAATCGAGCGTTGAAGCGCTCGGCGACGTCGCGCGCGAGCTCCAGGTGCTGTCGCTGGTCGTCGCCGATGGGAACGATGTCGGTCTGGTAGAGGAGGATGTCGCCCGCCATCAGCACCGGGTAGGTGAAGAGACCGGTGGAGACGAACTCTCGCCCTGAGCCCTTGTCCTTGAACTGCGTCATGCGGCCCAACTGGCCGTAGCTGGCGACAGCGGAGAGCAGCCAGCATGCCTCTGCGTGCGCCGTGACGTGGCTCTGTGCGAACACCGTCGAGCGCTCCGGGTCGAGGCCCGTTGCGATCAGCATCGCGTAGAGGTCGAGTGTGCGCTCGCGGAGGTCGCTCGGGTCGTAGTCGACCGTGACCGAGTGCAGGTCGACGATGCAGAAGAACGCCTCTCCTGTGAGAGAGGTCTCCACGTACTGGCGGAACCCGCCTATGTAGTTGCCGAGATGCTTGTCGCCCGTGGGCTGGATGCCCGAGAAGATCCTCATGTCCGTCCTTTCGCCATCAGAAACGCAGCGCCCTGCCTCCGGCGCGCGCATGGTCGTCGCCCGGTCAGGCGCGCCAGAAAAGACTGAGGTGATGGATAGCGGACATCGTTCTCGTTCTCTGTATCGGCTCCGGAGCCAATTGTCAAAAGCACGCGCGTACACTGGAGCGATGACCGTGACCCAGACCGGGTGGGCCCCACACTCGTGGCGCGCGCACCCGGCGCAGCAGCAACCCGTGTGGCCGGATTCCGCCGCGCTTGCTGCCGCACGCGACCGGCTGCGGGAACTGCCTCCGCTCGTGTTCGCAGGCGAGGCGAGGAACCTCCTGGCCTCCCTGGCGGGAGTTGCCGAGGGGCGCGCGCTTCTCCTGCAGGCGGGGGACTGCGCCGAATCCTTCCGCGACGTCTCGGCCGTGCAGATCCGCGAGAAGCTGAAGGTCTTGCTGCAGATGTCCGCGGTCATGACGTACGGGGCGACGCTGCCCGTCGTCAAGGTCGGTCGCATGGCCGGCCAGTTCACCAAGCCGCGCTCGTCGCCGGTCGAGCAGGTGAACGGGGTGGAACTGCCGTCGTTTCGCGGGCACATCGTCCACTCGGAGGCAGAGACGGCCGAGGCGCGCACACCGGATCCGGAGCGGATGATCCAGGCCTACTACCAGGCCACGTCGACGCTCAACCTGCTTCGCGCGTTCACAAAGGGCGGATTCGCCGACCTCACGCGCGTCCACACGTGGAACCAGGAATTCGTGCAGGCATCGCCCGAGGGCGTCCGCTACGAGTCGATCGCGAGCGAGATCGATCGCGCGCTCCGCTTCATGCAGGCGATCGGCATCGACCTCGAGCGCACGGGCGCGGTTCACGAGGTGGACGTCTACACGAGCCACGAGTGCCTGCTCCTCGACTTCGAGGAGCCGCTCGTCCGCAAGGACTCCACGACCGGGCTCTGGTACGACTGCTCGGCGCACTTCCTGTGGATCGGCGAGCGCACGCGCCAGATCGACGGCGCCCACGTCGAGTTCCTCTCCGGTGTCGAGAACCCGATCGGGGTCAAGCTGGGCCCGACGGCGACCGGCGACGAAGCCGTGGCGCTGGCCGAGCGGCTCAATCCGCGCCGCGTACCTGGGCGGCTCACCTTCATCACACGCCTGGGCGCCGAGCGCGTCGGTGACCTTCTGCCGCCGCTTCTGCGCGCCGTTCGCGACAGCGGGATTCCCGCCGTCTGGGCGTGCGACCCGATGCACGCGAACACGTTCGTCGCCCCGAGCGGGCACAAGACCCGGCGCTTCGACGACGTGATGGCCGAGATCGACGGGTTCTTCGCAGCGCACCTCGAGGTCGGTACCTGGCCCGGCGGCGTCCACCTCGAGTTCACGGGCGAGAACGTGACGGAGTGCCTCGGGGGCTCGGGCGACGTACGCGAGGAGCACCTCGTGGAGCGGTACGAGACCCTGTGCGACCCGCGGCTCAACGCGCGCCAGGCACTCGACTGTGCGTTCCTCATCGCCGAGCTGATGCGCGGCAGGTGAGCGCCGCCGTCCGCTCACTGGCGGTCGTCGGGACGGGACTGATCGGCGCTTCGGTCGCACTCGCGGCCCGGCGCGCCGGGGTCGAGGACGTGCGCGGCTTCGATCCGGATCCCGGCTCGCTTGCCGTGGCCGCCGAGAAGGGCGCGGTGCTCCCCGCCGGCTCGCTCGAAGAGGCGGTCGCCGGCGTCGACCTGGCGGTCGTCGCCGTTCCCGTGGTCTCGCTTCCCGAGGTCGTCGCGGACTGTCTGCGCGCGGCTGGTGAAGAGACGACGGTCACGGACGTGGGCTCGACGAAGGCGAGCGTGTGCGGAGCCGCAGGCGACGACGCGAGGTTCATCGGGGGCCACCCGATCTGTGGGGCCGAGACGCGCGGTCCCGAACGGGCGAATGCCGACATCTTCATCGGCGCCACCTGGTTCCTGACGCCGGCCGCGGCCACCCCGCCGCAGCGGCTACGGGTGCTGCACGGCTTCGTCGCCGGACTCGGTGCGAAACCGGTCGCCATCCATCCCGACGCCCACGACCGCCTCGTCGGCCTGACCAGCCACCTTCCGCACGTCCTGGCCAACGTCCTCCTCCACCAGACCGGTGGGAATCGCGTGGACGGTCACGATCCGTTGCAGGCGGCCGGCGGCTCGTTGCGGGACATGACGCGGGTCGGCGGCTCCAATCCTCGGGTGTGGGTGGACATCTTTCTCGACAACCGGGAGGCGCTCGGGGAGGCACTGGCCGAGCATCGCCGCCGGATCGAACAGGTGGAAACCGCCCTCGCCCGAAGCGACGCAGGCTTTCTCGCGAAGTGGATCGGTGAGGCGAGCGGCCACCGGCGGCGGCTGCTGCAAGGTGCGTTCGACGACCCGGGAGCGCTGCACCGCCTGCGCGTGCACATCCCCGACCGACCGGGAGTGCTCGCCGCGATCTTCCAGGCTCTCGGCGCGGAGCGGATCAACATCGAAGACTTCGAGATGGACCACCTCTCCACGGAGCGCGGGGGCACGCTCGCGATCGTCGTCAACGGAGAGGCCGACGCGGAGCGTGCCGTCGCCCTGCTCGAGGCCCAGGGCTACGGGGTGCTCGCGGCTCCCGTGATCGAGGAATGAGCGGCATCCTCGAGATCGAGCCCTTGCCGAGGCTGGCCGGTCACCTACGCGTTCCCGGCGACAAGTCGATCTCGCATCGCGCCGTGCTCCTCGGCGCCATCGGCGACGGCACGACCCGCGTCACCGGTTTCGGTCGGTCGGCCGACACCCAGGCCACGGTCGACGCCGTCCGGGCGCTCGGCGTCGAGGTTGTCGACGACGACGAAGAGACGCTCGTCATCCACGGAGTCGGCTTGCGCGGACTGGAGCAGCCGGCGGCGCCGATCGACTGCGGCAACGCGGGCACGCTCGTCAGGCTGCTGGCGGGAATCCTCGCGGGACAGGAACGGAAGGAGTTCGAGCTGGTGGGCGACGAGTCCCTCTCGCGCCGGCCCATGTCCCGTATCACCGATCCACTCGCGCTGATGGGAGCCGTGGTGGAGACCGCCGGCGGCGGCCTGCCGCTCAGGATCCAGGGCCGACCGCTGACCTCGATCAGCTACAAGCTGCCGGTGGCTTCAGCCCAGGTGAAGTCGGCGGTCTTGCTGGCGGGGCTCTACGCGCGTGACGGCGAGACGACCGTGGTCGAGCCGGAGCCGACCCGGGATCACACGGAGCGGATGCTCGAGGCCGCCGGCGTCAGGGTCGAGCGCCGGCCGGGGAGCGTCACCGTGTGGCCGAGCGATGGCTTCCGGCTGGGCGACGTGGAGGTGCCCGGTGACTTCTCCTCGGCTGCCCCGTTCATCGTCGCCGCCACCGTCGTACCGGGCTCCGAGATCCACCTCCACGGAATCAATCTCAACCCACGACGCACCGGCCTGCTGGACATCCTCGACCGGATGGGAGCGCACGTCACGATCTACAACCGTCGCGAGATCGGCGGTGAGCCCGGGGGAGACCTCGAAGTGCGGAGTGCCGAGCTCGTCGCCACCCGGGTGTCCGGTAAGGAGGTCCCGAGCGCGGTCGATGAGCTCCCGCTCTTCGCGCTCGCCGCCGCGGTGGCCCGCGGCGAGAGCCGGCTGAAGGACGCCTCGGAGCTGCGCGCCAAGGAGTCCGACCGTATCGAGGCTGTGGTGGACGGGCTGAAGGCGGTTGGCGCGCGGATTCGCTCCGCGCCCGACGGCTTCGTCGTCCGAGGCATCCCCACGCGGCCTCGAGGCGGTCGCCTGGAAAGCCGGGGCGACCATCGCATCGCGATGCTCGGCGCCGTCGCGGGCCTGGCGAGCCAGGGTGGCGTCCGTATCGTCGACGCGGACTGCGTGGACGTCAGCTTCCCCACCTTCTTCGAGCTGCTCGACCGCCTGGGGGCCGAGGCCGAGGGTCGAGAGTCGTGGCGTGACGAGGACAAGCTGTGATCGTCGCGATCGACGGCCCCGCCGGGGCCGGGAAGAGCTCGGTCGCGCGGGCGCTCGCCGTGCGCCTCGGCTTCCGCTATCTCGACACGGGGGCCATGTACCGGGCGCTCGCCTGGCTCGCGCTCGAGCGGGGGGTGGCGCTGGACGACGGGGTCGGCCTCGCCGAGCTGGCGGCACGAGAGCCCGTGACCTTCGTGGAGGGCGACGGCGGCGTGTTCATCGCGGGGCACGACGTGACGCAAGAGATCCGCCGCACCGAGATCGACGCGTCGGTGCCCACCGTGGCCCGTCACCCCGAGGTTCGTGAGGTGATGCGCGGCCGCCAGCGAGAGCTCGCAAACGGCGGAGACTCGGTGATCGAGGGGCGAGACATCGGCGTGATCGTGGTGCCCGGTGCCCAGGTCAAGGTCTGGCTCGTCGCCGACCCGGCGGTGCGGGCGCGGCGACGACACGCCGAGCGCGACGGAGAGGACGCGGAATCGCTCGCCGGCGAGCTTCGCCGCCGGGACGAGCGGGACGCTGCCAACACCCATCGCGCCGACGATGCCGTCGAGGTGGACACGACCTCGCTCTCCATCGAGGAGGTCGTCGACGTGATCGCCGGCCTCGTCGAGGCGAGACGATGAACGCCACCGACGCCGTCTGGGCGGTGGGCCGGGTGACGATCGGGCCCGTGGTCAGCGTGTTCGCACGGCTCAAGGTCTACGGTCGGGAGCGCGTGCCCATGACGGGTGGGGTGGTGGTCGGCTGCAACCACTTCCACTGGCTCGATCCGGCCGCGCTCGGCGCGGCCAGCCCGCGCACGCTGCATTACATGGCCAAGATGGAGGCGCACGGTGTGCCCGGGCTCGGACAGCTGATCCGGGCCTTCGGCTGCTTCCCCGTGCGGCGCGGCGAGTCCGACCGCGACGCTGTCCGCACCATGCGCAAGGTCGTCCAGGACGGCCTCGCGCTCGGGCTCTTCGTGGAGGGCACGCGGCAGCTGTCGGGGGTTCCGGGGGAGGTGCAGGCCGGCGCCGCGATGGTCGCGCTGCAGGAGAACGTGCCGATCGTCCCGGTGGCGGTGCACGGCTCCCAGACCTGGAAGCCCGGCAACTTCCATCCGGTCTCGATCGCCTTCGGCGAGCCGATGCGCTTCGAAGGCCTGCCGCGCGGTGGCAAGGGCTACAAGGAAGCGTCGCACCAACTCCAGTTGGAGATCCGCCGGCTGTTCGACTGGCTGGTCGAGATGCACGCACTCGGCCGGCCGGCCGGTACGCCCCCGGCACGCCCGTCATGAGCGAAGCGGACACGCCGCCCCTCGCCGGCACGGTTGCCGTCGTCGGCTTCCCCAACGTCGGCAAGTCGACGCTCGTCAACCGGCTCACGCAGTCGCGTGCGGCCGTCGTGCACGAGACGCCGGGAGTTACCCGTGATCGCAAGGACCTGTTGTGCGAGTGGACGGGCACCTGGTTCCGGCTCGTCGACACCGGCGGTGTGGACGAGGCCGACACCGGGCCGTTCGGCAAGCTGATCGCGCAGCAGGCGAAGGCAGCGGTTGCCGAGGCGGATCTCGTGCTCTTCGTCGTCGACGCACGCGCCGGTGTCACCCCAGGTGACGAGGAGCTGGCGGCAATCCTGCGCGCGTCGCGCAAGCCGATCCTGCTGATCGCCAACAAGATCGACGATCCCCGAAAGGACTCGCTCGCCCTCGAGCTGCACCGGCTCGGCCTGGGCGAGCCGATTCCGCTCTCCGGTCTGCACGGTCACGGGACCGGTGACCTGCTCGACCTGATCGTCGGCGGGCTGCCGGGGACGGGGGAACTGCAGGTGGGGGACGAGGCGATCCGCGTGGCGATCCTCGGCCGGCCCAATGTCGGCAAGTCGTCGCTGCTGAACGCTCTGCTGGGCGAGGAGCGGGTGATCGTGAGCGACGTGCCCGGCACCACGCGGGACTCGATCGACACGGTGCTGACCCGGGGGGACACCACGTTCAGGCTCGTCGACACGGCGGGGCTTCGTCGCAAGCGCCGTCAGCGTCAGGGCATCGAGTACTACAGCGAGCTGCGGGCGTTGGAGGCAGCGCAGCGTGCGGATGTCGCGCTCGTCCTGATCGACGCGGAGCAGGGGGTGGTGGAGCAGGATCTGGCCGTGGCCGACGTCGCACGCAAGGCGGGTTGTTCCACGCTCGTCGTGCTCAACAAATGGGACCTGACGACCGTCGACCTGGTCGAGATGCGAGGCCTGCTGCACAGGCGGCTGCGCCAGCGCCCACCGGTGATCGCGGTCTCGGCCAAGACGGGGCGGGGGCTGACGCGGTTGCTGGAGCGCGTCGAGGAACTGTTCGAGAAGCATACGACCCGCATCCCGACCCCACTGCTGAACAAAGGGCTCGCCGAGTTGCGGGAGGCGCGGCCCGGTCCGGCCGGGCGGGGGCGCCGGCTGAAGCTGCTATACGGAACCCAAACCGCCGTGCGCCCTCCGCGACTGCGGATCTTCGTGAATGATCCGGGTCTGGTGACACGCGACTACGGCTACTGGGTCGAGAACGAGCTCCGGCGCCGCTTCGAGCTGGAGGGCGTACCGGTCTCCATCGACTTCCGCAAGAGCGAATGAACGTCGTCGTCGTCGGCGGTGGGGCCTGGGGCTCTGCGTTCGCGGTCGTGCTGCGCGAGCGTGGTCACGCCGTGACCCTGGCGGCCCGCAGCCCCGAGCAGGTCGCGGCGATGCGGTCGACCGGACGCAACGAGAGGTACCTTCCCGTCGCCGACCTGAGCGGAATCACCTTCGAGACCGTCGAACGGGCGCCCATCGCGTCGGCCGACCTCGTCGTGGTGGCGGTGCCGAGCCGCGCGTTCGGCGCCGTCATCCCGTCGCTCCCGGGCAGCGCCCCGATTCTCAGCCTGACCAAGGGTCTCGATCCCGCCACAGGCGCGCGCCTCTCGACCCTCGTTCACGACAGGCCGATCGCTGTGCTCTCGGGCCCGAACATCGCCGACGAGATCGCGCGCGGGCTCCCCGCAGCCGCGGTCGTCTCGAGCGAGCAGGAGGGACTCGCCGACAGGCTGCAGGCCGAGATCATCTCGCCGATGTTTCGGGTCTATGTCAACGACGACCTCGTCGGCGTCGAGTTGTGCGCGGCGGCGAAGAACGTGATCGCTCTCGCCGCCGGTGGCGCCGACGGCCTCAAGCTCGGCGACAACGGCAAGGCGGCCCTGGTCACGCGTGGGCTCGCCGAGATGCGTCGGCTGGCGGAGGCGGCCGGCGCCAAGCCCGACACCTTCGCCGGGCTCACGGGCATGGGCGACCTCATCGTCACCTGCTGGTCGCCCTCGGGCCGCAACCGCCGGGCGGGTGAGCTGATCGCCCAGGGGCACTCCGCCGACGAGGCGGTGACCAGCATCGGCCACGTCGTCGAGGGGCTGACCACGGCGCCGGTGCTGCGCGACCTCGGTCACCGCCTCGGGGTCGAGATGCCGATCACCGAGGGCGTGTGCGCCGTGCTCGCAGGCACGTCGCTCGCCGAGCTCGTCTCGGGCCTGATGGGACGGGCGCCGACGACCGAGTGAGGTGCGAATCAGATGATGCGACCCAGGCTTCGTTGTGACTCGAGTTCTTAACCGGATCTCAGACGCCGCCCGCAGAATGAGGGTATGAAGGTTCTCGTCGTCGATGACGATGCCGCCGTTCGTGAGTCGATGCGCCGTGCCCTCCAGCTCGAGGGTTACGAGACGGTGACTGCGGCGGACGGCCTGAGTGCGCTCGAGCTGGCCGGGGCCGAGCAGCAACCTGACGCGGTCATTCTCGACGTGATGATGCCGGCGCTCGACGGGCTCGAGGCATGCCGCCGGCTGCGCCGGTCGGGCAACCATGTGCCCGTGCTCATGCTCACGGCGCGGGACGAGGTCGCAGATCGCGTGGCCGGGCTCGATGCCGGCGCCGACGACTACGTCGTCAAGCCCTTCGCGCTGGAAGAGCTGCTCGCCAGGCTGCGCGCGCTGCTCCGACGAGCGGGGATCGACGAGACCGAGGTGCTGCGCTTCGCCGACCTCACGCTCGACCCGACGACTCGCGAGGTGGCTCGTGACGGCGAGCCGATCGAGTTGACGCGCACCGAGTTCTCGCTGCTCGAGCTCTTTCTGCGCAACCCACGCCAGGTGCTGACGCGCTCGGTGATCTTCGAGCGGGTGTGGGGCTACGACTTCGGCGCGAGCTCGAACTCGCTCGACGTGTACATCGGCTATCTGAGGCGCAAGACGGAGACCGCCGGCAGACCGCGCCTGATCCAGACGGTGCGCGGCGTCGGGTACGCGCTGCGCGAGCGATGAGCTTCCGTCTGCGCATCGCGCTCGCCGGCGCCCTGGCCGTGGCGATCGCGGTCGCCGCCGCCTCGGCAGCGACCTACGTGGTCGTCCGCGACCAGTTGCGCGGGGACGTGGACGAGGCGCTGACGGAACGGGGAAGCGCCGTCTTCGGCCGGATCGGTGTCGACCCCGGCTCGGGAGACACGATTCTGGACCTGCCGCGGGAGCCGTTCGGCCGCGCGCCGATCTACATCCAGCTCGTGCCGGAGAGCGGCGAGCCGATCCTGCCGCGCGATGGTCGTCGGGACGCGCGAGTACCCCTGATCGCCCGTGATCGCGCCGTGGCTGCCGGTGACAGCGACCTGTTCTTTCGCGACGTGACCGTCTCCGGCACGCACCTCCGGGTGCTCACGCTCCCCGCCGTCGCCGGCCGGGGACCCAGGGGCGGGGGTATCGCCGACGGTGGCACCGCGCGATATGCCGTGCAGCTCGCCCGCTCGCTGGAGGAGGTGGACGCTACGCTCGCCCGCCTTCGCGGCTGGCTGCTGGTGGTGGCCCTCGGAGGGATCGGGCTTGCGGGCGGCCTCGGCTTGCTGGTCGCCCGCACCGCGCTCGCGCCCGTGCGCCGGCTCACGCGGACAGCCGAGGGTGTGACCGAGACGGGCGATCTCACGCACCGCATCGACCATGGTGGACGCGACGAGCTCGGCCGGCTGGCGGAGACGTTCAACACGATGCTGGCGAGCCTGGAGGAGTCCGTCCGTTCCCAGCGCCAGCTCGTCGCGGACGCCTCCCACGAGCTTCGCACCCCGCTGACGAGCCTGCGCACCAACATCGACGTGCTCGACCGTGCGGAGTCCCTGCCGCCCGTGGAGCGTGCGGGGATCCTGCGCGACGTCTCCGACCAGCTGAAGGAGATGAGCGTCCTCGTGGCGGAGCTGGTTGAGCTGGCACGCGGGGACAGCGCGGCGGCAGATCCCGACGACGTGCGCCTCGATCTCGTCGCCGCGGACGCGATCGCGCGGGCGCTCAGAGATCGACCCGGGCTCACGATCGTCCCCCGGCTGGCGCAGTCGATGATCACCGCGGTTCGCGATTCCGTCGACCGCGCAGTATCGAACCTGATCGACAATGCCGCCAAGTGGAGCCCGCCCGACGCTCCGATCGAGGTTGCGGTCGCAGAGGGCGAGGTCACCGTGCGCGACCATGGCCCCGGCATCGCCGAGGCCGACCTGCCCTTCGTCTTCGACCGTTTCTACCGAGCAACGTCCGCGCGAAGCCTCCCCGGCTCGGGTCTTGGCCTCGCGATCGTCAAGCAGGTCGCCGACGCCCACGGCGGGTCGGTTCGCGCCGAGGCTGCGCCGGGCGGAGGCACGCTGATGCGCCTTTCCTTCCCAGCCACTCCTCTCGACGCGAATGGTCACCCTGACCGGATTGCTGCCGAGCAGGCCGCGGCCACACTTCCCGCACAGAGTTCTTAGGGCCGGCTCAGGCGTCTCTCAGGTCGCTCTCAGCTCCCGCGTGTTCGCTTCGTGACGTCAACGACGAACACAAGAGGAGGCCCGCATGTCCCCGCACGATACGACCTACCGGCTGCTCGTGATCGCCAACGAGACGATCACGGGAAGCACGCTCCACGGCTCGATCGCGCGCTGCACGGCCGGCCGCCAGTCAGAGGTGCTCCTGGTCGCGCCGGCGCTCAACCGCCGCCTCAGACACTGGCTGAGCGACGACCGCGAAGCGCGCCGAGGCGCCACCCGGCGGCTTGTGGACGGCCTGGCCGCCCTGCGCGGGCTCGGGGTTGACGCCGAGGGCGTCGTGGGTGACGCCGACCCGCTCCTCGCGATCGGGGACGCGCTCGCGGTCTTCGCGGCAGACGAGATCCTCGTCGCCACCCACCCCGAGGGTCGCTCCTACTGGCTCGAGCGCGATCTCGTCTGGAAGGCGGCGGAGCGCTTCCCGCAGCCCGTGTGGCACGTCACGGTCGCACCGGAGGAGTTGCGCGGCACGACCGTACGCGGAGCCGAGTTCGCCGCGGCGGCCTGACCACCAGCCGACGGGGGACCATGCGGGAGGCTCCACCGCCGAGCTCGAGTCACCCGGCGCTGAGGCGGGCGCAAGGGATATCTGGGCACGATCGCAGTCGGGGTTGTGGCGTGAACGCGCCTTCGCATTCGCCACGCACCGGGCCGCCCGCGATTCTTACCAACCTCTTAGCGGCGACTCAGCAGGGTCTTAGGCGACACCGTTTCACTGCTCCTGGTAACCGACCAACTCGACCAAGAGGAGGACTGCAATGCGAAGACGTACAGCGATACTGACCGCAATCGTGATCGGAGCCTTCGGCATCGCCGCCGGCGGCACGGCGCTCGCCGCCACCGGCGGCACCGGGGCGAATGGCTTCCTGGACTCGGTCGCCAAGCATCTCGGAATCACCCGCGAGAAGCTGGACGAGGCGACGAAGGCGGCCGCAAGCGAACAGGTCGACCAGGCGCTTGCGGACGGCAAGATCACCAAGGAGCAGGCCGACGCGGCGAAGGAGCGCATCGAGTCGGGAGAAGGCCGGTTCTTCGGCTTCCGTGGCGGCGATGGCTTCGGCCACCACGGCGGGTTCGGCGGCCCGGACGGGCACCTCGAGGACGCCGCCACCTTCCTCGGGTTGTCGGTCGAGGAGCTCCGCACGCAGCTTGCAGCCGGCAAGACCCTGGCCGAGGTCGCCAAGGCCCAGGGGAAGACCGTCGAGGGTCTGAAGCAGGCGTTGATCGACAGCGAGAAGGCGGAGCTCGACGCCGCGGTCAAGGACGGGCGCCTCACGCAGGCCCAGGCCGACGAGCTGCTCGAGCGGAAGACCGAGCGACTCGACGCCATGATCAACGGCACGTTCACCGGGCGTGGCGGCCATCATGGTGGCTTCGGGCCGCCGCCGAGCGACAGCGGCTCAGGCCAGACGACGTCGAATCTGCTCGGGCAGGTGGCGTAGCGGCTCATCGCAGCTCCCGCTCCTGCTGATGAACGACGAGGGCCCGCTCAGTGCGGGCCCTCGGGCGTTCTTTCCGGACGACGGCGCGTCAGCTCGAGCTGCCACCGGACGGTGTGGCCGCTTTCGGCTTGTCCTTCGCTCCCTTGCCTCGCGCCCCATGCTTGAAGGTGACGATGCGGTCGACGACTTGCGGCAGCGCGGCCAGAGCCTTGTCGTAGCGCTCCTGGCTGATCCGCTTGCCGGCAAGCCACTTGTCGAGGTGGGTCTTGAGCTCGTTCGTGATCACGGCCTTGAGTCCGTCCACGGTCTTCTCCTTGGCCGCCGCGATCTCGGCCAGGGACTGTCCTTTCCGCAACTCGGCCCGCAACTCGTCCTTCGTCAGCCCGAGGTAGGCGAGCACGGCGTCTCCCGCGCCCAGGAACCACCCGCCCCGCAGCTTGCCGCCGCCGTGCCCGACGCGCCGGCTGCCGAGGAGCGGTGCGCAACCCTCGGAAGCGGCGATCTTCGCCTTCAGCGCGGCCGCGCGCTCCGCGGAGATCAGCTTCTTCTCGAGCAGCTTGTCGACCCAGGCCACAGCCTTGGCCTTGCGGTCGGCCTTCAGCTGCTCGACGGTGACGCCCTTGGCCTTGGCGATCGCCGCCAGTCGCTCTTCGCAGCTCACCTTGCCGTTGCCGTTACCGCCGTGTGCCAGCGCGCCGCCCGCGCTGAGCGCCAATGCGAGCGTGGCGAGCAACAGCCCGCTCGCGACCCGTCGTCCTCTCATCGTTCCCCCTCCGCAGTCTCGGTGACGCACAGCAATGGGCTCAGCATCGGCGTCCTGGGTTAACCGAAGCTGAGCGGATTGTGTGGAGAATGTTAGGGATCATGAGGCAGGGCGGACGTAGAGGCCGGCCGCGGCCTTCTCCGTGATCGCGCGCTGTGTGCCGTCGAGTGCGATCTTGAGCTGCCCGGCGGACGGCTGGCGCTCCTCGACGACGACTTCTGCTCCCGGCTCGAGGCCTTCGTCGTAGAACCAGTGCAGAAGGTCGCCGTCGTGCTCGGCCAGGCGGACGATCTCCGCCGAGGTGCCGGGATCAAGCTCAGCCAGCGAGACGAGGGAGGCGTTCTCCCGGTGCTCCACATCCGGCTCGACCGGCCAGCCGTGCGGGCAACGGTCGGGGTAGCCGAGCCGCGCGTTGATCCGCTCGATCATCTCCGGGGTGAAAGTGTCGCCCATCTCGTCCGCCTGCACGTGGGACTCCGATGGCGTGTAGCCCATGAAATCGGTCAGGAAGCGCTCGATGATGCGGTGCTTGCGGACGACCTGCTCGGCCCGCTCGATCCCCGCCGTGGTGAGCAGGGCCTCCTTGCGCTCGCCCCGCTCGACCAGGCCGTCGCTTTCCATGCGTTTGAGCATCTCGCCCGCCGAGGCACGAGAGACGCCGAGCATCTCGGCCACACGCGAGGCGATTGCGGTCTCGCCGGCTGGCCGGTACTCCCCGATGGGGAAGGCCAAAAAGTAGATGACCTCGAGGTAGTCGTCGACGGAATGCCCGTGTGCCACCCAGGGATCCTACGTCGCGGAAGCGTTCTCGGGCGCTACTCGGCCGCGCCAAGGTCCCAGGCGGTACGCAAGGAGGCGACGTAGACGAGTGGCGCCGCGATCGCGACGAGCAGAAGCGCGGACGGTGCCACCGCCGAATACGCGGCGAGCGAGGTCTCGGTCCAGATCTCGGTGGCCAGCGTGTCGAAGCCGATCGGCCGCAAGATCAAGGTCGCGGGGAGCTCCTTGAGCGTGCTCAGGAACACGAGCGCCGCGCCGGCCAGCACGCCGGAGCGCGCGAGCGGGAACACGACGGCGGCGAGTGCCTCGTGCTGACGCCGGCCTAGAGAGCGTGCCGCCTCCTCGAGGCGAGGGTTGACCGTGTCCAGGGAAGCCCGTGTCGATGCGAGCGCGTAGGGCATGAAACGCACGAGATAGGCGAGCACCAGCAGGCCGATGCTCTGGTACAGGAAGCCTCCGGCGCGGGCGCCGAAGAACACGAGCGCGAGCGCGACCGCGATCCCCGGCAAGGCGGTGGGGAGGAGGGTGAGCCGCTCGAGCAGGCGGGCCGGCCGCGAGGGGAAGCGCCAGGCGAGCACTGCTGCCGGGAGCACGGCAACCGCTGCGCACGCAGCTGCGACGGCGGAGACCCCCAGGGTGTTGAGCGCGGAGTCCCACGGAATCCCGCGCCGTCCAGCCCCCGTGAACGACCACCAGAGGAGTACGCCGAGCGGCAGCACCAGGAAGACCGCTGTCACGACCGAGGAGAAGAACAGCGCCGGCCAGCGCCATCGCCCGAGCCGGACGACGCGGGCGGCCCGCCCCGTGCCCGGGGTGCTGCGATGGACGGCGCCGCGCAGCCTGAAGCGTGCGGCGAGCATGACGAGGAGCCCGGCGAGACCGACGAGGACGAGGGCGAGAATTGCGGCCGCGTCCCGGTCGAGCAGCGACTCGTAGCGAACGTAGATACCGGTCGTGAGGGTGGAGTATCCCATCAGGGAGACGGCACCGAAGTCCGAGAGCACGTAGAGCGTGACGATGGTCGCTGCCGCGGCAAGGGCCGGCCGTAGAGACGGGAGCGTGACCCGGCGGAGCACCCCGAGCGTGCCTGCTCCGACGCTGCGTGCCGCCTCCTCATGGGAAGGATCTGCGGCGCGGAGCGCTGCGGCGACGATCAGGAAGACGTAGGGGTACGTCGAGAGCGTCAGTGCCAGCAGCGCACCCCAGTAGCCGTAGACCTCGGGCAACCGCTCGACGCCGAGTGGCTCGAGCGCTTGCTGCAGCACTCCCTTCGGCGCGAATGCGCCCAGGAGCGCGAGCGCGGCGACGAAGCTGGGAATGACGAGCGGGAGCGCGGCGGCGACCGTCCACAGGCGCCGACCCGGGAGGTCGGTGCGGACGACGAGCCACGCGAGAGGTACCCCGACGGCCAGGGCGGCCACGGCGACACCGAAGGCGAGCGCGAGCGTGTTGCCGACGAGCTCCAATGTCGTGGTGAGGGGGACGAAGGAGCGCGAGTCGGCGTCGGCAGACAGCGCGCGCACGACCAGATAGCCGAGCGGGAGCACAGCGGCGGCGGCTACCACCGCCGCCGCCGTGAGGATCAGGATCGGAGGACGGCGCCCGCGAGTCTGCGTTGTCGCCGCCGGCAAGGTCACTTGATGTAGCCGACCTCGAGCAGCAGCTTCACCGCCTCCGGCAGGTCGACCGCCAGTCGGCCGAGGTTGTATTTCGGCCCCTCGATTTCCTTGAGCGGCGGCAGGCCGGGGCGCGGGAGGATGCCTTTGATCAGCGGGTACTCGGCTGCTCCGGGGCCTCGCGCGATGAATCGCTGCGCCCACCGTGAGAGAAGGAAGTCGACGAACCGCTGAGCCGCCGCCTGGTTCTTCGACGACGAGACGACGCCGACGCCGGCCACGAGCACGAGCGCACCAGGGTCGGCTTTTCGCAGCCAGTGGTTGCGGACCGGCGCGTTCGGGCTCTGGGCAAGATGGTTGTAGACGTAGTAGTGGTTGACCAGGCCGAGCTCGACCTCCCCGCGGCTCACAGCCTCGACCACGGCGCTGTTCCTCGCGTAGAACCTGACGCCGTTCTCCTTCAAGCCGCGCAGCCAGTCACGCGTGCGATCCTCCCCGTGGAGGTAGAGCATGGCGCCGAGAAACGACTGGAACGAGGCATTCGTGGGGGGGAGGCCGACCTTCCCTTTCCAGCGCGGGTCGGTCAACCCCCAGATCGACTTCGGGAGCTGCGCCGGAGTCAGCAGCTGTGTGTTGTAGGCAATGACGCGCGAGCGGCCGCTCGTCCCGACCCAGCGCCTGCTGGGTGTCGCAAAGCGGGAGGGGACCTTGTCGACGGTCGCCGAGGGGAGCCGCCGCAAGAGGCCGCGCCCGGCGAGCAGCCCGAGCGTTCCGGGCTCGGTGGCCCAGAAGACGTCGGCCGGGCTCGCCGTGCCCTCCTCGATGATCGTGGTCGAGAGCGACAAGCTCGATCCGTAGCGAACCTTGAGCTCGATTCCCGTCTCCTTCGTGAACCGCTCCAGCAGCGGCTTGACGAGAGACTCCTCCCGTCCCGAGTAGACGGTCAGCGACGTCGCTGCGGCCGTCGTTGTCGACGTGGAGGCGGCGCCGACCACCGCCAGGAATGCGACCAATGTCGCCAGAGCCGCACCGATGCGTCTGCTTCTCACCTCGACCTCCTTGTACGGCTTACCTTAGTTCTGTTGTAAGGCGCACCGTACACGAAGAGACTGGCCCGCTTGGTCAGTGCAGGACGGGGATGCGGCCGTCGTGCAGCCGGATCGCCACTCGGGCGCCCAGCGCCACGACCTCTGTCGACGGCCGGTGTGAGACCAGCTCGACACCGCCGAGGCGCACCCGGTAGAAGACGTCGTGGCCGCGGAACTCCCGGCCCACGACCTCGGCGGCGCCCGACTGGTCGGGTCGCAGCTCGAGCAGCTCGGGCCGGACGAGTACCTCGACCGCACCAGAACCGGAAGCCCCGTTCGCGGGAAACGAGCCGACCACCGTGTGCACGAGGTTGCCTTCGACCTCGCCGGCAAGCACGTTGGCGGAGCCCACGAACTCCGCCGCCCAGCGCGACGCCGGCGCAAAGTAGAGCTCCTCGGGCGTCCCCTCCTGCACCACCGTCCCCTCTCGGACGAGGGCGATCCGGTCAGCGAGCGAGAACGCCTCCTCGCGGTCGTGGGTGACGAGGACGACGGTGACGCCGAGCGGGCGCAAGATCCCCGTCACCTCGGTGCGGAGAGACTCGCGCAGGGTGGGGTCGATGTTCGACCACGGCTCGTCGAGCAGCACGACGTCGGGTGCCGGCGCCAGGGCGCGGGCCAGTGCCACACGCTGCTGCTGACCGCCCGACAGCTCGTGCGGGTACCGACTGCCGAGCCCGCACAGACCGACGAGCGCGAGCAGTGTCGGCACACGGCCGCCGCGATCGCGGCGCTGCAGGCCGAAACCGACGTTCTCCGCAACGGTCAGGTGCGGGAAGAGCGCGTAGTCCTGAAACACCATGCCGACCTTGCGGCGCTCCGGCGGCACCCAGGAGCCGGCGCCCGCAACAGGGGTGCGCCCGAGCTCGACGACGCCGCTGTCAGGCTCCTCGAAGCCTGCGATCAGCCGGAGCATGGTGGTCTTGCCGCACCCCGAGGGCCCGAGCAGCGCCACCACCTCGCCGCGGTCGACACAGAGTGAGGCGCCTGCAACGGCGGTTACGCTGCCGAAGCGCTTCGTCACCCCGTCGAGGCGGATCGTCGAGCATTCCATGTAAGGCGAACCTTACATGGAGGCCGGCATGGTTGCACGACGACCGGCTCGCCCGCAGCGCATCACATAGCGCGCCGCTACCGTCGGGCGAGTGCCCCTCGCCTCGGTCTATCCGCTCGTCACCACACGCTCGCTGGCCCGGGCCTTCACCTACGTGGTGCCCGACGGCGTCGAGGTCGGCGGGGTGGTTCGCATCCCGTTCGGGAAGCGGGCGGCCCGCGGGGTGGTTGTCGAGGTCGGCGTGGAGGCGCCGGCAGGCGTCGAGCCCGCAGCGATAGACGGCGTCGAGGACGCCGTTCCCGCGTCGCTCGTCGAGCTGGCCCTGTGGCTCGCCGACTACTACGGGTCGACGCCGGCCAGGGCGCTGGCGCTGGTTGCTCCCGAGCGCCGGCGCCCACGCGGCAAGCGGCCGGCGCCGGGGGCCCGGGATGCGCTCGGCGGCGAGGCCGAGCCGGCGTCGCTCACCGGCGACCAACTCGCCGCGGTCGCGCGCATCGGCGAGACCGTCGGTGCAGGCGCCGCGTTCTTCCTGCTCGCAGGGCCGACCGGGAGCGGCAAGACCGAGGTGTATCTCCAGGCGTGCGCGTCGGCGTTCCGGCAAGGGCTCGGCGCGATCGTGCTCGTTCCCGAGATCGCCCTGACGCCGCAAACGGTCGGCCGGTTCCGCGCGCGGTTCGGCGAGAGCGTCGCTGTCCTGCACTCCGCGCTCACCGCCGCCGAGCGGCGCGACGAGCGCGACCGCATCGCCTCCGGCGAGGCGCGCGTCGTCGTCGGCGCGAGGTCGGCCCTATTCGCACCCATGCGCGACCTCGGGTTGATCGTGGTCGACGAGGAGCACGACTCGGCCTACAAGCAGGAGTCCGATCCGCGGTACGACGCACGCACGGTTGCGGCCAAGCGCGCCTCGCTCGAGGGCGCGACCGTCGTGTACGGGAGCGCCACGCCGAGGCCCGAGAGCTGGCACTCGCTCGAGCGGTTGGAGCTGAGCGAGCGGATCGGGGCGCCGCTCCCGACCGTGCGCATCGTGGACATGCGCCGCGAAGACGGCTATCCGCTGTCGGCGCCGCTGCTGCGGGCTCTACAGGGCCTCGTCGAGACGGGCGGGCGTGGTGTCCTGCTCCTCAACCGCCGAGGGGTGACGCCGGCGTTGCACTGCCGCGCGTGCGGTGTCTCCCTTCGCTGCCGGTCGTGTGATGTGGCGCTCACCGCGCATAAGGACCGGCGACTGCACTGTCACCACTGCGGTCATACGGAGCCGGTGCCGATCTCGTGTCCGGCCTGTGGTTCGACCGAGCTCGCGGAGATCGGCGCGGGCACGCAACGCCTCGAGACCGAGCTCGCGCGACTCGTGCCCGAGCTGACCCGGATCCGGCTGGACGCCGACGTGACGGCCGACAGCGGCGCCCTGCGCGACGCGCTCCAGCGGTTTCGCGACACCGAGCGATGCGTCCTGCTCGGTACCCAGATGATCGCCCAGGGACACCACCTGCCGGGCGTCGAGCTCGCGGCGGTGATCGACGCCGACGCGGCGCTTTCGATGCCCGACTTCCGGGCGGAGGAACGCACATTTCAGCTCGTCACGCAGCTCGCGGGACGAAGTGGCCGCGAGGCTCCCGGAACGGTGCTCGTCCAGTCGTTCCGGCCCGAGGAGCGCCCATTCCTGCTCGCCCAACGGCACGACGTGAAGACCTTCCTCACGGGCGAGCTCGAACGCAGAGAGAGTCTCGGCTATCCCCCATACGCCCACCTCGTGGCCGTGCTCGCCGCCTCGCCCACCCGTGGTGCGCCCGAGCGGCTGCTGCGTGAGTTGCGCGGACGGCTCGGCGAGGAGGGGGCGACGGTGCTCGGACCTGCGCCGCTGCCGCGCTTGCGTGGCAAGTACCGCGCGCAGCTCGTGGCCAAGACGGCCGAGCCGCGCCGGTTTGCCCGCGCCGCAGCGGCCCTCGTCGCTGCCGCCACACCGGCGCTTCGGCGCGACAGCCTCAGCGTGGTGGTCGACGTCGACCCACAGTCGCTCTGATCGCCTACACTCGACGAGCGATGAGCCGACGAGCGACCACTGCTGACCACGACCATGATCACGGGCACCACGAGCATGACCACGTCCATGGTCACGACCACGACCAGCCCGAGCACGAGGCTCCCGAGGCCGAGCGGGAGGCGATGGAGAAGGCGCTTCGCAAGCGCGTGGCGCTTTCCCAGATTCGCCAGTACGGCGACCCCGTGCTGCGCATGGCCGCACCGCCGGTCGAGACGTTCGGCGACGAGCTCGAACGTGTCGCCGAGCGCATGTTCTCGCTGATGCACGACGCCGAAGGCATCGGCCTCGCGGCGACGCAGGTAGGGCTCCTCCGGCGGTTCTTCGTCTGTTCGCTCGACGGCGAGGACCGCGTCTTCGTGAACCCGGTGATCGAGCGGGCCGACGGCAGGCCGGAGACCGAGAGCGAAGGCTGTCTCTCGCTGGGGCCCGTCCGTGTCGACGTCGAGCGGCAGGTCGAGGTCACGGTCTCGGCGGCCGATGCGAAGGGCGTCCGCTTCACGCTCGAGCTGCAAGGGCTCGAGGCACGGGTCGTGCAGCACGAGTTCGATCACCTCGACGGAAAGCTGATCATCGACCGCACCGACGAGGCCTCGCGCAAGGAGGCACTCGGGCAGCTCAGGCCGCGGCTCGCGCTCTGACCGGCCGGGATCCGATCGCGGTCGCGGCGACGGCCCCGTTCGGCGCCGACGTCCTCGAGCGGCTCGCGTCATCCCACGACGTCGCCGCGCTGCTCACCCGACCCGACGCACCCGCCGGCCGCGGCCGCCGGATCTCACCACCGCCCGCCAAGCTCGTTGCGGAGCGGCTCGGCATTCGGGTGCTCCAGCCCGAGCGCCCCGAGGCCGGGCTCGAGCTCGGTGCCCCCGTCGTCGTGATCTGTGCGTACGGGCTGGTGATCCCCGAGCCGTTGCTGGCGGAGCGTCTCTGGCTCAACGTCCACCCGTCGCTGCTCCCCCGCTGGCGCGGCGCGACCCCCGTGGAGCGCGCGATCCTGGAGGGGGACGCCGAAACCGGCGTGTCCATTCACGAGACGGTGAAGGAGCTCGATGCGGGCCCGATCGCGGCTCAGCGTGCCTTCCCGATCGGGCCGGAGGACGACGCGGGAGCCGTATTCGCGCGGGCCGCCCCGCTCGCGGCGGAGTTGCTGGCCGTCGTGCTGGCCGAGCCCAGGCCGTCGTTCAGCCCGCAATCGACCCTGGGGGTGACGTACGCCGAGCGGCTGACGGCCGCGGACCGCCTACTGGACCTCACACGGCCGGCCGAGGAGTGCGTGCGGCGCGTGCGGGCGTTGTCGCCCCACATCGGGGCCAGGGCCGAGCTGCTCGGACGGCCCGTCACCGTGTGGCGCGCGCGGGTCGGCGAGGACGGTTCGTTCGAGCCGCTCGAGGTGCAGCCCGACGGGGGTACGCGCATGGAGATGGCGTCATGGGTTCGCGGGCTGCAGTAAGCCCCGCCCGGGTCGCCGCACTCACCGTGCTGCGACGGGTGTTCGAGGAGGAGGCCTACGCCGACCGCTCGCTGAGGTCGGCCGCGGTGGCGCTGGACGAGCGCGACCGGGCGCTGGCGCAACAGCTCGCGTACGGCGCAGTGCAGCGGGTGCGGACGATCGACGCGGCGATCGAGACGCTGGCGCGCCGCCCGGTGGCCAAGATCGAACCGGCGGTGCGGGCCGCCCTCCGCCTCGGCGGGTACCAGCTGCTCTTTCTCGACGGGGTGCCGCGGTACGCAGCCGTGAACGAGTCGGTCGAGCTGGTTCGCCGCGCCGGTCGCGAGCGGGCCGTGTCGTTTGCCAACGCCGTGCTGCGGCGCCTGGCGGAGGGCGGCCGTGCGTACCTCGGCGCCCTACCCGAGGGAACCGCCACCGAGGCCGCTGTCCGCCACTCGTACCCAGACTGGATCGCCGACACCTGGTGGCGCGATCTCGGGCCCGACGGCGCGCTCGCGTGCATGCGCGCGCAGAACGAGCAAGCCGAAGTCGCCGTCCGCGTCGTCCGCGGTGAGCTCGCGGGGCAGGTTGACCCGCGCCTCCCGGGCGCGAGAATCGTCGAGCGCATCGATGGGGCCGCGCTCGCCGACGGCCGGATCTGGCCGCAGAGCCGTGGTTCGCAGCTTGCCGGACATGTGGTCGGCTCTCGCCCCGGCGAGCGCGCCCTCGACCTGTGTGCCGCTCCCGGTGGTAAGGCGACGATGCTCGCGGGCGACGTGACGGCCGTCGAGCTTCACAGCGACCGCGCCGACGAGCTGCGCCACACCGCAGCCAGGCTCGGCGCATCACACGTCTCGGTCGTCCAGGCGGACGGACGAGCGCTCCCCTCGGAGCTGACGGGCTACGACCGGGCGCTGGTGGACGCCCCGTGCTCAGGGCTCGGCGTGCTCGCCTCCCGTCCCGATCTCCGCTGGCGCTCCCAGCCGCTCCCCGAGCTTCAGCTCGAGCTGCTGCAGGCCGCCGCCGCCCGGGTGCGGAGCGGCGGCACGGTCACCTATGCGGTGTGCACGATCAACCGCGACGAGGCGGAGGCCGTCGTCGACGCGAGCGGCCTCCAGCCCGAGCCGCTCGGCGCAGAGTGGCCCGACTTCGAGCACCCGACCCGCCCGGAGTTCCTGCAGACGCTTCCGCATGTTCACGGGACCTCGGGGTTCTTCATCGCCCGCCTCCGTATCCCGTGACCGCGGGACGCTCACACATCGGTGCCGGACTCGGGTCTGGCACCATCGGCAGCATCGACGGCGTGGCCTGGACCGAGAACCTGCGAGACGTGGAGATCGCGCCGTCGCTTTACGCGGGGGACTTCTGGCGGCTGGGCGAGCAGATCGAGGGGCTGCTCGCGGCCGGGTGCCGGATCTTCCATTTCGACGTCGGTGACGGGCACTTCATCCCGCCGGTGACGATCGGCCCGGTCGTGCTCCGCTCCATCGCAGAGCGGATCCACGCGGCCGGCGGGGTGCTCGACTGTCACCTCATGGTCACCGATCCTGCCCACCACTTCGCGGAGATCGCAGCGTCCGGAGGCGACTCGGTCACCTTCCACGTCGAGGTCGCGGACGATGCCCGCCGCGTCGCCGCGGCGGCCCGAGACCACGGGCTCGCCGTCGGTGTCGCCTTCAACCCGCAGACCAGCCCCGAGCGGGCCGCGGAGGCGGTGGCCGCTGCGCAGGCCGATCTCGCTCTCTGCATGAGCATCAATCCCGGGTATTCGGGTCAGTCGTTCATGCCGGAGGCCGTGGAGCGCGTGGCGCGGCTGGCCATGCTCGTCGAGGTGCCGATCGAGGTCGACGGGGGTGTCGATGCCACGAACGCTCGCACGCTTGCCGAGGCCGGGGCTCGCATCCTCGTGGCAGGGACGGCCGTGATGGCGAAGCCGGAGCCTGCCGCTGCCTACCGTGGCTTTGTCGAGCTTGTGAGATGAGTCTGGAGCGTGCGCTCGAGCTTGCGGCGGCAGCCGCCGGCCGCGGGTACCCGAATCCGACGGTGGGTGCCGTCGTCGTGCGGGACGGGGAGGTCGTAGGCGAAGGCGTGTCCGAGCCGGCGGGCGGGCCTCACGCCGAGGTGCTGGCGCTGGCGGCGGCCGGCGATCGCGCGCGCGGCTCGACGCTCTACGTGACGATGGAGCCGTGCACGCACCACGGCCGCACGCCGCCGTGCGTCGAGGCGATCGTGCAGGCGGGAGTGGCACGGGTGGTTGCCGGCTGCCTCGACCCGAACCCGGAGGCCGCGGGCGGCCTCGTCCACCTACGGGAGCGCGGCGTCGAGAGCGAGCTCGACGAGCGCGAGGAAGCGAGATTGCAGAACGAAGCGTGGCGCACGTGGACGGCTGCGAGACGCCCCTACGTGACGTACAAGATGGCGGTCGCCCTCGACGGCAGGGTCGTGGTGCCCGGGAGGCGCTGGGTGACCGGGGACGAGTCGCGCCGCCGGGTGCATGAGCTGCGGGGGCGAAGCGACGCGGTCGCGGTCGGCAGCGGCACCATGCGCGCGGACAATCCGCGGCTCGACGCGCGCGACGTCGACGCTCCCCGTCAGCCGCGGCGGCTCGTCTTCGGGCGCGGCCCGCTGCCCGACGGGTCGGAGCTCGAGCTGCGTTCGGGCGCGATCGCCGACGAGCTTGCTGCCTTGGCGGCGGAGGGCGTGCAGTCCCTACTCCTGGAAGGCGGCCCGACACTCGCCACGAGCTTCCTGCGCGCGGGCGTCGTCGATCGCGTGCTGGTCTTCGTCGCGCCCGTTCTCTCGGGCAGCGGCCCGCATCTGGTCGCCGAACTGCCGGAGCCGATCGAGCTCCGCGGGCTGCGCGCCGAGCAGATCGGCGTCGACATCCTGCTCGACTCGCGTTTGCGAACCTGTCTCTAGTCGGCCTCTCCCAGCCAGTGCGTGGAATGATCATCGTGAGCCGCCGACACCAGGCTTTGTTTCAGAAGCCGGTTGCTTCGCAACCGACCTATGATCCCCAGGGGCGCGCTTCGCGCTCATGCAGTGCGATGGGCTTTTCGAGCGTAACGTTGTGAGAGGACGCACTTGTGTTCACGGGAATCGTGCGCGAGGTGGGGCGGTTGGTGTCCAGTCAGGGCACGGCGGAGGGGCGTGAGCTGGTCGTGTCGGCGCCCGGTCTGGCCGCCGGCGCGGGGCTCGGCGACTCGATCGCCGTGGACGGCACCTGCCTCACCGTGACCGCGATCGATGGCGCGCACCTGTCGTTCCATGCGGGCCGCGAGACGCTCGCGCGGACGACGCTGACAGCCCTGGCAGTGGACGAGCCGGTCAACCTCGAACCTGCGTTGCGCGCCGGCGAGCCGCTCGGCGGCCACATCGTGCAGGGTCATGTCGACGAGGTCGGCGCCGTGCAGTCGGTCGAGGCCGAGGGTGAGGGGCTGCGCGTGATCGTGGAGGCCTCGCAGGCGATCCTTCGCTACTGCGTCGAGAAGGGATCGATCACGGTCGACGGCGTGTCGCTGACCGTCGCAGAGCTGTACGACGACTGCTTCGGGATCGCCCTCATCCCCCAC
This sequence comes from Gaiella sp., assembly GCA_046160185.1. GTDB lineage: Bacteria > Actinomycetota > Thermoleophilia > Gaiellales > Gaiellaceae > Gaiella. Next base: position 1,114 of record JBJXGY010000180.1, on the reverse strand, counting down.
ACGCTCGAGGTGACGACGCTCGGCACCCTGGTCCCGGGCCGGCGGGTGAACCTCGAGGTGGACGTCCTGGCCAAGTACGTCGAGCGGCTGCTCCCGCGCTGACGGTCGGCGTGGGCCGAGCCTGTGACTACCATTGGCCACGCCCATGAGCACCCCCTTCGATGACGACCCGTTCCGCCCGAGCGAGCGGGCCGCCGATCCTCTCGATCGGCCGGACCTCGATCCGGACAGCGTCGAGAGCGCTGCCGAAGACGTCCTTGCGGGCTGGCGCACGACCACCGACACCGACCTGCACGCGACGCATCCGCACGCGAACGACCCGTCCCATGACGGCCCGCTGCTGAGCGATCCGCCCGCGAGCGAGGAAGATCCTGTTCGTGTCGAGGCGGCGCCGGAGCTTCCGCACACCGAGGACTCGGCCCCGATCGCCGATCACGTCTCGGCCGAGGGTCAGCACGCAGCCGGCGAGCTGATCGTGCCGCCCGGCTACCCCGTCCTCGACGGGATCCCGCGCGGAGAGCGCCGTGCGGTGGGGATCGTCGTCAGCAGGTTCAACGGCGAGATCACGTCGAAGCTCCTTGCCTCTGCGCTCGCCGAGCTCGACCGGCGCGGCGTGATTCGCGACGCGATCACCGTGATGCCGGTGCCCGGCGCTTTCGAGCTGCCGGTGGCGGCGATGGCGCTGGCCAAGACCCGGCGCTTCGCCTGCATCGTCGCGCTCGGCTGTGTGATCCGCGGCGACACGCCGCACTTCGACTACGTCGCCGCCGAGGCGGCCTCGGGGCTGCAACTCGCCGCGATCGAGACGGGCGTGCCCGTCGCGTTCGGAGTGCTGACGCTGGAGAGCGTCGAACAGGCCGCCGGTCGCCTCGAGAAGGGCGCCGAGGCGGTCCTGACCGCGCTGGAGATGGCGGACGTCTTCTCCAACCTGCGCGCAGCCGCCGCACGCTAGTGCGCCTTCTCGCAATGTCTCACTGGAAACTCGGTGAGAGGGTGTGCCCTCTTCAGGATCACGTTGTCGGCCGCATGGCGGCCGCCAACTGCAACGGCTCACAACGACGATTGCTTCCTGTGCATCGTTGTGAGACGCCGCACTAGCGGCCGCGGAACTCCG
>JBJXGY010000179.1:0-16805 GCA_046160185.1 Gaiella sp. | reverse complement strand
CGGGAGGGCTGTACGCCGAGGAGACCCTCGCCCCACTCGGGCTCAAGCGCGGGAGCGTCGATCGAGCGCTCGCCGGGCTCGTCGGTCGCGGCGACGCGATCCGCACGCAGGCGGGCCCGACGCTCACCGACCCGCTCCTGGAAGCCTGGCTCGAGGAGCGCGGCCTCTTCTAGTGGGCCATCTCGTGATGTCCCACCGGAAATTCGGCGTGGGAGTGCGGCCTCAACGTGCAGCAAGCATCCGGTGCGGCGGCTCACAACGACGATTGATCCCTGTGCATCGTTGTGAGACGTCGCACCAGGCGCGTCGTCCGATAACGTTTCCTTATGGATACACGTCAACTCGCGGCGTTTTGTGCAGTCGTGGAACGCCGCAGCTTCTCGCAGGCGGCCGAACGCCTCGGCGTCACGCAGCCTGCGGTCTCGCTCCAGATCCGCTCGCTCGAGAAGCGCCTCGGCGCCCAGCTCCTCGATCGCTCGGGACGCCGGGTCGAGCCGACGGAGGCGGGTTGGCGCCTCTACCGCGGCGCGCAGCGGATGCTGCAGCTGGAGGAGCAGCTGCTCGACGAGATCGTCGCCGAGCAGGAGGGGGAGCTCTCCGGTGAGCTCCAGATCGGAGCCTCGACCGGGCCTGCCGCTGTCGTGGTGCCACAGCTGCTGTGCGAGTTCCAGCGCGCCCACCCCGCCGTACACGTCTCGCTCTGGGTTCACGACACGCAGACGGTGATCGAGCGCGTCGCCGAACGGCAGCTCGAGCTCGGTATCGTGGGAGCCTCCCGCCGTCATCGCGGCGTTCGTTTCGAGCCGTTTCTCGAGGACGAGATCATCCTCGCCTGCCCAGCGGGACATCGCTTCGCCGGCACGACGATCACCCTCGACGAGCTTCGAGGCGAGCGGCTGATCGTGATGCAGGAGGGCGCCGGCGTTCGTCAGGTGCTTGAGGACGAGCTGCGACATCAGGGGCTTCGCCTCCGTGACCTCGACGTCTCGCTCGAGCTCGGGCTGCAGGACTCGGTGCGCAGCGCCGTGCTCGGGGGGTATGGCGTCGCGTTCATCTCGCGAAGTGCCGTCGAGTCCGAGCTCGCATCGAAGGCACTGACCGAAGCTCGGGTGGACACCATCGACGTGCGGCGAGAGATCTCGGTCGTCCGGGCCGCCGGCCGGGTGCCTTCGCGCGTCGCCGAAGCGTTCACGGATTTCGGGCGCGCGCTACTCGCGTGAGGGGCAGGCGGCTGTCAGACGGTGGTGGCGGCAAGCGCCTTCGCCACCCGGCGTAGCGAGAGGATCGCGACGACTGCGCCGTCCTCGACGACCGGAAGATGGCGGAAGCCCTTGTCGAGCATGATGCGCTCCGCCTCCGCGACTGCGGCATCGGGCCCGATCACGAACGGGTCGGCGGTCATCCACTGGCGGACGCGTGCGTCGCTCGAGTGCACACGGGCCGCCATCGCCCGCAGCAGGTCGCGCTCGGTGATGATCCCGATCAGTCGACCGAAGTCCCTGACCACGGCCGAGCCGACGTTCGCCACGGTCAACCGGTCGGCGACCTCGCCCAACGTGTCCTCCGGCGCAGCCTCGACGAACCCTGGGACGATGATCTCGGCGACGGTCAGCGGCATCGCCCCGAGTCTAGAGGATTCCTTCGAGGTCAAGCTGATCAATAACAATTGCATATCACAGGAATTAGTAAGACTTGCTATCATGTGGCGGCCATGAGCACCCGGAGCATCGACGTGCTGGTCGTCGGAAGTGGTGCGGCAGGGCTCGCTGCCGCCGTCTCGGCCGCTCGTGCGGGCGCCGCTGTGGCGGTCGCGACCAAGACGACGCTGCAGGCGAACAACTCCTCGAAGGCGCAGGGTGGAATCCAGGCGGCGGTGGCGCCGGACGACTCGCCGGAGCATCATGCCGAGGACGTGATGCGCTCGTCACACGACACGGCCGATGCCGCGCTCGTCACGGCCTTGACCGGTGATGCGAGCGCAGCGATCGCCTGGCTCGAGGAGCTCGGCGTCGCCTTCAATCGTGAGAACGGCGGCTACCGCGTGGCGCGTTGCGGCGGCGCAACCCGCAAGCGGCTCCTGCAGGTAGGCGATCGCACGGGATACGCGATCACCAAGGCCCTGCGCGAGGCCTTCGAGGCGGGCACCGGGGCTGCGCTCGAGAACCACTCCCTGAGAGAGCTTGCGCCAGTCGCGAACGGCTGGCAGGCGGCGTTCGAGACAAAGGACGGCAGCGCGGCCGTCGCCGAGGTGGGCGCGGTCGTGCTCGCGGCCGGCGGGCGCTGCTACGCCGAAGCGACCGCGCGCCACGAGCTGTCGACCAACCACCCGAACGCCACCGGCGAGGTCACGCGTGTCGCGCTAGCGGCCGGCGCCGAGGCTCGTGATCTCGACGCGTTGCAGTACCACCCGAACGGCGGGGCCTGGCCGCCGACGATGCAGGGCTACTCCATCCCCGAGACGACCCGCGCCTACGGCGCCGTGCTGCTCAACGCGGACGGTGAGGAGTTCACCGACTCGCTCGGCCCGCGGGACGTCGTGTCACAGGCCATCTTCGACGAGGTGGCGAACGGCAAGGGTGTGCAGACGCCCGACGGCCGGCCAGCGGTGTGGCTCGACACGACGCGCATCCCGGAAGCCGACGCCGACATCTCCCTGCCGTACATGCTCCGCCGGTTTCGTGCAGCCGGCATCGATCCGCTCACCGAGAAGCTGTTCACCTACCCCGTGCTCCACTACCAAAACGGCGGGCTCGTGATCGACACCGACGCCGAGACGACGCTCGAAGGGGTGTTCGCCGCCGGGGAGATCGCCGGGGGGACGCACGGTCGCAATCGCATGATGGGCAACTCCCTGCTGGAATGTGTCGTGTTCGGCCGCCGGGCCGGACACGCGGCCGCGACGAAAGCGAGCTCATGACCACACTGACCACCACCGATCTCCGCCAGGCGGTCGAGGACGCGGCCGCGCATCTCTACGTGTGGGCGCTCAAGGACATCCCGCAGGATCTCCGAGACGCGCTCGCAGCCGCGCTCGACCGGGAGACCTCGACGACCGGCATCCGTGTGCTGGAGACGATCCACAAGAACGTCTCGATCGCCGACGAGCAGAAGAACCTGGTCTGCCAGGACACCGGTATCGCCGTCTACTACTGCCGGGTCGGTGAGCATTTCCCGCTGCATCCAGCGCGCATCTACGAGGCGCTCAGGGACGGCACGGAGCGCGCGACCGTGGAGCACCCGCTGCGCTCGAACACGGTGCACACGCTGACACGGGAGAACACCGGCCCCAACGTCGGCTACCGCGTGCCGATCGTGCACTGGGACTTCGTCCCCGACTTCGACGGCCTCGACGTGAAATGCGTGCCGAAGGGCTCGGGCTCGGAGAACATGACCTTTCTCAAGATGCTCGTACCCGCCGACGGGGTGAAGGGCATCAAGAAGTTCGTGCTCGAGTCGATCGTCGGCGCGGGTGGCAAGCCGTGCCCGCCGGGGATCGTCGGCATCGGCATCGGCGGCTCCGCCGACTACGCGATGCACCTCGCGAAGGAGGCGATCGCGCGCCCGGTCGGGACACGCAACTCCGACCCGCTCGTGGCGCAGCTCGAGGACGAGCTCTACGACCTCCTCAACCAGACCGGCATCGGCCCCATGGGACTGGGCGGCGACGTCACCGTGCTGCAGTGCCACATCGAGCACGCCGACACCCACATGACCCTCAACCCGGTCGCGGTCAATTATCAGTGCTGGGCTGCACGGCGGGCCTCGGCGCACATCGCGCACGACGGGTCGATCGAGTTCGACCGGGAGTTCTGATGGCCACGCACGAAGTCACCTTCCCCATCACCGACCCGGCCGAGATCCTGAAGCTGCGCGCCGGCGACGAGGTCACGGTGCAGGGTCACATCATCGGCATCCGCGACCGTACGCAGATCCGGATCTTCGACCAGGGGCAGGAGCCGCCGATGGATCTCTCCGGCGCCTTCTTGCTGCACACCGCGCCGAACGTGAGAAAGGTCGGCCCCGGCCGGTACGAGAAGATCTGCATCGGCACGACGACGAGTGCGCGGATGGTCCGGTTCACCGAAGGGCTCGGCGCCGACTACGGCGTCCGCGCGATCTGCGGCAAGGGCGGGTTCCCGGACGAGGCGATCAAGCCGATGCAGCGGCTCGGCATGGTCTACTTCGCGATCGTCGGCGGCGCGGCGGCCCTCGAGACCACCCAGATCGAGGAGATCGAGGAGGTGGCCTGGGAGGAGCTGATGCCCGAGTGCCTGTGGAAGTTCCGGGTCAAGGATTTCGGCCCGCTGATCGTCGGGATCGACGCGCACGGCGACTCGCTGTACCGCGAGGTGCAGAATCGCGCAAAGGCTCGCCTCGAGGAGCTCTATGCCCAGCTTTGACGCGCACGCGTTTCTCGCGGTCCCCTCCCGTCAGGGGAAGCCCCGCTCGAAGGGCGTCACGCATGTCATCGACAAGGGTCTCAACATCCGGGAGATCGAAGGGCTCTTCGATACGGCGGGCGAGTACGTGGACATCGTCAAGTTCGGCTGGGGGACGAGCTACGTCACGAACAACCTCGAGAAGAAGATCGCGCTGTACCGCTCGTTCCACACGCCCGTGGTCTGCGGCGGCACGCTTTTCGAGGCGGTCTTCGCTCAGGGCAAGCTCGACAGCTTCAAGTCGTGGCTCGAGCATTTTCGCTTCTCGCACGTCGAGGTCTCCGACGGCACCATCGACATTCCGCGCGAGCGGAAGCTCGAGCTGATCGCGGACTTCGCCCAGGACTTCACCGTGCTCTCCGAGGTCGGCTCGAAGGACTCGGACGTCGTGTACGCGCCCTATCAGTGGGTCGAGTGGATCCAGGAGGAGCTGGCCGCGGGCGCCTGGAAGGTGATCACCGAGGGGCGCGAAGGAGGGACGGCGGGGATCTACCGCAAGGACGGCGAGATGCGCACGGGCCTCGTCGACGAGATCGTCCACTCGATCCCCGTGGAGAGCCTGCTCTTCGAAGCGCCCTCGAAGAGCGCTCAGGCCTGGTTCATCGGGCACTTCGGGCCGGAGGTCAACCTCGGCAACATCCCGCCCGACGAGGTGATCCCGCTGGAGACGCTGCGGCTCGGGCTGCGCGGCGACACGCTGCTACAGCTGCTGCCGCAAGGCTGACCGGCAACGCGCTCGAAGAGCGGCTGCACGTCGACGCGTGGTCGTTGCGACCCGACCAGCGATAAGGTCTCCTCATTCGTGAAATAAGTCCTCGTTCGCTAGCATGAGCGTGTGGACTGGAAGCTGTCGCTCGCCGGGCTGCTCATCGGACTGCTCGTCGGCATGACCGGGATGGGCGGCGGTTCCTTGATGACGCCGCTTCTCGTTCTCGTCTTCGGCTTCAAGCCGACGGTGGCGATCGGCACCGACATCCTGCACGGCGCGATCTTCAAGTCTTTCGGTGCCGTCCAGCATCGCCGGCTGGGGCACGTCCACGCGCGGCTGACGATGTGGATGCTGCTCGGCTCCGCCCCCGCCTCCCTCTGCGGTGTTGCGCTCTCGGAATGGCTCGAGCGCCACTACGGCGACGGTTTCCAGGACACGGCCAAGATCATTCTCGGCGTTGCGCTCCTGATCACCGGGATCGGATTTCTGGTCAAGGCGTTTCTCCACACACACGGCGACGACAGCCCGTTTCTGCTCGCGACCACCCACCGGGCGATCGCCGTGGCGATCGGGGCGTTCGGCGGTTTCGTCGTGGGTCTCACCTCGGTGGGGTCGGGCACCTTCTTCGGGCTCGCCATGCTCGTCCTCTTCCCCCTGACCGCGGTCAAGGTCGTCGGCACGGACATCTTCCACGCCGCGGTGCTGCTCTGGGTGGCGAGCCTCGGCCACTTCCTCGGCGGCAACATCGACTTTGCGGCCACGGGTTGGCTCCTGATCGGGTCAGTCCCCGGAGTGCTGCTCGGCGGACACTTCACCGTGCACCTGCCCGACCGCGCGATGCGGATTGCGCTGGCCACCACGCTGTTCCTGGCCGGCTGCAAGCTCGTCGACTTTCCCGGCGCGAACATCGTGGTCGTCGCCGGCGCCGGCGTGGCGCTGGCCGCCGGCATCGTGGCACTCGTCCGCTTTCTGCTCAGGAGGAACGCGAACGGCGACGTGGCGCCGGCCGCCGGGGACTCGCCGGGCTGATCAGGCGTCGAGCGGCGGCGGCAGCGGGCACGCCACGAACGTGCGACCGGTCAGCCGGTAGCCGATCTTGTAGGCGGTGCACCCTGCGCAGAAGCCCGTGGTCGCCGCGAGGAACGCGAGTGCCGCGACGAGCAGCCCGAGAATCGCGCCGACGGTCGCCCAACCCGTCGCGTAACAGACCGATGCTGCAGTGAGGAAGGCGACGCCGACCTGATTGGCGAAGCGCGGAGGCCGTGAGTCTTCCAGCCGCGACTCACCGAAGATCCGTTGCAGCACCTCGAAGTAGAAGACGCACGGGACGCAGAACCGGCGCCCGAACGTCAGCCCCACCGCGAGCTGCCCGGCCATGATCGCGAGCAGCCACCAGGGGCCGACGAGGACACCGACCGCAGCCATGACCGCGACCACGACCTGGTTCGTGCGCGGGGCGCGCTCGTCGATCAGCTGGGTGTCGCGATACGGGTCGGCTCGTCGCTTCATTCTGGAAAGCATTAGCAGATCCGTGGGTTCTGGCAGCGGGGTCGCCGATACGATCGGGCGCCGTGACGCACACGCTGTCGCCATGCGCTCCGCCGCTCTTCCTGCTCGGCGTGCGGCGGTCGGGTACCACGCTTCTTCGTGTGATGCTCGACCGATCGTCGACCCTCGCCGTGCCGGACGAGTCGTACGTGATCCCGCAGCTGGCCGCTCGACACCGTGGCGCGGTGGACGCCGAGGGGTTTGGGGACGATCTCCGGCGGTTGCCGAGGTTGCGGGAGCTCGGGATCGACCCGGGCGCCGTGGTCGCCAGGTTACGGCCGGCGATGAGCCCGGGTGAGGCGATCTCGGCCGTCTTCGAAGCGTACGCGGAAGCACGTGGCAAGACGCGCTGGGGCGACAAGACCCCCCTGTACATGCAGCATCTGCCGCTCGTCGAGCGCCTGTTCCCCGGCGCGCTCTTCGTTCATCTGATCCGGGACGGCCGTGACGCTGCGCTCTCGTATCTCTCCGTGCCGGCGGGGCTGATGACGGTGAGTTGGGGCCACCCGCGAGACGCCGCCGGGTTCGCCTGCCAGTGGGCGAGCGAGGTCTCCGCGGCGGAGCGCCTGGCTACCCGTGTGGGCGCGTCCCGCTTCCTCGAGCTTCGCTACGAGGATCTCGTGCGCGAGCCGCAGCCGGCCTTGGAGCGTGTCTGCGCTTTCGCAGGCCTCGCGTTCGAAGCGGCGATGCTTGGCTACGTCGGCCAGGTCGACCTGAGCGGGAAGCCGCACCAGACTCGGCTCAACCAGCCGCCGACCCCGGGCGTACGCGACTGGCGCGCGCAGATGTCCACGGAAGACGCCGCGTCGTTCGACGCAGTCGCCGGTGACGTGCTGCGACGGCACGGCTACGAAGCCGGGCCCGTGACAACCGCCGGGTGGGCCCGTCTCGCCCGCTACCGCGTGCAGACCTCCGCCTGGCGTCTGACCGCGACGATGGTTCAGCGGTCACCGCTGTGGCGCCGACGCCACCCGGTTTCGTGAGATTCAGTCGGGCGAGCGCTCACCGCGGAAGGCGACGAGAATCCCGTTGAGCGTGAAGTAGTACGCGCGCTCGGTGGCGATGCCGGGCGAGTACTTGCCGATCCCGATACGCCACACCACGGTGCCGTCGGAGACGCGCGCGGCGAACGTCTTGCGCTCCAGCGTGGAGAAGAAGACCAGGTTGCCGACGACGAACGGCGCCCCGAGGACGCGGCCGCCGACGCGTGCCCGCCACAGCTCCTTGCCGTCCGTCTTGCGATAGGCGCGTAGCGTTCCGTCGAAGCCTCCGACGAAGACCCGGTCTTCCGACACTGCGGGGGTCGTGTAGCCGAGCGAGGGCACCCGCTGCGTCCACAGGATGCGCCCCGTGTCGGCGTCGAGCGCGACGATGCGTCCGGAGCGGGCGATGGTGTAGAGCCGCGCGCCGTCGGTGGATGCGCTCGCATAGAAGCTCTCGTAGCGGAAGGTGTCGCGCTTCACGTAGGCGGCCCACAGGCGCGTCCCGTCCTCCTGGCGCACGCAGAGCACGGACCCGGCGTACGTGGTGATGCACACGCGATTGCGAAACACCGACGGGCTCGAGTTGATGCGGCCACCCGTGCGGTAGGCCCAGCGGATCGCGCCGGTGCGCGCGTTCACTGCGTACAGCCGCCCGTCGGTCGCGCCGAAGTACGCCGTCCGGCCGACGATCGCCGGCGACGATTCGACTTTCGCGCCGGTACGGATCTGCCACACGAGCTTGCCGTTCGCCCGGTCGAGGGCGGTCACCGTTCCGTCTGTCGAGCTCACGATCACGCGTGACCCGGCGATGGCGGGGGTGGAGGGCTTCTCCCCGTCGTCGCGGCGGCGCCACAGCACTTTCCCCGTCCGGGCCTCGACCGCCCAGGTGTCACCGCGCACCGTGTTGACGTAGAGGACACCGTTGCAGTAGCTGGGCGGGTACTCCACATACCCTTTGAGGCCGCGCGCCCAGAGCGGGGGCTTCACCGGGACGCCAAGGTCGATGTCGAGTCGTGCCAGCGAGCGCTCGGGGCCGCCGCCGAACATCGTCCAGCAGCGGCGATCCTCGGTCGGGGGCGGAGGGGGCGGAGGCGGCGGCGGCGGCTCGACCACCGTCGGCACGACGACGGAGACGTCGGTCAGGTCGGTCTCGAGCGCACCCTTGTCGGGCTCGCGAAGAAGCCAGAGCGTCGCGGCCACCGCCGCACCGGCCAGCACCACGGCGAGCGTTATCCCCGTGATCACGATCCAACGCCGCACAGGGTCAGTGTGCCTGCACGGGCGTATCTACAATCGCGGCCGGGGTGTCGAGACATGCCAAAGCCGCGCTGGTGGCGCTCCTGCTCGTGGCGACGGCACTTGCGTTCGTCCACGCCGAACGGCTCAAGCTGACCCCCAGCCCCATCGTCGGCACCCGGGTCGAGAACAAGATCTTCTCGCCGCGGTGCGACTGCGACACGGATGTCGCGGTCGTCTCCTTCGTGCTCCGCAGGCCCGACGTCGTGACGATCGAGATCGTCGACCGCTCGGGCGACCTCGTCCGTAGCCTCGCCTTCGACGTCGTCCGCAAGCGGGGGCGCATGCAGTTCTTCTGGAACGGCCGCGACGACTCGGGTGCGATCGCCGCGGACGGTGTGTATCGGCCTCGCATCCACCTCGGCCGGGCACGGCGGACGATCGTGATGCCGAACGACCTGCGCATCGACACGGAGCCGCCGACCGTCGCTTTCGCCTCCCTTCGCCCGCGGAGGATCTCGCCGGACGGCGACCGGCGGAACGACCGGACGATCATCCGCTATCGCGCAAGCGAGCCCTCGAGCGTCCGGCTGCTCGTCGACGGCCGCCAGCAGGTGCGAAAGCGCGGTCAGCAACTGCGGGGGCGGCTCGACTGGACGGGGCTGATCGACGGGACGCCGGCGGAGCCCGGGACCTACACGCTGACACTGGTCGGGGTCGACGCCGCGGGGAACCTCGGGGTCGAGTCGCGGCCGCGTTCGCTGCTCGTACGCTATGTCGCGCTCGGCCGTGAGGTGATCCGCGTCGCGGCAGGATCGCGCTTCGGCGTCCTCGTCCGCAGCGACGCTGCAGAGATCGCGTGGCGACTCGGCCCGAGAAGCGGGGTCGCCAGGCCGGGGACGCTCAAGCTCCGCGCGCCCGCGAAGCCGGGCCGGTACCGGCTGGTCGTCAGCGCCAACGGCTACGAGACCAGAGCAACAGTGATCGTGCAAGAACGGCCGGCGCCGTGACGCTGCTCGCTCAGGTGGGCTCCGTCGTCGGCGCGCTCGGCCTTGCGGCACTCCTGCTCTGCACCGTGCGCTGGCAGCGGCTCGCGGGTCTCGTCGCCTGGGGAGTCGGCGTCGGCGCCGTCGACCTCTCTCTGCTCCCCGACCTGTCCGTGGCCAAGCTGGTGGCGGCGGGCGTCGGTGGGCTGGCCGTCGCCGTTGCCGGCGCGGCGGTGCTCGTGAGATGGCCATACGCGCTCGCCTTCGCAAGCCTCGCCTGCGTCCCCGCGCGCGTGCCGGTCGATCTTGGAGACGAGCAGGCCAACCTGCTGATCCCGCTCTACGGGGTCGTCGTGGCCTTTGCTCTCTCCCTCGGCTGGAAGCTTCTGAACGGGGATCATCGCTCCCGCGAGCTCGGCCGTCTGGCGCTGCCGCTCGCTGCGGTCGTCGTGTGGAACGGTCTCGCCCTGACGTGGTCGAGCGACGTCAACAAGGGCTCCATCTTCATGGCGGCGTTCGTGCTGCCGTTCGGCCTGCTCGCCGTCGGGTTCGCGCGCCTCCCGTGGCGCGGGCGCTGGCTGGCCTGGCTCTGGGCGGCGGTCGTCGGCACCGCGCTCGCGTACGCCGCCGTGGGTGGCTATCAGTGGATCACCCGCGACGTGTTCTGGAATCCGAGCGTGATCGTCTTCAATGCCTATGCGCCGTTCTTTCGCGTCAATTCGATCTTCTGGGATCCGTCGGTGTACGGGAGGTACCTGGCGGTGGCGCTGCTCGCGACGCTAGCGGGGATCCTGCTCGGTGGTATTCGCGGCAAGCGGCTCATGGTGCTGTACGCGGTCGTCGTGGCGACGTGGCTCGGGCTCTACATCTCCTTCTCGCAGTCCAGCTATGCCGCGCTTGCCGTGGGCATCGTGGTTGCTGCCGCGGTGACCTGGGGGAGGCGTGCGCTGATCGGCTTGCCGGTGCTCGCGTTGGTGGCGGTCGGGCTCCTGGTGGCAGTGCCTTCGGTGCGCCACGAGCTCGTGGACAAGTCCAAGTCCGGCGTGACGAAGGTCACCGGCGGCCGCTACCCCCTGATCAATCGGGGCCTCGACATCTGGGGAGACGCACCGGTGTGGGGTGCGGGTGCCGGCGCCTTCGGGCGCGAGTACGCGGCCCGCACCGGCGCCCAGGGGCGGGATCCCAAGCGGGTGCAGTCCCACACGACCCCAATCACGGTGGCGGCCGAGACCGGTGTCGTCGGCCTCGCCCTCTGGCTCTGGCTGCTCGGTGTCGCGCTCTGGACGACGCTTCGAGGGCTTGGCACAGGGTTCACTTCGCGTGTCTCGCTGGCCGTCGGCGTCCTGCTCTCTGCGATCGCGGTGCACAGCCTGTTCTACGCGTCGTTCTTCGAGGATCCGATGACGTGGGCGCTGTTCGGCCTCGTCGGCCTCGCCGCGCGCGTGCCGAAGAAGCCGGCTCCGCGGCCCGACTATGCTCGTGCCGTGGACGGCGAGGGCCAGGAGACGAGCCCGTGATCGAGGCCTGGCAGCGCGCGCTCGTGCTCGCACCGCACACCGACGACGGGGAGTTCGGCTGCGGCGGGACGATGGCCCGCCTGGCCGAGGCCGGGTGCGAGGTTCGTTACGTCGCGTTCTCCATCGCCACCCGCTCGCTGCCCGAGGGGTTCCCCCCCGACACGCTTGCGCGCGAGGTGCGCGAGGCCACCGCCGAGCTCGGCATCCCCGAGTCCGGGCTCACGGTGCACGACTTCGACGTCCGTACGTTCCCGGAGCGGCGGCAGGATATCCTCGAGCTGCTGGTCGCGCTGTGGGAGGACTACCGACCCGACGTCGTCTTCCAGCCGTCGGTGCACGACGTGCACCAGGATCATCAGACCGTGGCTCAGGAAGGGCTGCGCGCCTTCAAGCGCACGTCGATCCTGGGCTACGAGATCCCCTGGAACAACTTCGACTTCTCCTACGGCGCCTACGTCGGGCTGGAGCAGCGTCACGTCGAGCGCAAGGTGGCGGCGGTGCGCTGCTACGCATCGCAGCAGCATCGCCGCTACGCCAACGAGGACTACGTGTGGAACCTCGCGCGCGTCCACGGGACGAACGTCAACCGCGACTACGCCGAGGTCTTCCAGGTCTACCGCCTCGTGGGGTAGTTGGGCTTGCTGACGAGATCAGTGACGAGTTTCCGCTTCCGAAAAACCCTGCTCAGATCCATGTTCTTCGAGCTGACCAGAGAAGATGCTGGTTGTGACGAGTTTCTGACCGCTATGTGACAATGCGCACAGATCCGCCGGGCTGAGACGCGCGACCAGACCTTGGCCTTATCGCGGCAGCCCCGTGTTCAGACATTACTCTTTGAGGCGTCGGCTACGTCTGAGGAGGCGATGGCGAGGTCTCGTCAGCACGGGGGAGAAGATGATGAAGGCCGGAGGCGCACGGAAGGGATTGAAGATGCTTGCGGGAGAGCCACCGCTAGTAGCGTTCATCAGCAGCGTTCAGGCGCCGGAGTTGGAATGGGCAAGAAGTACGGCGGTGAAGGCTCTCGCCGGCGTTCCGTATCTGGCGCCCTGGGCCTTCGAGTTCACCCCAGCCAGTTCAGAGGCTGCCGAGGACACCTACCTCGCCAAGGTACATGGCGCTGATCTCTTCATCTGGCTGATCGGGACAGAGACGACCAGGCCCGTAGAACTCGAAGTCGGCGAGGCACTCAGTGCGAAGCTCCGCATGATCGCCATCAAACTCGGCACTCAGACACGGAACAAAAAAACTCAAGACCTCATCTTGCGTGTGCAGGCCCACTGCAAGTGGGCTTCCGCCTCGTCTGAAGAGGAGCTTCGCTCTGCCTTGTCGCTCTCGTTGTCCGACGAGATCGTACGGGCGATACGCCGGAGACCAACGTTGTCCAGGGTTGCGCGCCTCGACGAAATTGGGCGGGCCTCAAGAGCGCGTTGCGTTGCACGTTGGGAAGGGGCGGGGCTCGACGCGACACTCGCGATCGAGATGGCAGGTGTGCCAGACATTGGCGCCGTCCCGCCTCACGTTGCCCCGAGCCGTGAAGAGCCACATCGGGTACTCGTGGGCGAGGTCGGTACTGGAAAGTCCCTGGCCGCAGAACGCATGCTCCAGTCTGCGATCACCGCGGCGCAGGAAAGCGTCGCGACACCCGTCCCTGTGTACCTGCCCGCGACCAAGGCTGTTCCGGACGTCGAAGCCGCAATAGTCACCTTCGCAGAAGGGCTCGGCGAGCCCACGCGGGACGGCGTGATATTGGTCATTGACGGGCTCGATGAGGTAGATGAAGCCGCCGCTCTACGCCTACTTGAGCGGAGCCGTGCCCTCGTTCGGACGTGGCCATGCTCCACGGCATTGGTCACCTCACGCCAACTCCCGTTTCTAGTCAACAAGGGGGACACGGTGCGGATGCCGGAACTTGGTGCATCCGAAACCATGGCGCTGGTCTCACGAGTAGCCGGAAGAGAGATCGCGCCTGTGGCGTCTCACGGTTGGCCGGAACCTATACGCGAATCGGTAAAGCGTCCGCTCTTCGCGATTCTTCTTGGCATTGCCATCCGCGTCAATGGATATGCACCGTCCACGCCAGGGGAGTTAATTGCCCAGCTGGTGTCCCATCTCCTCCCAGGATTAGGCGTCGAAGGTTTTGAGGCGCTCACCCGCCTGGCCATTCTCTCAACGGATAGAGGGGGAGCCCCCGTCAGAGCCTCCTCGCTCGGCGGAATCAGAGCGCTGCTGGAGTCCAGGTCTACGCGCCTGGTGACCGCAGAAGCGGCAACGCTCGCCTTTCCTCTCCCGATACTCGCACAGTGGTTTGCGGCTCAAGCGCTGCTCGACTCCAAAGTGACGATCGAAGAGCTTACCAATGACCCGTCGCGGCTTGAAAAATGGCGATACCCCCTTGCCGTGTTCGCCGCGAGAGCAGGGAGTGAGCAGATCGACCCGCTCTTCACGCATCTCACTGAAAATGACCCGAGTTTCGCGTCCCGCGTCCTAGACGATGGTGCGCGCGAGTTCTACGGCGATGATGGCGATGGTCGGCAGGAGCCAACGCCGAGCTCCGCACAGGCTGCGGCCCGCCTTAGGGCCGCATACGAGACTTGGGACACCGCATTGACGCCGGCCGCAGAGATGCTTCTCCCACGGAAGATGGACCATAGCTTGGCGACCGTCGCCGCAACAGCACACGATGATTCGCTCATGCATGGCTGGCATACGGGGCCTCAAGATCTTGGAACCAGCACCATCTTTCCCGATGACGTCAACATCCTCCGGCCGAAAGAACACTGGCATCCAAGATCGCTAGGGCGCACTCACTGGCCCCCGACATGGCCGTGGTCTCGATCGCGCGATGAGGTACGAAATGAGCTTACACGCGTGGTTTCGAGTCGACAGCTGCATACGGACAGCCACTGGCACACAAAGGAGGCGCTGTATCTCTTTGCCTGCCTAGTGCACAGACACGGCGGCCTATTCGACCCAGAGTTCGACAGCAAGCCGGTTGTCGTTGCGCTGCGCCGCATAAAGACTGATCTACTCGCTACGAAGTGGGGAGTATTCGAGGTACCCGCGCTCTGCCAATCGATCGATGCATTGTGCCTGGACGGTCATGCAACAATCACTTCCCCATGGCCGCGCTCCGACAACTCAAATGGTTCTGGCTTTATGGGGAACCAGTACTCACCACCTCGCGCGCTAGCGCGGGTGAACGCGGTCTACCAGGCTGCGATCGACACATACCGCCCCCTTTGTGACCGGTGGTTCCCGAATCTCAAGCACCGAATGCGGATCTACGTATTGCTCCCGGCCAGGCTTGTCGGCGAATTCCGTCCAGGCGACAAGCACACCGGCGGAATGGCCACGCTCCACTGGCATCTAGAGCCCCTGATCGCGGGCGAGACTTCGCGTGTTGAGATCGAGAACGGCCCGCCCACCGACGGCACGGTCGAGCTCCAAGAGCTGCACTCCATCATTGTTGCGCGACGCCCGCAGGCCGCTGGATGGCTCGGCGCGATTCTGCACCGAGGAGTTGCCGAGGACGTATTCGCACCCGACCCTCTACATCAGATCCTGTACTCCTGGTTAGCGGCGGACCTGAAGGCCGCTACCCTGATCAAGTGACGACGACGCCCGGTCGGGATCGCGCTCTCCGCGGCCGGATCCCTCCAGTCCGGCCTGAATGCCGAGTGCTTCGGCGAGGTCGGCGTCGCCGTGAATAGCTGAGTCGCCGCGACCTTCCACCCGAGTCTGCTCAAGACCGCCTGAGGGGGTCAGGACTATCGCGCGACAGAACACTGCGGGACTGCTTGCGCGAGAACTCGAGTCCACCTGACGGTGGGGAGTCACACCGAGTTGTCTAGGATCGGATCACATGTCAGCGCTCGAAGCGTTCCGAGTTGAGGCGGTCACGGCGCTCAGAAGTGTCAGCACACGGGATGAGGTCCAGATTGCGAGGTGGCACCTCGACGGCAAGCGAGACGAGCTCGCCGACGCGAGGAAGGAGCTCGCCGACGCCAAGCGCGATCCGTCCTTCAAGCGCGGCAAGCCCATGGCGGCAGCACGGGTTGCGACGCGGCAAGAGCGGGTCGATCGGTCCAAGGAAATGTTCACGGCGGCGCGCGAGGAATACAATCGGCTGAGCGCAGCCGGAGAGCGGTCGCGCTTGACGATTGAGGCGACTCTCCACACTCTCTCATCGGTGCAGACTCAGGAGTGGCAGCAGGTCTGTCGAGATGCGGTCGAGGAGGGCGTGTATGCACTCACGCTCCAAAGCCTCACTCCAACCAGGGGTGAGACCGTCCCAGACGAGGCTGACCTGTATCTCGCATTGGCCATCTCCGTTCACGCAGGAGTCCCGTCGCCGGTTGCGCGCGAGCTGATGAAGCGAGTACAGCACGTCGGCTCGGAGCGCCTCTTGGAGGGAGTAGCCTTGGACGACGTTATCGCTGCGAAACAAGACTTTGAGCGTGCCGGAGCGAAGGTGAAGATCGCTGAGGGCGCCCGCCCAGGCTCGCACAGCCGAACACCGATCCCTGAGAAAGTCCGCCGCGAGGTCTGGCGCCGCGACAACGGACGCTGCGTTGACTGCGGGTCACGCGAGCGGCTTGAGTTCGATCACATCGTGCCGGTGAGCAAGGGCGGCTCAGACACCGCTCGTAATATCGAGTTGCGCTGCGAGTCATGCAACCGGTCGAAGGGAGCACGTATCTAGGAGAGGCTCGCTTGTTCATGCGGCTCCCACGTAGCGCCGAGGTCGGCCTACCCAAGGCTCCGGCGGCGTACCACCCATCGCCGCGGCCTAACGGGTCAGCTCTAGATCCATAGTGCCCTTGCGAGGTCGGGGGGTGGTGTTTCTGGGAACTCGTTGCGCTCGATCCGCAGTGAGGCCAGCGTGTAGGCATTGCGGAGGAGGAGCGCGAGGTCGATGAGCGTGTGATGGGTGGCTTGTTTTGGGCTACGCGTCCGGTTGGCGCCGTCGGTGCCGAGGTGGTGTCCGACTTGCAGTGCGCTGAAGAGGGATTCCGTGGAGTTGCGGCGCGCAAGATGTGCCAGGCGCTCGGCGTGCCGTCGTGCATCTCCGACGGCGAGCGTGTGGGGATGGACGGTGAGCGCGGCCCACTTGCGCTGCATCTGTAGGCCCGGACGTCCGCACTCGTCGCCGCCGACAGGACACCTGTAGCGAACGCGAAACTCGCTGGGGCTTGTTCGCTCTCCGGGCGCGAGCGGGTAGCCGTCCCGTTGCCGGTTGGCGGGCTGGTAGCCGTCGCGTTTCATCACTACACCGTGGCGTCGGCACACGGCGCGTCCGTCGCCGTAAACAGCTGAGATTGCTTGGGAGTCGAACTGGCTGAGTTCGTGTCTCTTGTCGAGGTATGTTGGATGACGTCGGGCGATCA
>JBJXGY010000178.1:0-7214 GCA_046160185.1 Gaiella sp. | reverse complement strand
ATCCAGTGTACGGCCGGAGGACGAAATCCCGGACGGTTCGTGCCGATCACCCGGCGACGATGCGGATCGACACGCGCGCCGAGCATCTCGCGGACGCTCGGCATCTCTTCCTGCCGTTCGCCGGTGTGATCGCGCTCGCCTTCGTGGCGGCCGTGGGGCTGCCCGCGCAACCCGAGAGCTGGTGGCCGATCGCCGCGGCGGTCGCGGTTGCACTCGCCGGAGCGGCTGCTGTGAGGTTCGGCCCGTGGGCGCGCCTGCCCGTGTGGGTGATGGGCTTGCCGGCGTTCACCACGCTCGGACTGGCGGCGTTGCTGCGGGAGGCCCAGCCGCAGGTCGGGCTCACCTACGCGTCCCTGGTGCTGCTCCCGGTGATCACGTTCGCCTTGACGCAAGGCCCCCGCATGCTCGCCGTCGGCTTCGGCGCGGTTACGCTCTTCTTCTTCCTCCCCGTCGTACTCGAACCGGCGATGGTCACCTCGGGCGAGCTGCGTGCCGCGCTCCTCTGGACGGCATGTCTCGTGGTCACGGGATACGCGATCAACGCGCTGCTGCGCCAGAAGCATCGCGCCCGCGAGCAAGCCGAGGAACGGGCGGAGAGTCTTGCCGCGAGCACCGCCGCCCTCGACGCACTCGCATTGGCGCTGCACGGGGTGGCGACGTCGACCGACGGCAGCTCCGCGATCTGCGACGCTGCGCTGCTCGTGACCGAGGCCTCGCTGTCGCTCATCGCACAGGAGGCGGTGCCGGGCGAGCTGATCATCACCGCCTCCGCCGGCCGGGACTTCGTGGGCGACGTGATCAGGATCGGGGCCGAGCCGTCGGGATGCGCGATCGCCTTCGTTACAGGCGAGCCGCTCTTCATTCCCGACGTGCAGGCGAGCGACAAGGTCTCGGAGAAGCTGAAGGCGAGCGGCAAGATCTGTGCCTCGATGCTCTACCAGCCCGTCTTCATCGACGGCCGGCCGATCGGCGTGCTCGGCGTCGGCTGGGACGACGTGAGACACGTCATCGGGCCGTCGGCGCGCAGGGCCCTCGAGCTGCTCGCGCACCAGACGGCGACCTCGATCCAGCGGTCGAAGCTCATGCATCTGCTCGAGGCCAGCGCGCTCACCGACGAGCTCACCGGCATCCCCAACCGCCGCCAGTGGGAGCGCGACCTGCCGCGCGAGGTGGCACGGGCTTCGCGGGGCGATGCTCCGCTGAGCGTGGCGATGATCGATCTCGACCGCTTCAAGCAGTACAACGACACGTACGGGCACCAGGCGGGCGATGAGCTCCTGCACGACGCCGCCGAGGAGTGGCAGGTCGCGCTGCGCGGCGGCGACCTGCTGGCGCGCTACGGCGGCGAGGAGTTCGGCGTGATCCTCCCTGGCTGTGGGGTCGACGAGGCGCGGGCGGTCGCCGACCGGCTACGCCTCGCGACGCCGCACGGACGGACCTGCTCCATCGGTGTTGCCGAGTGGCGGCGCGGCGAGGACGGGGCCCAGCTGGTCGCGCGGGCGGACGCGGCGCTCTACGCCGCAAAGCACCAGGGCCGAAACCGCGTGGTCGCGGCGGGAGAAGAAGCTCCGGTACAGGCCGCCGCGGCGGCGTAGATACCGGCAGGCGCGCGCGTCAGCCGGATTCGGCCACCGCGTCGAAGTCCTCGTCGGTGTCGTGCTCGGCGCTGGTGACGAGCGTCGGGCGCAGGCCTCTGGAGATCGTCTCCCGGGTGACGACGCACTTGGAGACGTCGCGGCGGGACGGCAGCTCGAACATCACGTCGAGCAGGGCGCCCTCGATGATCGAGCGCAGGCCGCGGGCTCCGGTCTCGCGCTCGAGCGCCTTCCCCGCGATCTCGTTGAGCGCATCGTCGGTGAAGTGCAGCTCGATCGAGTCGTAGCCGAAGAAGCGCTGGTACTGCCGCGCGAGCGCGTTCTTGGGCTCGGTGAGGATCCGGACGAGGTCCTCCTGGTGCAACTGGTGAACGGCCGACACGACCGGCAGGCGACCGATGAACTCGGGGATCAGCCCGAAGTTGACGAGATCCTCCGGCATCACCTGCGCCAGCAGCTCAGACGATTCGTCGGAGTGCTTCGACCGCACGTCGGCGCCGAACCCGACCTGGTTCTTGCCGATGCGGCGCGCGATCACGGTGTCCAGCCCGGCGAAGGCGCCGCCGCAGATGAAGAGGACGTTGGTGGTGTCGATCGTCAGGAACTCCTGGTGGGGGTGCTTGCGGCCGCCCTGCGGGGGCACCGAGGCGATCGTGCCCTCGAGGATCTTGAGCAGCGCCTGCTGCACACCCTCTCCCGAGACGTCGCGCGTGATCGAGGGGTTGTCCGCCTTGCGCGCGATCTTGTCGACCTCGTCGATGTAGATGATCCCGGTCTCGGCCTTCTTGATGTCGAAGTCCGCCGCCTGGATCAGCTTGAGCAGGATGTTCTCGACGTCCTCGCCGACGTACCCGGCCTCGGTCAGCGCAGTGGCGTCGGCGATCGCGAACGGCACGTTGAGGATGCGCGCCAGGGTCTGCGCCAGGAGTGTCTTCCCGCACCCGGTCGGCCCGAGGAGGAGGATGTTCGACTTCTGCAGCTCGACGTCGGCGTCGTCCTGCCCCATGCGGACGCGCTTGTAGTGGTTGTAGACCGCGACGGCGAGCGTGCGCTTCGCCTGCTCTTGCGAGACGACGTAGTCGTTGAGGACCGAGTAGATGTCGGTCGGCCGCGGGAGGTTGTCGAGGTCGAGCGTGGTCGGCGAGGTCAGCTCCTCGTCGATGATCTCGTTGCAGAGATCGATGCACTCGTCGCAGATGTAGACCCCGGGGCCGGCGATCAGTTTCTTGACCTGTCGCTGGCTTTTCCCGCAGAAGCTGCAGAGCAGCTGTTCGTTTCCATCCGACGCTCGGGCCACTGCTCTCCTTTTACCGTGTTTGACCGCGCCCGCATAGACCGATTCCGCGTATTCGCGGCCGAGCCAGGTCTAGCGGTGCACGATCACCCGGTCGATGATCCCATACTCGACCGCTTCCTCGGACGTCATGAAGTAGTCGCGATCCATGTCCGAGCGCACCTTGTCCATCTCCTGTCCGGTGTGGTGCGCCATGATCTCCTCGAGCTTTCGCTTGAGGGCGATCGTTTCCTTTGCGTGGATCTCGATGTCGGAGGCCTGGCCCTGGTAGCCGCCCCAGACCTGGTGGATGAGGACGCGCGAGTTCGGTAGCGCCATCCGCTTGCCCTTGGCGCCGCCGGCGAGCAGGAGCGCGCCCATGCTCATCGCGATCCCGACGCAGATCGTCGACACGTCGGGCTTGATGAACTGCATCGTGTCGTAGATCGAGAGCCCGTCGTACACCGACCCCCCGGGCGAGTTGATGTAGAGCGAGATGTCCTTGTCCGGGTCCTCGGACTCGAGGTGGAGCAGCTGCGCGTTCACGAGGTTCGCGATCTGCGAGTCGACCTGGGTGCCGAGGAAGATGATCCGCTCGTTGAGCAGACGCGAGTAGATGTCGAACGAGCGCTCGCCGCGCGACGTCTGCTCGATGACCATGGGGATAAGCGGGCTCATGACTCTCCTAGATGGTTGATCGGTGATCCAGGTGCGTTCGGGGGTGTTCACGACCAAGCAGCGTGCGGTGATCGCCTGTGGCCAGTACCGGAGCTGTACGGGTGACAGGCGAGCACCGCGCGATGCGTCGTGTCGCGGGCGCCATCCGGACGTGCCAGGACTGCCGATCAACCATCTAACTCGAACTGCCGGGGGTCCACAACTTCTTCTCGGGTCCGCCCGTTTCCTTGTCGGGCGTCCAGATCGCCTCGCGTGCCTCGGCCTGCTCGACCGAGATGGGCTTGACATCCGCCGCGAGCCGGTCGAGGGCTTTCTTCATGCGCAGGTCCTCGCGGAGCGTCTCGTGGTGGCCGTGCGTCCACATCTCCTCGATCACCTCGTCGGCGTCCTCCTCGGCGGCGGCTGCCTGCTCGCGGATCAGGTCCTTGACCTCCTCGTCTGAGACCTCGATCGCAGCCTGGTTGGCGACCGCTTCGAGCACGAGCTCGCGGGCAACCGACTGGGACGCCTCGGCCCGCACCTGTGCGGTGAGCGTCTCGGGCGACTGGCCGGTGACCTGGAAGTACGCCTCGGGTGAGATGCCGCGGTTGGCGAGCGAGCGGACAAACCCCTGGAGCAGCTCGCGGGCGCGCGTCTCGACGAGCGGGCCGGCTCCCGTGACGTTCGACGCCTTGACGAGAGCGTCGACCGCGGAGGCGCGGAAGCGCGCGTCGATCTCCGCTTCGAGTGCCTCCGCGATGCGTCCTTCGATGTCTGCTCGCAGTGAGGCGAGGTCGTCGAACTCGGTCGCGCGGCGGGCCAGGTCGTCGTCGATCTCGGGCAGGACACGGCCGTGGACCTGCTTGAGGGTGGCGGTGACGGTGGTGCTCGCGCCGTCCTGCAGCTCGTAGTCGATCTCGGAGGGCTCCCCGACGCGTGCTCCGACGAGTGCCTGCTCGATCTCCTCCACGAGCCGCCCGGCGCCGAGCTCGACGACGGTGTCCGACTGGCTCTCCCCGTCGGGCGTGAGGAGGTCGACGACGACGGTGTCGCCCGTCTCGGCGGGGCGATCGTCGGCGGCCACGAGCTCGGCCACGCTCAGGCGGAGCGCCTCGAGCTCCTGTTGCACCAGCTCCTCCGGGATCTCGATCTCGGCTCGGGGCACCTCGAGGGTCGACCAGTCGACGACCGTGGGGATCGGCTGCACCTCGATCGTGGCGCTGAAACGCCAGGGGGCGTCGTGCGAGCTCGGCAGTGTCTCGTACTCGTAGTCAGGGGGTGAGATGGGGCGCAGGCGGGTGCGCGCTGCGGCCGACCAGAACCAGCCGCCGATGTGCGACTCGATCGCCTCGGCCCACAGCCTGTCCTTTCCGATCTTGGAGAGCAGCACCTGCCGCGGCACCTTGCCCTTGCGGAAGCCTGGGATCTTGACGGTCTCGGCGAGGTCGTCGGCCGCGTGCTCGACGGCGTGCTCGAGCTCGTGGGCGGAGACGTCCACGGTGACGCGGACGCGGTTCTCGGCGAGCTCTTCGACTTGCGGAGTCACCGGCCCATTCAAGCAGAGCTGTTGTGGCTCGCGGATGCTCAGGCGGCGGGCGCCGAGCGAGGGGTGAGCCGCGCCTCGGCCGGGACGGCGCGTTCGAGGCCGCGCGCCGCGAGGGCGATCACGCCGAGCACCGCCGCGGCGGCGACCCAGAGCGCGGCAGGTGAGAGCTCGAGGAGCACACCGACGAGCGCGGGGCCGAGCGTGAGCCCCAGCGCGTACGACGTGGGGATCAGACCGAGCGCGCGCGCCCGCACCTGTGCCGGGGCAACCTCCGCGACGAGTGTCGAGAGCACAGGAAGTACGCATTCACCGAGCGCGAAGGTGGCCGCGACGAGCGCGAAGACTGCAAGGGCGCCTATACCGTCCAGGGTCTCGCCGACCGCGAGCACCGCGAGCCATCCGAGCGCCCAGACGACGCCGGCCGCCGAGACGTACCGGAGGCGTGCCCGTCCCTCGAGGAATCGCGCGACGGGCAGCTGGAAGACGACGACCGCAATCGTGTTGACGAGGAAGATGATCCCGATGCCGCTCTCTGTGACACCTGCGTCGGTGATTGCGTAGAGCCCGAGACCGGCCTCGAACACGGCGTAGCCGGCGAGCACGAGGGCGGCGTTCAGGAGCACGACGCCGACCACGGTGCGCTCGCGGAGCACGCGCCGGTAACCGGTGCGCTCGGGCTTGGGGGACGGCCCGGAGGCTGTGGCCTCGCCTGACTGCGCCGGTTCAGCGCGCGTGGGCGCGCCGGCGATGGTGCCGGCGACGAGGGCGAAGAGGACGCTCGTGGCGGCGTCGAGCAGGATCAGCACGGTAAACGTGGTCGGGCTAGAGACCTGAGCCACGAGCCCGCCCACGAGCGCGCCGAGCCCGAGACCGAGATTGTTCGCGGCACGGGTAGCGGAGAACGCCATGTGCAGGTGGTCGTGCTCGGCGACGTCCACCACGAGCGCCGAGACCGCCGGGCGGGCGAGCCCGTAGCCGAGCCCCGCGATTGCCATCGCTGCAGCAGCGACGGGTGCCGTGGTGGCAAATGCGAGCACCGCCGAGCCCGCGGCGGTGATCGCGAGACCGGTGGCGAGCACGGGCCGGATGCCGCGGGTGTCGGCGAGCGACCCGCCGAGCAGTGTCCCCACGAGTCCTGTCGCTGCGAACGCCCCGAGCACCGCGCCGGCCACGCCGGGGCCGAAATCGCGCACCTCGCTCAGGTAGATCAGCAGGAACGGGGTGGTCATCCCCTTGCCGAAGGTGTCGAGGAACGAGCCGCCGGTCAGCCGCCAGAGGCGCGGAGTGAGGGTGGGGACGAAGGCGCGGATCGTTGGATTCTCGCGCGAATTCAGCCGGTGTCGACCGGCTGCTGATCGATCGCGGCGTCGCTGTCTCGCCGGACCTCACTGCGCCGATCGTGAGGGCGCCGGCAAAGACGGCCACAGCGGTTTCGGCGGGGACAGATGTCGCCGTCCCACCCTGCCCATGCGGCCGGGGCGCATTACCGCCTTGCAACTCGATGCGGGAGCGCACGCGGGCACGTTGTATGGACTTCGAGAAGAAATGATCGTTGAAAGTAGGTGCGGGTGAGAGGACTCGAACCTCCAGGGGCCTCACGGCCCAGCGGGACCTAAACCCGCCGCGTCTACCAATTCCGCCACACCCGCTGGTGCTCGACGAAGCGTACAAGGGGGTCCGACACCCAGCCCGGCGCAGCCGAGCGCGAGATCGCCGCGACGCGGGAGCTGACTACCTCCCGAGCAGCAACCCGACCGTCTCCCTCACCGAGTCGACCACGAGTCCGGTCAACGCCACGAGCGCAAAGGCTGCGAAGGCGGCGAACGGCTCGTGCGCCTGCAGGACGAGCAGACCGACGAAACCGCCGACGACGAGACTCGCCGTCAGCAGTGGCCGTCGGGTGATCGACCCGAGTGCGAGCCCGGCGATGAACACGGCCCCGAACACGACAATGCCGAGTGCCATCGACCACAAACCGTAGGACCTGCACCGGACGGACCGCGCGGCCACGCGACACGCCGCGACCGCAAGAGGAGGGTGGCGGACGGGATTCGAACCCGCGGCCGCCGGGACCACAACCCGGAGCTCTACCAGCTGAGCTACCGCCACCTCGACGCACCCAGGATATCGGCTCCGCGGCCGC
>JBJXGY010000177.1:0-16573 GCA_046160185.1 Gaiella sp. | reverse complement strand
TCCGCCCAATTGACGCCCGCCGCCTGGTTGTGCCGGCTCGGCGCAACACGCAGCATGATCTGTGTCCGTCCTGCGACCGTGGCCTCCGTGAGATAGAAGCAACCGTCGACCTCGAGACAGTAGGCCGCAACCGCGTCGATCTCACCCGGCGCGTACCGCTTCCTCACAGGCCCTCTCGCGGCACGTCGGGTCGAGTAGATCCTGACCACGATCGTGTCGCCCTGTAGCGGGGCATACTTGCACTGCACTCGGTCGAGCCGAACTCCGAGATCGAAGATCAGGTCGTACCGCCCACCGTCCGCCACCGGTCTGTAAACATCGATGCCGAGCTTCATGGCATGAAACGCGATCGCCATCTCTGCAGCCGAACCCTTCTGATCGGTCGTCAGCGCACCGGTCACGTTCTCATGATAGAGAACGCGGCGGACGGCAGCGTGTCAGATCAGAAAACGGAAGGCGTTCACGCCGATGCCACCAGCTGCAGCTTGGGCACGTCGCTCCAGAGATCTTCGAGACGGTAGAAGACCCGCGTCTCGGGGGTGAACACGTGGAGCACGACGTCGATGTAGTCGGCGAGGATCCAGGTCGCCTCCGGCAGCCCGCTCACCGAGCGCGGGATCAGCCGGTGGTCCTTCTTCATCACGCCGACGACCTCGTCGTGGATCGCCTTCGTCTGGCGCACGTTGGCGCCCGTCGCGATCACGAAGTAGTCCGTGTAGCTGCAGACCGACCGCATGTCGAGCACGACCACGTCGGTCGCGAGCTTCTCCTCGCAGAGCGCGACGATGCGCTGCGCCTGTGCCTCGGGTGTCAGACCCGTCGCCTTCTCGCTTGCATCCACTCTCAGTGTAGACGGAGAGGCTCGCGATACAACCCGCGCGCGTGGATCTCCTGCTCCACCTCGGCGTCGACGAGCCCCGAGATCGGCTCTCCGGCGCCCACACGGCGCCGGATCTCGGACGACGAGATCGGCAGCGGCTCGATCTCGAAGAACACCACGCGCTCCGGTGCGTCGAGCTCCCCCAGCACTGCGTCGAGCACCTCCTGCGGGTAGCCCGGCCGCGTGGCCACACCGAGAGAGGCCAGCTCGAGGATCCGCGCCGGCTCCTTCCACGCGAGAAACGAGGCGAACTCGTCGGCCCCGACCAGGAACAACGGATCGTCGAGACCCAGCTCCGCCAGCGAGTCCACGGTGCGGGCGAAGCGATCCAGTCCGACCACCGCTTCCTCGACACCGGCGAACGCGATCCGGGCCAGCCCCACGCGAACATCGGCGGGTGTCTCCACGTGCTTGTGTCCGGGATCCTCGACAACCCGTACGAGGAGCCTGGCGAGGGCGAAGACCTCGACCGCCCGCCTGGCCAGCGCCACGTGACCGAGATGCGGCGGGTTGAACGCGCCCCCGAAGATCCCTACGCGCTCCGAGCTCACCCCCACTCCAGCTCCTCCCCGCCGACCTCGACGAGCGCGCCCGTCTTCACGCCCGCCAGGCGCAGCGCTCCCTCGACCGCCTCGGCGTCCGAGGTGTCGCCGATCACCCGGAACCCGCGGTCGGTGCGATAGATGCGGAACGGCCGGCGCGGCCGTGGGGCCGGCCGGTACTCCATGAACTCGGGCAGCTCCGTCGCAGCTGCAGGGGCCGGCGCCTGCTCCGGGCACCGGGCGAACAGCGCCTGGAGAAACCCGTCGATCCCCGCGCCCGTCACGCAAGACACCCGATACACACCCTGGATCCGCGCGTCCCTCACGGTGAACGGCGCCTCGTCCGGCGACAGGTCCGCCTTGTTGAGCACCACGAGCTGCGGCCGCTCCTCGAGGCCTGCGCCGTAGAGCGACAGCTCCCGGTCGATCACTCCGAACCGCTCATCGGCATCGCCCGCGGACCCGTCGATCACGTGCACCAGCAGCCGGGCCCGCTCGAGATGAGCGAGGAAGTCGTGTCCGAGCCCGACCCCGTCGCTCGCTCCCTCGATCAGACCGGGGACGTCCGCGACGGTGAGCTGGCGGCCGTCGGGGCCGTTCACCGTGCCCAGCACGGGCTGCAGCGTGGTGAACGGGTACGCCGCCACCTTCGGCCTGGCGTTCGAGATGCGCCGAAGCAGCGACGACTTCCCCGCGTTGGGGAGTCCGGCGAGGGCCGCATCTGCCATCAGCTTGAGTTGCAGCTCGACCTGCCGGGACTCGCCAGGCTGGCCGATCTCCGCGAACCGGGGCGTCTGCCGCGTCGGTGTCGCAAACTGCGCATTGCCCCGGCCGCCCTGCCCTCCGCGCGCAGCGGTGAAGACCTGACCGGGCTCGGCCAGGTCGACGAGGAGCTCGCCGTCCGCACCCCACACCTGCGTGCCCACAGGCACCCGCAACTCGAGCGAGGCCCCATCCGCCCCGTGCTTCCGCGTGCCGCGCCCGTTTCCACCTTTCTCCGCCGAAAAGCGCGTCTTCCCCTGGAACGAGGAGAGATCGCGCAGCCGCGCGTCCACCCGGAAGCGGACATCCCCGCCGCGTCCGCCGTCACCCCCGTCGGGCCCACCGCGCGGGACGTGTTTCTCGCGACGGAAGCTGAGTCCCCCGTCACCGCCCCGCCCGGAGTTCAGCGTCAGCGTTGCGCGATCGTGGAACACTGGCCGTGGGCGCTCACGCCCGAGGGGAGGTTACTCCGACGCTTCTGAGACGGACACGAAGCGCCGCTCGCCGGATCGGCGGAAGTCGACAACGCCCTCGCGCAGCGCGAACAGCGTGTCGTCCCGGCCGAGGCCGACACCGGGGCCCGGGTGGAACCGCGTGCCGCGCTGACGGACGATGATGTTCCCCGCCCTGACGCTCTGGCCCGCGAAGATCTTCACACCGAGACGCTGGCTCTGAGAATCGCGACCGTTCTTGGACGAGCCGAGGCCCTTCTTGTGCGCCATTACTCTGCAGCCTCCTCGGTAGTCGTCTTCTTCGCTCGCGTCCGCGGCTTCGGCTTCGCCTCGCCCTCCGAGGCGGCCGGCGCGTCAGCCTTCGGAGCCTCCGGGGCCGTCGGCGCGTCGGGCTTCGGAGCAGCCGCGCGGGTGCGCTTCGGCTTTGCCGCCGCTACCTCAGGCGCCTCGAACCCGACTGCGGCCACCTCGGCAACTGCCGCGGCGACCGGCTCGGCCTTTGTCCTCGCGCGCTTGGGGGCCGCGCCAACGCCGATCGACTCGATCTGGATCCGGGTCAGCGACGACCGGAAGCCGATGTGCTTCCTGTGGCCGGTGCGCTGCTTGTACTTCACGATCCGGATCTTCGGGCCCTTGCACTGCTCGACGACGCGCGCCGTGACCGTGGCGGACTCCGGCGACACCTGGGTCTCACCGTTTCCGCCCACGAGCAGCACGGTAGGTGTGAACGACGCGCCGTCTTCGAGCGCGAGTCGATCGACCAGCAAGCGCTGGCCTTCGCTGACCCGGTACTGCTTGCCACCGAGGGAAATGATCGCGTAGCTCATGAGCGTGAGTGGGTAGTGGTCGAAACCTGACGAGGAAACGCGGGCAGGCGCCCGCGAGCCGGCCAATCATAGCGGATCGGTTCGCGATCTGGTCGCGCTCAGCGGCGGTCGAAATCCTCGATCCATTCGGACATCGGCACGTATCCGTCGCCTGCGGGCTCCGCCGGCGCAGGGTTGCCGGCCGCAGCCGGTGCGGCCGCTGGAGCGCGGCGCCGAGCCGGCCGTGGCTTCGGCGGGCTGACGGTTTTCGAGGGTGCCGCGGGCTCGGGTGCGTCGGCAGGCGAGTGGGCGTCCACGAGATCCCGCCCGTCTCCCGATGCCGGTCCATCGACCCCCTGCTCCGTCCCCTGGCCGTTGGCGGTCGCGCGCGGCCTGGAGCGGCCCCGCCCGCCACGCGAACCGCGACGGGTGCGCTTGCGGGGAGCGGCGGATGCCTCGCCGTCTGCGACCGGCGATCCGGCCTCGACCTCGGCCAGAGGGGCGGAGACAGCGGTCGGACTCGCATCCGCGGCCGTGGCGGCCTCGCCGCTTGCATCCGGCACGTGGATCTTCGGTGTGCGCCGCTGGCGCGGACGCGGAGCCGGCGCTGCCTCGGCGCCCTCGGATGGAGACTCCGCACCACGGGTGACGGGCGGAGCGACAGCACCTTCCGGCCCGGCGCCGTCGCTCTCGACATCCTCACCCAGGTCTTCCCCGGGTGCGCCGTCTGCCCCGGCGGGCTTCTTCCGTCGCTTGCCGCCTCGCGACCCGCGCCTCGTGCGCTTCTTCGCCGGTGCGGTCGAGCCGTCCACGGCGACTTCAACGGCCTCGCCCTCGCCCTCGCCCTCGCCGACCTCGTCGACGTCGGCCAGGCCTTCGACGTCCACGTCGTCGACATCCGCATCCGGGCCCGCCGCCTCGGTGCCCGCCGCCTTCCGTCTGGCCGGCGCGCGCGTTGGCTTCTCGGCCTCGCTCTCGAAGGTGATGGCCGCCGGGGCCACGACCTCGCCGACGAGCGTGCCGAAAGCGATGTCGCCGACCACGCGCCCGACCTTCACCTTCACCGTCTTGCCCACCTGCTTGGCCGCGCCCGCGACGACGACGTCGATGCCCTGGTGCTTCCCGGAGCCGGCCGTTGCGTCGTGCAGCGCGATCTCGACCAGCTTGACGGAGACAACGGAGTCCTCCGCGACCGGGCCCTCCGGCCGCAGGTCAGCGAGCTTGCCCTCGGCCAGCACCTCGAAGTGGTCGTTGTGGACATGCCCGGCCGCGGGCTCGAGCAGGAACCGACGCTTGGCGGCCTCCTCGACGGCCGCGAGCCGCTCCCCGCCCGGGCCGGCGAGCAGCGTGACCATCCGCGGGTGCACCGCGATCCGGTACGCCGGCTGCGTCCGGCTGGCTGCGCCCCCCAAGGCCCGCAGCTTGCGCTCGAGCACGAGCGCCATCGTCGCGTCGGAGACGACGATCCCGTCGCCCTCGCATGTCGGGCACCGCCGCGTCATCACCTCGCGCGGGCCGTCGGTGACGTTCTGCCGGGTCATCTCGACAAGCCCGAGCGGCGAGATCTCGACGACGTATGTCTTCGTACGGTCGCGCTCGAGCTCCAGGCGGAGGGCCTCTTCCACCGCGAGGCGGTTCTTCTGGTTGGCCATGTCGATGAAGTCGATGACGATGATGCCGCCGATGTCGCGCAGCCGCAGCTGCCGCACGACCTCCTTCACCGCCTCCAGGTTGTTCTTGACGATCGTGTCCTCGAGCCGTTGCGTCGTGTTGCGCGAGCGTGAGCCCACAAATCGACCCGTGTTGACGTCGATGACGGTGAACGCCTCGGCGTAGTCGAAGATCAGATAGCCGCCGGACGGCAGATCGACCCGGCGGGAGAGTGTCGACGCGATTTCTCTCTCGATGCCGTAGTGCTCGAACAGCGGCGCTTTCTCCTTGTACCGGTGCACGCGCTCGAGCATGTGCGGCGAGGTCTTCTTGAGATAGCCGGCGATTCGCTTGTAGGCGCGGTCGTTGTCGACGTACGCGGCGGCGAAGTCGCCGGCGAAGAGGTCACGAACGATCCGGAGCGGCAGCTCCGCCTCTTGGTACACGAGCTCGGGTGCCTTGGCCGCGTTGGCCCGCGTCTGGATCGTCTTCCACAGCCGCTGCAGGAAGACGAGGTCGCGCTCGATGTCCTCGGCGGAGGCCCCCTCGGCGGCTGTGCGAACGATGACGCCGCCGTCCTTGGGCGCGATCTCCTTGAGGATGTCCTTCAGCCGCTGACGCTCGCCGTCCTCCAGCCGGCGGGAGACACCCAGACCTTCGCCCTGTGGAACGAACACGAGGAAGCGGCCCGGGAGCGAGATCTCCGTTGTCAGCCGGGCGCCCTTCGTCTTCATCGGGTCCTTGACCGCCTGCACGAGGAGTGTCTGGCCCCGCTGGATGAGATCGGTGATCTTCTTGCCCTGCCGGGCCTTGCCCTCGAGCTCGGGCACCACGATCTCGTCCACGTACAGGAAGCCGTTCTTCTCGAGCCCGATCTCGACGAACGCGGCTTCCATGCCGGGCAGCACGTTGTCGACGGTGCCGAGATAGATGTTCCCCGCGATCGAGCGGCGTTCGGGGCGTTCGAGATAGACCTCGGCCACGGCGTCGTCCTCGAGCACCGCCACGCGCTGCTCACCGACGTCGACCGAGATCACGAGCTCGCGCTTCGCGGACGGCAAGGGCTGTCGCTTGGGCTGCTGCCTGCGGCGGGATGTGGATCGGCCCGGCTGGCCGCCCTGCCCACTCTGACCGCCTTGGCCACCCTGGCCCGATCTGCGCTGCGGCCGGCCGGCGGCCTTCTCACGCTTCTCGTCTTCCTCCTCGTTCGCGTCGTCGGACGCGGCCGTCCCCTCCTCACCGGGCTTCTTGCGTGCCTTGCCGCCGCGGCTGCCGCGACGCCGGCGCTTGCGCGGCGCGACGCCACCTTCTGCGGTGGGGTCCTGCTTGTCTTCTTCGACGACGGTGTCCGGCTCTTCAGCCGGTGCGATCGGGGCCGGCAGAGCCGGTGCAGCCTGTGCGGCTTCCTCGCCGATCGCTTTCTTCAACCAACGAAACCAGGGCAACGAACGATTCTCCTTGGGTTGTCGCGCACGTCGTGGCGGACGGTAGGCCCGCTGTGCTCTGCGCCACGGTGGCGCGTACAGCACCGGGCCAAGCGGCCGTCGATCCAGTCGTGCAGCGAGTGATGATCAAGACGTGGGTCACCGAGCTCTGTCCGCGCCACGGATACGGAATCGAGGTGAGCTCATGCCTTCCGTGAAGGCTACCAGTGCGGCAAGGAGGACTGCTCGTCGATACAGGTCAGGCGGCCGCCGGCTTGAGGCGGGCTCGGCGGGCGCGCACAGCACGCAGCCGCTGGTTGAGACGTGCCCAGGCCCACGGCTCGACCTCGCCGTATCGGCTCTCGCCCTGACCGCGGGTTGCCTCGAGATACTCGAACCAGGCGTCCGCCTCTTCGATCTGCAGCAACTCCTCGGCAAGTTGTGTGTCGGCCAACGTCCTCTCCCTTCGGGAAGTCGGCCGCCATCCTAGGACCAGGTCCGGACGGACCGGTCGCCGGGAGGTGACGGGCCGCCGTCGCGGCGGGGCTCAGCGGCCGACGCGAGCGCCGAGCAGGCCGACGCCGGCGGTCGCGGCGGCGGCGATCAGCGGGCGAAGCGGAGGCGGGAGCCGGCGCGCGAGAGCTCGTGCGGCTAACCCGGTGAGCAGAGACACCCCGAGGGCCGCGCCGGCGCGAGCGCGGGCATCGTCCGTGGCAGTGGCGCCGGCGCCGGCCGACAGCAACGTGCGCGCCTGAAGCATCGAGAGCGCCGGCAGATGAGGATCCGACGACAGCGCCGAGAAGGCAGCGGCGCGCGCCGCCGCTCGGACGGTGGCTGTTCGCTCGGCCGGCTCGCGCAGCACAGGAAGCCGCGACGCGAGGCCCTGCGCGTCGTCACCGAGCGCGCTGACGAGCGCGGTTGCGATCGCCGCTACCGGGAAGCCACTCCCGGGAGGGCAATCGACGACGTGCTCGGGCAGCACGTACGGCAGCGGCGTGCCCCCGGCGAGCCGGACACCCACGATGGGCACACCCGCGCGCGTCGCCCGGCGCAGCGTGGCCAGCGCGTCCAGCTCGAGCAGCGCGCCGACGACGCACACCACAGCGGCAGCCCTCTCGGGCGAGGCCGAACCGCTGACCGCATCCGGCTCGCCGTCCCGTCCGAGCTCGCGGCGGAGCTGGTCGGCCAGCACGCCGATCACGAGCACCGGGGGTGCAGCTCGGGCAGCATCGGCCTCCCGAACGAGCGAGAGGACGTCGCGAACGCCGAGACCGAGGCCGTTCACCTCCGGCGTGACGCGCGCACGCCCCGCACGTGCACCGACTGCAACAGACCGACGGCCATCAGGTTGGCGATGACCGAGGAGCCGCCGACCGTCACGTAGGCCAGCGGGATTCCCGTCACGGGCGCGATACCCATCGTCATGCCGACGTTGATGAACGTCTGCATGAGGAACGCGAACACGATGCTGCCGGCGACGATCGCGCCGAAGAGGTCTCCCGCGACGGTCACGATCCGCAGGCCACGCCAGACGACGAGGAGGTAGAGCAGCAAGAGCACGGCCGCACCGAAGAACCCGCGCTGCTCGGCCAGCGAGGCGAAGGCGAAGTCGGTGTGATGCTCCGGGAGATAGTCCAGGCGCGTCTGCGTCGCATCCGTCACGCCACGGCCGCTGAGACCGCCTGAGCCGACGCTGATCGTGGATTGCGCCACGTTGTAGTTGAGGTCGTCGGGATCGGCCGACGGGTTTGTGAAGCCGGTGAGCCGTGCGGTCTGGTACGGCTTGAGCACCTCGATGCCGGCGGCGGGGAGCAGCCACACGACGCTGACGACGACGGTGACGGCGGTGGCCCCCAGCAACCCGAGGTGCAGCCAGCGGACGCCTCCGAGGAAGAGAACCGCGGCCAGCGCCGACAGATAGACGAGGGCTGTGCCCAGGTCGGGCTGCAGGAAGACGAGCACCATCGGAATCGAGGCGAGCCCGATCGCGGCGAGCGGCGTCCCGAGCCGGGTGATCGATCGCTGCCGATCGCACAGGAAGCCTGCCAGGGCGAGGACGAAGAACACCTTGCCGAGCTCTGACGGCTGGAACTGCAATGGCCCGATGTCGATCCAGCGGCGAGAGCCGCGAACCGTCTCCGCCAGGGCGAACACGACGAGCATGAGCCCGATCGTCCCCAGGTACACGACTTTCCAGCTGCGCCGGAGCATGTCGAGCGGCACGGCCAGGATCGCCAGCATGGCGACCGCGCCGAGCCCGGCGGCAATAGCCTGACGGCGCACGTAGTAGTCGGGGTCTCCCGTGACGTCGAAGCGCGTGATGCCGGAGATCGCCCACAGCCCGTAGGCGACGAGCGCAGACACGGCGAGCATGAGCACCCAGTCGAGCCGCTCGAGGAACGAGGCCACCGAAGCCACGTCGCCGATGCCACGGGTCCGGCGGGATGGTCGTCGAGCCGCGTCGGCGATCATCAGTCCGTGGCCCTCAGGGTCGTGGCCGGCGCCTTCACCTTGAAGAACTGCTCGAAGACCTTGAGAGCCGCGGGCGCCGCCGCGGTCGAGCCGTGGCCGCCGTTCTCGATGATCGCGCACACCACCAGCCGGGCGTTGTCGGACGGGCCCCAGCCGCACCACCAGGACTGGTCCTCGAGGTGGTCGGCGGGGTACCCGGGAAGCGGCACGACCTTCTCGGCGGTGCCCGTCTTGCCGGAGATGGCGATGGGGTAGTTGGCGAAGACACCGGACGAGGTGCCGTACTCGAAATGGGTTGCGCGATAGAGCCCGTCCTGGATCACCTGCAGCGCGGCGGGATCGACGATGCCGTCGCGAGGCGCCGACGGCCGGTGCACCCGGACGACCTGTCCCTGCTGCCCGGAGCCGGCCGACGCGATCGTCTCCGAGACGAGGTACGGCTCCACCAGCCGTCCCGTGGCGAGGAACGAGTAGAAGCGCGCCATCTGCAGGGGGGTGACCGTCACGTCCTTCTGTCCGATCGCGAGCTGGATGTTGTCCCCGGGGTTCCAGGCCCTGTCCCAGTCGCTCTGGAACTGCCGGCGCTTCCACGCGGGTGTCGGGACGAGGCCCGATGCCTCGCCGCCGATATCCACCTTGGTGGGGGCACCGAACCCGAAGATGCGCGCCCACTCCTGCATGCGTGCCCACCCGGCCTTGCCCCGCGTGTAGAAGCGGTTGCCGAGCTCGTAGAAGTAGGTGTCGCACGAGGTGGCGAGCGCCTCAGCCAGCGCCATCGGACGGTTGACGGTGGGGTCCCAGTTCCGGAAACGCTGCCTGTCGAGACCGTACTCGGCGAACGGAGTGCACGGGAGCTGCTCGCCTGGGAACAACATGTGCTCCTGCATCGCGGCCAGCGCGGTGACCGGCTTGAAGATCGACCCGGGCGGATAGGTTCCGGCGAGCGCGCGGTTGAAGGCGGGCAGGTTGTGGGCGGTCGCGCTCTTGGTGTCGACGAGCCTGCTCAGCTTCTGCCGGTCGATCGGGGGCACGAACACCGATGGCTTGTAGGTCGGGTTGGAGGCGAGCGCGAGGATCGCCCCGTCGGCCGGGTCGAGCGCGATGATCGCGCCCCCGTTGGCCCAGTACGACTTGTTCTCGATCGCGACTTCGATGCCGTAGCGCAGAGCACGTTCGGCTGCCCGCTGCAGCTCGATGTCGAGGGTCAGGCGGATGCCGTATCTGGCGGCGGCGTCGGCCCTGACGACGAACTCACCCTTCTGCCGTCCCAGCGAGTCGACGGTGAGCTGCGCACGACCCGACCTCCCTCGGAGGTCCCCGTCCATCAGCGCCTCGACGCCCGCCTTGCCGATCTTGTCGCCGAGCTGGTAAAGGGGATCGCCCTTGTGCGCGGCGAGCTCGGCCGCATCGATCTCACCGACGTTTCCGAGCATGTGAGCGGCGAGCGTCCCGAACGGGTAGCTCCGCAGATACGTGTGCTGCACCCGGACACCCGGGAACTCGTCGCTGTGCTCGAGCAGATAGCTGACCTGCGCCTCGTCCACCGTCGTCGTCACGGTGAGCGGTGTCAGCCTGTCACCTGCCTGCTTGTCCACCCGTCGTGCAAGCTCGACCGCGGGCAGGTCGAGCACTGCGGCGAGTCGGCGCACTACCCGAAATCGGTCTTTCTCCGGAAGGTCGCCCACCCACAGCTTGACCTCGGTGCCGGGGACGTTCTCCACGACCACGCGGCCCTTGCGATCGAGGATCGGCCCACGCGGCGCCTCGATGCGATACGTGCGGACCTGGTTGTCACGGGCGACGGCGAGGTAGCGGTCGCCCGACAGCACCTGCAGCGACCAGAGCCGCGCGAACAGCACGATGAAGAGCACGATCGCCAGCGCACCGATCAACCCGACGCGCAGCGCAAGCCCCTGGGTCAAACGGTGAGGCGGTTCGACCCCGGGTTCCGGCGGCAGAAACCGCGACGACGGGTGCCGAGGCTCGCCGTACGGCGACGAGCTCACGCGTGCCCCCAGAGGGGGAACGCCCGGGTCGAAACCGGATGTCTCATGCCACCACCGCTCCCATCTGCTGCGGGCGCGGGCCTTCGGGGTTGCGCCCGATGAGCAGCCGGATCGGTCCCATCACGAGCAGCGCCAGCAGCAGGTCGAACACCGCCGACTGCAGCACCCCGCCGAGCGCAATGCTCGCGTCTCCCGCGTCGCCGAGCAGGAAGTGCACGAGATACCAGCCGACGCGAGTGAGCAGCCCCAAGACGAGCACCGCGGCGTACGGCGCGAACGCGCGGCCGCGGCCCGTGGTCTCGGCGTAACGGCCGGCCCAGTACCCCGCGACGGCGAGCACGAGCGGAAGCACCCCGAGGGTCGGCTCGAGCGTACCCAGCTCCACGAGCAATCCTCCTGCGAATCCGGCCATTGCGGCCGCGAGCGAACCGCGACGAAACGCGACGGCGACGACCAGCACGAGCACGAGGTCAGGTGTGCCGCGGAGAATGCTGATGTCGTCGATGATCGCTGTCTGGACGATCGCGGCCAGGAACACGGCGGCGGCCACCCGGAGGGCACCGGTCACGGCGTGTCCTTTCGCACCAGCACGAGCACCGCATCGAGGGCGCCGAAGTTGGCAAAGGGCTGCACCAGCACGCGCTTCCAGACGTCCGTGTCGGTCTGGCCGACGCTCGTGACCCGTCCGATCGGGATGCCGCGCGGGAAGAGCGACGAGAGGGTCGGAGTACGCCAGCCCGCGGTGACGATCGTGTCGCCGATCTCGACGTTGTGCTCCTTCTTGACGCGGTCGAGTACGAGCGCCTGCCGCGCGGTGCCGCCCTGCCGGATGATGCCCGGGGCATCCGATCGGACGTCGATCGCCGAGACGTTGCTCTGGTCGTCGGTGAGGAGGGTGACCCGGGCCGAGCGGTCGGCAACCCGCGTCACGCGCCCGACCAAGCCCTTCGAGGTGACGACGGGGTCGTCCACCTGCACACCATCGCGTGCGCCGACAGCGACCACGATCGACTGCGCGAAGCCGGCCGGGCGGGCGATCACCCGCGCTGCCAGGCCGCGGAAGTCCTCGGGGAAGCGCGCACCGTCACGGAAGTCGAGCAGCCGGCGCAGATCGGCGTTCTCGGCCGCCGCGAGCTGCGTGCGACTCAGTTTCTGCCGGAGCTCTTCGTTCTCTGCCCGGAGCCGCTCCGCATCTCCCTTGGCACCGAAGAGCTCGTCGAAGAAGCGGTAGGCGTCGCGAAACGGCTCCGCCACCCGGTCGGCGGCAACCTGAAACGGCCGCAGCACCGAGCTGGCCACGTTCTCCAGCCTTCCGACGGCGCCGTTCTCGTCGTCGCCGAACGACACCGAGACGAGCAGGATCGCCAGCAGCACGAGTACACCCAGCGCGACACGCCGCCGCAGAGCCGCGGACGTGCGAGAGGAAAGGTGCCCGGGCGTGGAGCGCTGAGCTGCCGCGCCGAGCACCGCGGAGCGAGCGGTGCGATTCCGTGGCACTGCGCCCAGTCTAGCGACCGGTATGCCGTCGAGACCCGTCGAGCCAGGCGGACTGCGCGGCGTCGCACAGCGGGACGCCCGCTCCTCCGCAGGGAACACCGCTGGCGAGCCGCTGAAGGGGTCCGCCGGTCAAGGCCCACCGAGGGCCGCGGAGGAAGGGCCAGTGGCGCTGGCGAGCACCCGAAGAGGCCTGCCGGAGAAGGCCCACATCACCCGGCGGGCCCCTTCAGGGGCTCGCCAGGGACGTTCCGCCCTCGGCAGCCACGCGCTTCCAGTCAAGACGCGTGGTGTTGGCAACGATCTCCGCGGCGCACTCGTCGATCGCCGCCATGAATCGAGCGCGTCCCCTGACGGCGTCGTTGTGGATCCAGCCGATGGCCTCGTCGCTGACGTCCCACCACGGGTAGTCCTCCGGCCGCCGGCACAGCCGAGCCCCGACAGGATTCAGGGCCACGTACACACAGGCGGTCACGTGATACTCCGGCGTATCGACCAGTCGCGACCAGAACGGGCTGGCGAAGAGATGCCCTTCACGCCCGTGCCGGCAGTTGAAACGGTGCGCGTACCAGCCGAGCAGACGACCCATCCCGGCACTCAGGTTGCCCAGGGGTACGTGGACGAGGAGGTGAACGTGTGTCGTGAGCAGGCACCAGGCGTGGAGATTCCAGCCGGCCTCCCGACTGACCTCCGTCAGCCGGTTGACGAACACGCGCCGATCGACGTCGTCGAAGACGATGGCGCCCCTTCCGTTTCCCTGTGCGACACCATGATGCGTAGCACCGGGGAAGTCGACTCGTCGCTTTCGCGGCACACCGTAAGCATCACGGCGGGTCGGCTTTTCCGCATCGGCTGTCTGGGACATGGCCGGCACGCCGCTGGCGAGCCCCTGAAGGGGCCCGCCGGCACTCACCTGCGTGCAGTTCGGGAAGGTGGTGACCTGAACGCCCTGCGGCTGTGCGCCCTCAGCTCCGAGGGGACCCTCCCGGCGTTTCGCCGCTTGCCCGGTGATGGGCTCACCGGCGGGCAGGGCCTTTTCGGAGGCTCGGCGGCGGCGTTGCCGTCAGCGGCGCGAGCCGTTGCGACGCGAACGGTGCGAACGGTTCGCGCGGTGGATCGCCTCGAACTCCTCCAGGCTGCGGCCCGAGCCGACAGCCACGCACGTGAGGGGGCTCTCCGCAAGGTGGACAGGCATCTGCGTCTCATGGCGCAGCCGCTCGTCGAGCCCCTGCAGGAGGGCGCCGCCGCCGGCGAGCACGATGCCGCGATCCATGATGTCGGCGGCAAGCTCGGGCGGGGTCTTGTCCAGCGTCGACTTGATCGCATCGATGATCTGCGACACGGGCTCGTCCAGCGCCCGCCGGATCTCGTCGGAGGAGATGATCACCGTCTTCGGGAGTCCGGTCAGCATGTCGCGCCCGCGCACCTCGGCCTGGATCTCCTCCGGCAGGCGGAAGGCGGAGCCGACCTCGAGCTTGATCTCCTCGGCTGTCTGCTGGCCGACGAGCAGCTTGTACTCCTTCTTGATGTGGTTGACGATCGCCTCGTCCATCTCGTCGCCGCCGACGCGCAGCGACTGGGAGACGACGATGCCGCCGAGCGAGATCACGGCGACCTCGGTGGTGCCGCCGCCGATGTCGACGATCATGTTCCCGGTCGGCTCGGCCACGGGCAGACCGGCACCGATGGCCGCGGCCATCGGCTCCTCGATCAGATACGCCTGACGGGCGCCGGCGGACAGGGTCGCCTCCTCCACCGCGCGCTTCTCGACGCCCGTCACGCCCGAGGGAACGCACACGACGACGCGCGGGTGGGCGAAACGGTGCTGATGCACCTTCTGGATGAAGTGGCGGAGCATCTGCTCGGTGACGTCGAAGTCGGCGATCACGCCGTCCTTGAGTGGCCGGATCGCAGAGATCGTGCCGGGCGTGCGGCCGAGCATGCGCTTCGCCTCGACCCCCACGGCGTGGACGTCGCCGGTGCGCTGGTCGATCGCCACCACGGACGGCTCGGAGAGCACGATGCCGCGTCCGCGCACGTACACCAGGGTGTTGGCAGTCCCGAGATCGACCGCCATGTCGCGGCCGCCGAAGCCGCCAAGGGTGCGCATGAACGCCATGAGGACCTGGGAGTGTAGCGACGAACGAGCGTCAACCCTGCATGTGCAGGGTTTTTCCCTCGAGCAGGTCGGGCGCGTGCGAGCGAAGGAGCTGGACGAGGGCGGCCGCGGGCAATCCGACGACGTTCAGATAGTCGCCTGCCACTCCAGCCACGAGGCGGGCGCCGAGCCCCTGAATCGCGTATGCGCCCGCTCTCCCCTCCCATTCCCCGGTGGTGACGTAGGCCGCGATCTCGGCCTCGCCGAGCTCCGCGAAGGTGACCCGCGTGGTCGCGTGCACGATCTCCTCGAATCCCTCTCCCAGCAGCGCGAGCCCGGAGACGACCACATGCGTCGCACCCGCCAGCTCCGCGAGCATGGCCCGAGCCTCTTCGCGATCTGCGGCCTTGCCGAGCGTGCGGCCGCCGACGTGCACCGTGGTGTCGACCCCGAGCGTGACCTGCCCCGCCGTGTGAACCGAATGCGCCTTGCCCGCCGCGTGCGCTCGCACGAGCTGGACGGGATCGGCGTCGACCGGGTCGTCCTCGACATAGTGCGGCGCCACGACCCGGAACGGGATCGCGAGTTGCTCGAGGATGGCCCGCCGCTGCGGCGACGTGGACGCGAGCGTGAGCAGCTCAGCCACTGAAGTTTCTCCGCAACTCCGATGTGTAGGTCTGCCCGAGCGTCGCGGCAGCGGCGGCGAGCCAGTCCTCGACGCGCTCACGACCGAGTGGGGGCGACTCGGAGACGAGCAGCCCGGCCTGCAGCGATTCGAGCTCGTCGCGCGTGATGACGACATCGCGCAGCATGGCGCCGGCGAGACGGGAGACGGCAAGCGAGACGCCGAGCGGCGCGGTCGCGATGCGTGCCCTGCCGCCGACGGCCTTTCGGATCCGGCGCACGAGATCGAGGTACGTGAAGCGTGACGGGCCGGCAGCGTCGAGCAGGAGATCTTCGTCGGTGGCACCCGCGTCCGCCGCGATCCGCGCCACATCCCGTACCGACACGGGCTGTACCTCGTACCTGCCGTCACCCGGCACCAGGAACATCGGCAGCCTCCGCAGGGCCCAGGCGATGTTGTTGAAGAGGATGTCGCCCGGGCCGAAGAGGAGGGTCGGGCGGATCAGGGCGTGGGCGAGTCCCGAGCTGCGGACCAGCTCTTCGATCCTGGCCTTGCCCCGAAAGTACGGGAAGCGGTCGCCGCGGTCGGCGTTGGCGACGGTGATCTGGACGACCCGCCGCACGCCGGCGTTCGCCGAAGCGCGCAGCAGCGTCGCGGTGTTGGCGACAGCCGAGTCGAAGGTCGAGTCTCCACGCTCGAACCGGACCCAGTAGGTGTTGTAGAGGGTATCGACGCCCGCGAGGCTCTTCGCGAGCGATTCGTCGAAGGTCAGCGGCGCGTATTCGACCTGTGCGGCAAGCGGGTGTGCGGGCGACGGGACACGGCTCAGGGTGCGCACCTGCCGGCCACGTTCCAGCAGCTCTGCCGCGATGAAGCTCCCGGTGAACGAGAACGCACCGGTGACCGCGTCCCGCTCGCTCACGGGGCGCCCACCGCTCGGGCTAGAGTAGGCCGCCGGGGAAGAAGAGCCGAAGCTCCCGCTTCGCACTCGCCTTCGAATCCGACCCGTGCACGACGTTCTCGCCGAGCATCGTCGCCAGATCCCCGCGGATCGTCCCCGGCGTGGCGTTCGCGGGATGGGTCGCGCCCATCATCGTCCGTACGAGCGCGATCGCGCCCTCGCCGCGCACGGCCAGCGCCAGTACAGGGCCGGAGGTGATGAACTCGACGAGCTCGCCGAAGAACGGCTTCCCTTTGTGCTCGGCGTAGTGCTGTTGCGCCATGGCCTTCGAGATCTTGAGCAGGCGGGCACCGCGAAGCTCGAGCCCGCGCCGCTCGAACCGGCCTACGACCTCACCGCACAGCCCGCGCGCGACCCCGTCGGGCTTGACCAGCACAAGTGTCGTCTCGATCGCCATGCGG
>JBJXGY010000176.1:0-4338 GCA_046160185.1 Gaiella sp. | reverse complement strand
TCCGCCACGGATCAACAGCGGGCGATGATCTGCCTGATCAACTGGACGCGGCGCCACTCCGGTCTCGGGGTGCTCCGCCGCTCCCACGCGCTTGCCGGCGCGGCCGCGGCGAAGGCGCACGACATCGACACCTGCAACCAGTTCGCCCACACTCCGTGCGGCATGCCCGCCTTCAAGCGCATCAAGGGGCGCATCAGGGCGGGGACGATGGGGGAGACCCTGTATGCCGCCGACTCCACCGATGCCACCGCGTACGCCGCCTATCGTGCGTGGCTCGGCTCGCCGGGGCACCGCCGGGTGCTGCTCGGTCGCGGCTTCCGTGCCGCAGGTGCCAAGGTGGCTCACCTGGCCGAGCTCGAGGGCGCGCCAAACATGCGCGTGTGGGTCGTCGCCGTCGCCGACCGGCGGCGCTGATCGGCAGGAGACCGGCGAGCCCTGGCGAAGAGGGCGGCCGGTCGTGAGTGAGCAGAGCCACAAGCGCGAGATGACCGATGCGCTGCGCGGAGACTTCGCACGGCTGCGCGCGCGGGGGATCGCGTCAAGCCTCGGAGGGCCCGAGCCGGACTCCGAGCAACAGCCGGCCGCGGTGGAGCAGCCGGTCGCGGTGCCTGAGCCTCCCGCCGTGACTCCGGAGCCCGCCCGTGTGACGATAGCCGGGCCACCGGCATCCGAGCCGGCGACGGCCGCTCGCGCCCTCGGACCGCGCAAGGCTCTCCGGCTGCCGTTCCGCCGCCGCGCCTGAACAGCCGTTCGGGGCGCTGCTACCGTCGGCGGGATGACGCTCCTCGGTCGTCTCTATCGATTGATCTGGGGCGAGGAGGTCGATCGCTCGCTGCGCCCGGTCCTCGCGGTCAACGTGAGCGCCTCGCTCGCCGGGTCGACGCTGTGGACGTTCATGGGCATCTGGGCGATCGACCGTCTCGACGCCAAGGATCAACTCCCGTTCATCTATGGCGGCAGTGCGGTGCTCGGCGCGGGCGCGGCGTATGCGGCCGGCCATCTCTCGGACAGGCACGGCCGGCGGTCGATCCTGCTCGGCGCGCAGGCGGTGTTCGCCGTCTACCCGCTCGTGCTGCTTGCCGTCGGGTCGAGCCTCGTCGCGGGCGTTGTTGCTCTGACCTTCGCCGGCGCGGTCGGTGCCGCCGCGGGAACGATGTCGCAGGCGATCATCACCGACCTCGTGCCGCAGGAGAAGCACGAGGAGGGGTTTGCGGCGGCCCGCATCGCCTCCAACCTCGGCGTCGTGTCTGGACCGCCCTTCGGTGCCGCGCTGCTCGGGATGGGCGGCTGGACGGCGCTGTTCGTGGGTGTGAGCGTGCTCACGGCGAGCGCATGGCTGATCGCGCAGCGGCTCGTGCCGCGCGGCGGGCGCTACGCGCCGCAGACGGCGCCGACGCGTGGCTCGTTCGCGGTCATCAAGCGCGACCGAGCGTTCCAACTCTTCCTGGGATCCGCCGTGTTTGCGTGGATCGTGTACGTCTCGTATGAGGTGGCACTGCCCATCTCGCTGTTCGACGGACATGGGTATTCGAACTGGAGCTGGGGGCTGATCGTCGTGCTCAACCCGATCCTCGTCACCCTTCTGCAGATGCGGCTCACCCGCACCACCCTCGCCTGGCCGGCCGCGCCCAAGCTGATGGGAGCGATGCTGCTGATGGGGCTGCCCTTCCTCGCGCTCACGCAGTCGGCCGCGGTGCCCGTCGTCGTCGCGATCGTCGTGGTATTCGTGTTCGGAGAGATGCTGTGGGTTCCGACTTCGCAGGCGATCGTGTCGCGGCTCGCTCCCGACGATCTGCGAGGCGCGTACCTCGGGGCGTTCGGCAGTGGGCCCGCGATCGGCTTCGCGCTCTCGCCGCTGATCGGCCTGTCTCTGCGCAACGCTGCGGGGGACGACGCGATGTGGCTGTTCTTCGCCGCGATCTCGGTCGTGGCCGCCATCCTCGGTGGCCTCGCCTGCTACGGAGTGAGGCGCCTGCTCGCGGAGGCCCCGGCGTGAGGCAGGAGGATCGCGAGGCGCTGTTGTGGGAAGGGGTACCGCGCGCCGAGCGGCCGGAGGTTGTGCGGGGGAAGTCGGAGCTGCAGGCCGATCTCCGCTCGAATCCGCTCGCCGGCCGGCGGCTGCCGCTCCGTTTGCGCAACTTCGCGCCGACGACGGAGGGGTATCTGGCCGCCCTGCACGGCCCGCTGCCGTACATGGTGCGCCTGAGCGCGATCGAGGAGGAGACGAACCGCCAGCGGCTACGTCTCGAGCACGCATGGCTGGAGACGGCGGAAGCGGCTGCTGACGCCGACGCGTTCGCCCGCACCTGGACGCGTCAGGCCGAAGGCTGGGTCTTCGACGAGGTCAACGAGCTCATCGACCGGCACAACCGCTTCTATCCGATCGAGTCCCGGCTGCCGATGGACCCGAGAACGGGCGACTACGCGCTCGTGTTCGGTCGCGACTACCGGTTGGCGCGGCTGGACAGCGCCTGGGTGCTTCGCGAGTTCCCGCCCGAGCTCGAGGTCGCAGAGTCGTTCAGGCGGCGAGCGGCTGCGGCACGTGCCGCCGACGCCGCATGACCGTGAGCGTCGCTGCGCAGAGCGCTCCGCAGCACAGGTAGGGCAGCCAGTCCCCGGCCGCGTGGCCGAGCGCGCCACCCACCCACGGGCCGAGCATCGCGCCCAGTGCCCAGGCAGTGTTGGTGATGCCGAAGCTCGTGCCCTGGGCGAGGCCGAGGTCGTCGGCGCGGTCGGCGATCAACGCCATGCCGGGCGTGTAGAACCCTCCATAGGCGACCGAAGCGGCGGCGATCAGCGCGGCGAGCGCGTAGGGGCTGGAGACGAAGACGAGCGCGAGACTCACGAGCACGGCCGCGCCGAGACCCAGCTGCACGGGGAGGAACGGTCCCCGCCGGTCGCTCAGCCGTCCGATCAGCGGGTTGGCGCCGACCTCGGTGATGCCCGCGACGAAGAAGACCAGACCGATGCCCGCCGCTCCGAAACCTCCGGCGTCCAGGTCG
Source organism: Gaiella sp. (assembly GCA_046160185.1). GTDB lineage: Bacteria > Actinomycetota > Thermoleophilia > Gaiellales > Gaiellaceae > Gaiella. The sequence goes on along the minus strand of JBJXGY010000176.1, from coordinate 1,336 downwards.
AGCGGTGCCAGCACGTCGAGTGTCCCGAAGAAGAGCGCCGGAAGCGTGTTCAGCCAGAGCCCGCCGACAAATCGCCTGTCGGCCAGGGCTTTGCCCAGCGCGCCCGGGGCGGTTCTCGGAGCGGCCGGGTCGCTGCGGAACGCGGTCAGCGCGCCGATTGCCACCGCGACCGCGGCCACCACGAGATAGGTCGTCCGGATCGAGACGGCATCGCCCAGGGCGCCGACGAGCGGGCCGATCACGAAGCCGAACACGGCGATCCCGAACGCGGTTCCGAGCGCCTGTCCGCGCTTCTCCCTGGGCACCGCGATCGCGATCCAGCCGAGTGCGGCCGTCCAGGTGAAGACGCTGCCGCAGCCCTGCACGAAGCGGGCAGCCATGAGCGCGCCGAGATTGCCGGCCAGCGCGAACCCGACGCTCGAGACGGCCACCACGGCCATGCCGATCACGATCGAGCGCTTGAACCCGATACGCGCCGCGATCATCCCGGCCGGGATTCCGAAGAGCAGGGAGCCGGCGCCGTACGCGCCCACGAGCAGCCCGGCTTCGAGCTTGGAGAGCCCGAGCTCGTCGGCGAAGCGGGGCACGAGCGGGATCAACGCGCCGAAAAGCATGGCGTCGAAGAAGACAACTGAGGAAAGAAACCCGACGGTGCGGCGCATCAGCCGAGCCTAGACGAGTAGTCCCGCACGAAAAAGCACCGAGCGGGGCTCGCCGTCGTCCGGCGTACCCGACCGACCTCCGCCGAAGCGGCTGCCGCTCGGGAGGCCATCCTTCGGCGCTCCTCACTCGGTGCTGGAGGAAACCTAACCGGTGCATTCGTCCGCGTCAAGCGATCGCGAGCCGAGAAACACGCAAAGAGCGATGATTTGCTTTCGCGGTGGCTTTCGGGTCGAGAAAAGCCCTGAACTATCCGCCCGCTCGGCACCGGTCCACACGAAAATGCACCGAGCCGGTTGCGCCTTCGTCCGGCTTTCCCGCTGACGTCCGCCGAAGCGGCTGCCTGCAGGAGAACCATCCTCCGGTGCCCCGTACTCGGTGCATCCCGGATGCTAGGGACTCGAGCCCGTCTCGTCAAGCGGATGCATCGACCCGGGAACTGAAAAACACGCTCTTTGCGGAAAATCGTTGATGCGGCACTAGTGTTTGCGGTTGATCCGAACTGCTCTAGCGTTCGGGACCAGCAATTCGCCGAGCCGGGTGCGCTTTCGTCCACCCTCCCGATCGACCTTCCGCTTGCGCGTACCGTCTTCCGGAGGGGCTTCGTCCTACTCGCGTCCCGTGCTCGGCGCAGTCGAGAATCTATGCTGTGAGACCGTGCTCGGCAAGGGTCCCA
>JBJXGY010000175.1:0-3880 GCA_046160185.1 Gaiella sp. | reverse complement strand
CGCAGAGCAGTCTGCCGTCCTCTCTGATCCCGAGATAGCGATTGGTCTCGAGCATCCGCGGCTCGAACCAGGTGCCCGGGTAGGCGCCGGCGTAGAAGGCCTCGACCTCGACCAGATCAGCGGGCGTCAGATGGGAGACGCGAGGGTCGTCGATCGCCTCCAGCGAGCGAAGGTTGCGCTGGCTGAGCTTGAGGTGGGGGACAGGATCGATGGTGGTTCGGAAAGCCTCGAACTGCCGTAGCAGGGACGGGGAGACGTGCGCGTAGATGCGCTCGGGCAGCACTGGCATGAGCGCGTCCGCGAACGGTGTCGCGGAGCCCTCGGGCTCCGTCTCGAGGAGCAGAAGCACCGGCACGTCCGGCTCGCTGTACAGGAGCGCCACCTGCTCGAAACCCTGACCGCGATCCCAGGCCCACCAGCGGGTGTGCGGCCAGAAGAAGTCGTCGAGATCACCAAGCGAATACGCATGCAACGCCGGGTCACGCCTGAAGAACGCCGACAGCGCCTCACGATCCCGCGTCTCGACAAGCGCCATCGGGCCAGCGTAGTGTGAAGAGCCTGACAGTCCCATCACTGGGCGCACGGAGCGGCCCCCTGTTCGTTGAAGCAGAAGGCGTTCGATGTTGCTGTCCCGCGTGACGTGTCGCTTCAGGCGCGGCGAGAGCGTCGAGGCGGCAGCGCTACACCAGGCGTGCGAGGGGACGGTTCGGGGTCGCGGTGAGTCTCTGGCCGCTCACCATTGATTGCCGCAGCCGCCCTGCGGGGGGCATGATCCGGCTGTGAGCGAGATCCGTACGCCCGATCAGCGCCTGCGCGTCTTCGTCTCCTCGACCCTCCGTGAGCTTGCGGCCGAACGCGGCGCCGTGCTCCGCGCAATCAACGCGCTACATCTCACCCCCGTCCTGTTCGAGCTCGGTGCGCGCCCGCACCCGCCGCGTGAGCTCTACCGTGCGTATCTGAAGCAGAGTGACGTCTTCGTCGGGATCTACGGGGAGAGCTACGGCTGGGTGGCTCCGGGGGAAGCGATCTCCGGACTCGAGGACGAGTACAACCTTGCGGGCGGCCGGGCCAAGCTGATTTACGTCAAAGAGCCTGTTGCCAGACGTGACGAGCGGCTGCAGACGCTGCTCGATCGTGTCAAGGCCGACGCCGTCTCATATGTCCGCTTCTCCGACACTGACGAGCTCGAACGCATGGTCGCAGATGATCTCGCATTGCTGCTCAGCGAACGCTTCGGAGGCCGGGGTGGCGGCGACACGGCGGCGGTGCAGCGGAGCCTCCCGCATCACGTCGACACGTTCATCGGCCGGGAAGACGAGATCCGGTCGCTCGCCACATTGCTCGCGCGCCGGGATGTCCGTCTCGTCACGCTCACCGGCCCCGGCGGCATCGGCAAGTCGCGCCTCGCCGTCGAGGCGGCGCGCATCCTGACGCCCGGGTTTCCGGGCGGCGTCACCTTCGTTCCCTTCGCGGCCGTCCCGCGTGGCACCGACGTCGTCGCCAACATCGCCCAGACTCTCGGGCTTGGTCAGGTACAGGACCCGGGAGAAGCACTCGCGACCCACTTCGGCGAGCGCGTCGCCCTTCTGCTGCTGGACAACCTGGAGCACCTTCGTGACGCCGCACCACCCCTCGCAGACCTGCTCGAGCGCACCATGCGGCTGACGATCCTGACGACCAGCCGCGCGCCCCTCGGGCTACGGGGCGAGCGCGAGTGGCCCGTTCCGCCGCTATCGCTCGTTTCCACCGACGTGTCGGAGCCGGCTGCAGTTCGGCTGTTTGTCGACCGGGTGAGAGCGGTCCTGCCGGACTTCGAGCTGGGCGACGACCGGGATGCAGTCGTCGAGATCTGCCGCCGTCTGGACGGCCTCCCGCTCGCGATCGAGCTGGCCGCCGCGCGGGTGCGCGTGTTCTCGCCGACAGCGCTTCTCGAACGGCTCGAGCATGCGCTCGACTTTCGTGGAGCTGCGGATCTACCGCCCCGTCAGCGCACGCTCCGCAGCACGCTCGATTGGAGTCACTCCCTCCTTGACGACGCGGAGCGAACGCTGTTCCGGCGACTTGCGATCTTCACCGGCGGAGGCGCACTCGAAGCGGTTCACACCATCTGCCGACTCGAAGATCGGTCGGACATCCTCGAGGTGCTGGAGTCGCTCGCCGCGCAGAGTCTTGTCGGCGTCGTGTCTGGGCCCTCTGGAACCACCCGTGTGACGATGCTCGAAACGATCCGCGAGTATGCGCTGGAGCAACTGCACGAGGCTGGAGAGCACGAACGACTCTCGAGCCAGCATGGAGAGTACTACGCACAGCTCGCGACGACGGCCGGGACAGGACTTCGCGGCAGTGGGCAGGTCGAGTGGCTCAACCGGCTGACCGGCGAGTACCCGAATATGCGCTCGGCAGCGCTCGGCTTCATCTCGCAGGGTGCTGCCGGCGAGGCGATCGCGATGACGTGGTCGCTGTGGCCGGCCTTGTGGATTCGAGGAGTCGTTCACGATCCACTCGTGCAGTTGCGTCGCTTGCTGCGGGACGTCCGGAATCTCGAGGGCGAGGCCACGGGTCGCACGTGGGCTCTCGTCGCGCTCTTCGAGTTCCTCGAGGGGGACCACGACGCAGCCGAGGCAAGTGCGCGCGAGGCTGCGGGCGGAGAGGACGGGCCCGCCGCGTTGGCGAGGCTGATCCTCGACTGGTGCGAAACCAGGCGCGATCCTTCGACCTGGGGGCACGCCCTCGCCCGCGAGGCAAGGCGCATCTTCGACGAGCTCGGGGACGCCTACGAGGCCGTGCTGGCGCGCACCGTGGTCGATCGGTCGCCCTGGGGTGAGGAGGACGTTGCCCATCTCCCCGAGTTCGAGGCGACGGTGGCCGACGCTCGGGCCCTGGGGGCCGCCCATCCGCTCTGCCTGGCGCTGCTGAACTGCGCCAGGGTCGAGATGCGAGCAGGTTATGAGCAGCGTGCTCGGGCCTCGGCGGACGAAGCGACGCGCCTCGCCTGTTCACTCGCGAGCCCGGAGACGCTTGCTTACAGCCTCGTCGCGCAAGCTGCGGTCGAACTCCTCGAGCCGGCGGGGGATTCCCTTCGGCGGGTGGCGACGCTCCTGGGAGCGGCGGACTCGCTCATCCGGTCGGTCTCGCTCGCGATCTTCGGCCACGGTTCCCTCCTGGAGCGCGCCCGTTCACAAACCGAACGGGACACGTTCGACGCCGCCTGGCGCTTCGGGGCAGCGATGAGCGTTGCCGAGGCTGCAGACTTCGCCCTTGCGCGACCGTAGCCATGAAGACCTCGCAACTCGAAGCGGAGGCCACCATCAGGGGGACATTCGTGAACGCTCGCGCAACCGATTGCGGCGAAAGGCAAAGGCGACGCCGTCCCCCGCTTCTCGCTGATGGGCTTGATGCGTCATCTCACGACTCTTTGCCTCACTCTTCGTGCGCCTTCGCCGCACAGTGGCGCAACGAAACCTGTCTCTGCCCCCTGCGTGGTGTCAGGCCCTGCGGAGCGCGTCGATCGTCGCCGTCTCGACGAGCCCGGAGACCGCCCGCGCCAGATCGGTGTCGGACGTGACGAAAACGTCCCCCTGGAGCTGCGTCAACGCGACGAATTCGGCGTCGTACGTCGTCGGCCATCCCAGCTCGTCCGCGACCGCCCACGCCTTCCGCTGAAGCACCTTGTCGCCGAGGAAGCGAACCTGCAGCGAATTGAGGCGCGTCACCCGTTCGATGCCCTGGGCGGCGGAGATCTCGCCGCGACGGGCCGCTTCGTAGAGCGCCGCCAGCGCCTGCGAGCGAACGAGTGTCGGCGCGACGAGCTTGTGCTCGGCGGCGACTTCGATCTCGCCTGCCGCAATCCGGATCAGCGTCTCGCAGTCCACGACGAACC
>JBJXGY010000174.1:0-14578 GCA_046160185.1 Gaiella sp. | reverse complement strand
GCGTGCTCCGCGAGCTCCACCACCTCGAGCCGCAGCTCGAGCACCGGTGCCGGGATCTCGGCCAGCTTGCCGCCGAGGGCCGCTCGCAACCGTCCGCGATCACCGGTCGCCTCCCGCAGCGTGGCCGTGCGCCTCCAGGAGCCGCCGCCCACCAGCCGGGCCGCCACCGCGACCTTGCGGAAGGGCCGTCCACCCCGCTCCGGCCGCGCCACCAGCCTGTCGAGCAGAGCAGCGAACGCACGGCGCAGGGTGAGCTCGTTGCCGACCGCCTCGGGGAAGGAGAGCGCCTCGACCAGCTCGGCCGCGGGAGATCGCCCGGCGACACGGCGGCGCTCCCCGCCGCGCGCGAGGCTCCACGCCCGCTTCCCCTCCGGCCCCAACCGCTCGGCAACGGCCTCGCCCGGCAGATGGGCGAACGCCCCCAGGGAGCGCACGCCGAGCGCTTCCAGCTCGGCGTAACGGTCCGACTCGAGCGGCAGGAGCGAGAGCGGGAGCGGCTCGAGAAACGCCTGCTCCCCCTTCCCCTCGACGATCACCGCCTGCCCGGCGCGCGCGACGCTGGCCGCCGCGAGGGCGACGAACCGCCGTTCACCTGCCCCCGCACGGGGGTCCCAGGCAGGCCCGACGGAGGCGAGCGCCCGCGTGAGCGCCGCCTCCACCCCTCCGTAGAGACGCTCCACGGCGCGCGTCTCGAAATACACGACACCGTGCTCGGCCGGATCGACCGCGAACCCCGCATCCTCCAGCCGGCGCAGCAGCGCCTCCCACTCCTCTTCCACCGCGGCCGGGTCCTGCTCGACCAGCACCAGCCCGGGACAGGTGGCGAGCGCCTCCCCGAGCGGCATGCCCGGCTTCACGCCCATCCGCTCCGCGGCAACCGTGACCGCCCCCACCCGCTGCTCCCCCGAGGGCGGCGGGGAGAGTGCTGCAGGAACCAGCGTCAGCCTCGGCCGGGAGCGAAGCGCCGCACGGAGCTCGAACCCGGAGATGAGGAGACAAGCGATCACGGGAACATATGTTCTACACGAACACGTGTTCCCCTGCAAGTGTCCGGAAGGGCCATGTCCAGGGGACAGTCCCCCCGGGGGACTGTCCCCACTCAGTCAGCGACGGCTCGTCTCCGATCAGCCGCGGGAGGAGATACACGCCGTACGCGGCGCCGTCACAGCCGAACGATCGCGGCCACGCCGTGCATGCCGGCATACCTCGGTACCGCGTCGAGCACGCTCTCCCGCGCACAGCGCGGGATGTCGGCCTCGAGCTCCGGGCCGTTGTCGATCAGGTTGCGGCCCGAGCGGGACTGGCGGAGCGCCTCCTCCGCGGTCGCGTAGCTCCCGGCGAGCCGGGCCGCGATCTCCGCGGCATCCGTCCGCTCGCAGCCGAGCGCCAGCACAATCCGCCCGGCGACGTAGGTGTCGTCCAGGCACGGGCTTCCCTTCACGCCTGCGCAGATGATGACGACGTCCTCCCCGTGCGCCGCCGACGCTGCGACGACGGCCCCGAGATTGAGCAGCGAGGCCAGGTAGACACGCTCGCACCGCTCGGCGGCCGCGACGATCGCCCGTGTGCCGTTGGTCGTCGACGTCGAGACGAAGCGCGAGCGCGGCACCTCGTACTCGGCCGGGGAGTTGCCGAGCGCGAAGCCTTCGATGCGCACCCCGAGCCGCTCGCCGCCGAGGGTCACGCCGTCCAGCTCCGTGGCCAGCCGCCGCGCGTCCTCGACCTCGGCCGAGCAATAGACCGTTTCGTACCCGGCGGCCAGCGCCTGCGTGATCGTGGAGGTGGCCCGGATCACGTCGATCACCACACCGGTGGGAGCGGCGAAGCCGTCCGCGGGTGTGAAGGCGACGTGGACGCGCACGCGGGTACGCTAGCCGCCACGTGTCCGTGACCGACGACGAAGCCCCGCGCTGCTACCGCCACCCGAACCGCGAAACACGGGTCTCGTGCTCGGAGTGCGACCGCCCGATCTGCGAGGACTGCATGAACTTCGCGCCAGTCGGCATCCGCTGCCCCGAGCACGCGGCGCTCGGGCGCCAGAAGGGCGAGCTGCGGCGGCAGACGCGGACCGCAACGCACACGATCGCTCGAAGCGACGCGCCCGCGACGATCGCGCTGATCGCCGTCAACCTGCTGGTCTACATCGCAACCGTCGCCCAAGGGGACGGGCTGAGCCGCCCGGGTGGTTGGCTGATCGAGAACGGCGCCTTGATCGGTGGAGTCGACGGCGCGTTCGGCGTGGCCAACGGCGACTGGTGGCGGCTCGCGACGTCCGCGTTCCTGCACGCGAGCCTGCTGCACATCGCGTTCAACATGTTCGCCCTGTACTCCATCGGCTCGGCCGTCGAGCAACTGCTCGGCACCACCCGCTATCTGCTCATCTACTCCGCCGCCGGCCTGTCAGGGTCGGCCGGTGCCCTGCTGCTCTCCGATCGCCTCGACGTCACGGTCGGAGCCTCAGGAGGCATCTTCGGGCTGATGGGGGCACTCCTGATCTGGGAGTTCGTGCAGACCGGATCCTTTGCCGGGCAGGCGTTGGGACTGATCGTGCTCAACCTCGCGCTGACGTTCGCGATCCCCAACATCTCGATCGGCGGCCATATCGGCGGTCTCGTCGGTGGGGCAGCCGCCGCCTACGCGCTGATGCGCACCCGGTTCATGACTCCCCGGTGGATGGGGCCGGCACTCGCGGTCGGAGTGGCCGTCGCCGCCGTCGTGGTTGCCGCTGTCCGCGTCGGCAGCTACCCAGCATGAGCTGACGCCTGCCAGGCGACGCGGGTGACATCCACCGCGCCGCATGCAACCATGGTCGATCAGCATCCACATCAGACCCGGAGGGATTCATGAAGAAGCGTCTACTGGGCGTGGTGACCGCGGTGACCGCGGCGCTCGTCCTCGTGGCAGCGGCGATGGCTGCCACCTCCGTGTACACGAAGCCGTCGTTGTCCGTCTCCTACTCCGGGTCCGCCACGCGCATCGTGGCGAAGGCGGATGTGACCGAGGACGCGACTGCGCGTGCAGCGATCATCGTCTCGGAGGGCACCTCGATCAACACGAGCGCTGGGCCGGGCACCAAGGTCGGCACCGCCCAGGCTCAGGTGAGCGCGCTCGCGCTCGGCGGCGCCCTGCTGCCCCTCGCGGGCGACATCGTCGTCGCGCCCCCCGGCGCGATTCCCGCCGCGTCGCAGACCGCCTGTATCGGCGCGCTGCCCCCGTCGGCCAGCTATCTGCTCACGCTCGCCGCCGCCGGCCAGACGATCAACCTGCCCGCCTACATCGTCCCGACGGCGGGCGCCCAGATCCAGCTCGGTGCCTCACAGCTCGTGTTCTGCCTGCCCAACCCGGAGATCCCGGCGGATCAGGGCGGCGCCACGTTCGGCGCCAAGTTCCTGAGCGCCGATCTCACGTTCAACGGCGTCTTCAGCCCGCTGCGAGAGGCGCTCTGGCTGAGCTTCTGGACACCGTGGACGCCGGGCGCGAACGCCGTCAACCCGGCCGGTACGGTCGCAGCAGGCAGTCTCATCCTCCCGGGCGCGGTCACGATCAAGGGAAAGCGCACCGCCGGCAAGATCACGCTCACCGGCAAGGTCACCTACGGCGGGAACGGTTTCGCCGAGATCGTCCAGGTCTGGGGTGCCGCCAAGACGGGCGCCCTCAAGCGGTTGAAGACGGTCGTCGCAAAGCAGGACGGCACGTTCACCTTCGCGCTCGGCAAGGCCGCGAAGCAGACGCGCTTCCAGGCCCGCGTCGTCAGCCCCGAGTTCGCGAACACCCCCGAGGAGTCGGCCAAGATCTGCGCCAGGGTGTACCCGAACAACCAGCTCGGCGTGCCGTGCTCGGGCTGGACTCTGAACGCGTTCACGGCGCAGTCGAAGGTGATCTCGGTTCGCTAGTCGTGTTGTCCGCCCAACGGTGGACAACACGACCTGAAGACCGGGGGCGCCGCGAGGCGCCCCCGGTCGTTACAAGGTGCCTGGCTTCAGCCAGGCACCGGTTACCCGGCTCAGGCTTGCGCGACCGCCCCTGCTATCCGACTTCGGTCAGATACCGGTCTTCCCCAACCCGCCCCAGCGGACCGGCCCGCGAAGGCGCATACTCGCTTCGATGAGTCGCGCGGTCGCATTGATCGCTGTCCTCTCGCTGGCGCTCTTCGCCGGAGCATCCTCGGCGAGACCCGACGCCGCGCAGGTGAAGCTCGGCGTGTTGGGCGGCGCAGCGCGCTTTCAGCAGTTGACCGGTCAGCGGTCGACGATCCGCCACGTCATCGCCGGCTGGGATCAGCTTGGCTCTGCCCCGAGCATTCTCGGGGCGCTCACACCCACCCCGATGCTCGGCATCGGTACCGGCCCCTCGAATACGCGAGGCACGATCTCGCCGCTCCAGATCGCGAACGGCCAGGGAGACGCCGGGTTGCTCGCGCTCAACGCCGCACTCGGAGCATTCGGCGCACCCGCGTACGTGCGCCCGCTGCCGGAGATGAACAACTACCACCGCCCGTTCAGCGCGTTCGAGCAGAACGGCCGCCCCCGAGGCCCGTCGCATTCGACCGCGGCGTTCCGCAAGGCGTTCGCGCGCATCTACCTGCTGCTCCACGGCGGCCCGGCCTCGCGCATCAACTCCCGCCTGCGCCGGCTGGGCCTCCCGCCGCTAGCGCAGGGCGGCGATCTCCCCGCCCCTGACGTGCAGATCGTCTGGAACCCGCAGGGCTACGGGTCGCCGGATATCCCTGCCAACTCGGCCCAGGCCTACTACCCCGGCGACTCCTACGTCGATGTCGTCGCGAACGACCTCTACGACCAACGCTTCAACGCGGCCTGGGATGCGAACGAGGCGCTGTACAAGGCTCACCCGAAGAAGCGCTTCGGGATCGCCGAATGGGGACTGTGGGACGTCGACGACCCCGCCTTCGTGGAGCGCATGGCGACCTTCGTCAAGACGCACCCGCGCACGGACTTCCTCGTGTACTACAGCGGCCGCCCCGGCTCGCCCTGGGACCTGGCTACCAAGCCCAAGAGCCGGGCTGCCTACCGCAGGTTGATCACTCCGCTGGGGTAGCCGGAGAGCAGAACACCGGTGTCTGACCGACGGTCAGACGCCACCGCTTGGCCTGACCACGACGCTGACGCCCAGCAGCGACATCACGTCGACCGTGACCCCGACGTCGATGGACGACTCGTCGGACGAGGTCGCACTCCAGTACTCGGTGCCGATGCGAACCTGTCCACGCTGGCCCGGGCCGGCGTGGATCGGCACGGTGATCACCGCTCGCTTCCCCACGACCGTCGGCGCGTTCGAGGGCACCACAGGGTTTCGGTTGAGGGCCCGCATCAGCGGCTTCCGCGTGAGCAGAAGCGATGCGATCGACACCACCGCCATCACCGCAACCTGGACGCCCACATTCGCTCCAGCGATCGCGACCACAGCCGCCGCGACTGCGCCCACCGCGAGATAGAGCGCGATGAACGCGAGCGTCGCGATCTCCACGCCCACGAGCACGAGCGCCACCACGAGCCAGACGGCGAGACCGGTCGCACCTTCCATGACGTTACGTCTTGTCCTTGTCCGAGGCCGTGGCGTCCCTACCGGCCTGGAACCCGCCTCCGAGCGCCGCCACGGCACCCATCGCCGCCATCGCGTCGGACGGCACCAGCATCAGGCTCATGCCACGCCCGTCCGCCACCTTGGGCAGGTTCTGGATGTACTGGTACGTGAGCAGATCCTGTGACGGGTCGCCGTCGTGGATCGCCCGGAACACTTGCCGCGTCGCCTCGGCCTCTCCCTGGGCTCGCAGAATCGCCGCTTCCCTGTCACCCTCGGCCCGCAGGATGGCCGCCGTCTTCTCACCTTCGGCGTTGAGGATCTGCGACTGCTTGGCACCCTCCGCAATGAGAATCGCGGCGCGCTTGTCGCGCTCCGCCCGCATCTGCTTCTCCATCGCCTCCTGGATCGAGCTCGGTGGATCGATGGACTTCAACTCGATGCGGTTGACGCGCAGTCCCCAGCGCTCGGTGGCCTCGTCCAGCACGACGCGCAGGTCGGCGTTGATCTTGTCGCGCGACGTCAGCACCTCTTCCAGTGACAGCGACCCGATCACGTTGCGGAGGGTGGTCACGGTGAGCTGCTCGATCGCGGTGAGCAGGCTCGCCACCTCGTAAGTCGCGCGGAACGGGTCGGTGACGGTGAAGTAGAACACCGTGTCGATCGAGATCGTGACGTTGTCCTGCGTGATCACCGGCTGCGGCGGGAACGCCACGACCTGCTCGCGCAGATCGACGAGCGGGCGCAAACGATCGATGAAGGGCATCAGGAAGTGCAGGCCTGGGTCGAGCGTGCGGTGGTAGCGGCCGAGCCGCTCGACGATGCCTGCCCGTGCCTGCGGGACGATCCGCACCGTCCGCGCCAGCACCGTGAGCACGAACAGGATCGCGATGGCGGCGATGACGATCGTGACAACCGTGTCTGATTCCATGACGGCACTGTACCGCCCAACACCACGGTGTCGCCCCGAGCGGCGGTGGTTCCGCTACCCGCCGATCGCGACAGCGGTCACGCCCACGTCCCGGAGCGCCGCCTGGGCCGCAGCGAGCCGTGCTACCGGCACCCTGAACGGCGAGCAGCTCACGTAGTCGAGCCCGAGCCCGTGGCAGAAGGCCACGGAGCGCGGCTCCCCCCCGTGCTCGCCGCAGATGCCGAGCTTGAGGTCGGGTTTGACGCCACGTCCACGCTCGACCGCGATCCTCATGAGGTCGCCCACACCTTCCTGGTCGAGCACCTCGAACGGGTTGCGTTCCAGGATTCCGTGCTCGAGGTAGTAGGTGAGGAACTTCCCCTCGGCGTCGTCGCGCGAGAAGCCAAGCGTCGTCTGCGTGAGATCGTTCGTGCCGAACGAGCAGAAATCAGCGAGCGCGGCGATCTCGTCGGCCCGCAGGCAGGCGCGCGGCAGCTCGATCATCGTCCCGCAGCGGTACTCCACCTTGGGATACTCGGCAGCGACGGCCTCGGTGAGCTCGCGCAGCCGGCGAAGCTCCTCGGCGAACCCGACCAGCGGGTGCATGATCTCGACAAGCGGCGCCTCGCCTGTGCGGTCCCCGACGGCGGCCGCCGCGCGCAGGATCGCACGTACCTGCATCTCGTAGATCTCGGGGAACTGCAAGCCGAGCCGGCAGCCGCGGGTGCCGAGCATCGGGTTCGCCTCGTGCAGCTGGTCGATCCGGCGGCGCATCGCTTCCGACGAAGCCTCCTCGAGCGTCGGCAGGAACTCGTGGAGCGGCGGATCGAGCAGGCGGATGGTCACCGGGTACCCGGCCATCGCCTCGAAGATCCCCTCGAAGTCGCTCTGCTGTACCGGGAGCAGGCGGCCCAGGGCAACACGGCGCTCGTCCTCGGTCGTGGCCAGGATCATCTCCTGCACGATCGGCAGCCGGTCCTGCGCCATGAACATGTGCTCGGTGCGGCAGAGGCCGATGCCTTCGGCGCCGAAGGCGCGGGCTCGCGCGGCGTCCTCCGGTGTGTCGGCGTTCGCGCGGACGCGCAGCCGCCTCGCCTCGTCGGCCCAGCCCAGGATCGTCCCGAAGTTCTCGTCGATGGCGGGTGCGACCAGCTCCAGCGCGCCGAGCATCACCGTGCCCTCTCCGCCGTCGATCGTGATCACATCACCGGCATGCAGTTCCGTCTCGCCGATCCTCACCACGCCGGCGGCGATGTCGATCTGGAGCCCCTCACAACCGGCCACGCACGGCTTGCCCATGCCACGCGCCACCACCGCGGCATGTGAGGTCATGCCTCCGTGCGCGGTGAGGACGCCTTGCGCGTGGATCAGGCCGTGGATGTCGTCGGGCGTGGTCTCCCAGCGGACGAGGATCACGGCGTCGCCGGCCCGGCCCCGCTCCTCCGCCGCGTCCGCGTCGAGGACGATCGCACCGCAGGCCGCACCTGGCGACGCGTTCAGCCCACGCGCCGCCACGTCGGGCCGGGCGGCGGGGTCGATGCGCGGGTGCAGGAGCTGGTCGAGCTGGCCTGGATCGATGCGCGCCACCGCTTCGTCCCGGCTGATCAGGCCCTCGTCCACCATCTCCACCGCGATCCGGAGGGCGGCCTGCGCGGTTCGCTTGCCCGTGCGAGTCTGCAGCAGGTAGAGGGTGCCCTCCTCGACGGTGAACTCGATGTCCTGCATGTCGCGGTAGTGCTGCTCGAGCAGGTCGATCGTCCTTCCCAGCTGCGCGTAGGCCTGAGGCAGCGCCTCCGTCATACGCTCGATCGGCTCGGGCGTGCGGATGCCCGCGACCACGTCCTCGCCCTGGGCATCGACGAGGAACTCACCAAAGAGCAGGTTCTCTCCGGTGGAGGGGTTGCGTGTGAAGCACACCCCTGTGCCGGAGAGGTGGCCCTTGTTCCCGAAGACCATCTGACAGACGTTGACGGCGGTGCCCAGCGTTTCGGGTATGTCGTATGTCTTGCGGTACACCTGCGCGCGCGGCGCGTGCCAGGAGTCGAAGACCGCCCGGTAGGCGCGCGAGAGCTGCTCGCGGGCATCTTGCGGAAACGCCACCCCGGTGGCGTCCTGGTAGATCTCCTTGAACGCCTCGACGAGCCCGGCCAGATCCTCGGCATCGAGCTCGACGTCGAGCGACACGCCACGGTCGGCCTTCGTCGCGCTGAGCTTGTCCTCGAAGTGGTGACCGTTGACGCCACTCACCACCTCGCCGAACATCTGGATCAGCCGGCGGTAGGAGTCGTACGCGAACCGCGCGTTCCCGGAGCGCCGGGCCAGACCGGCAGCCGCGACGTCGTTGAGACCGAGGTTGAGGATCGTGTCCATCATGCCGGGCATCGAGATCGCAGCGCCCGATCGCACCGACACGAGCAGAGGATCGTCCGGGTCACCGAACCGCTTGCCCGTCTTGCGCTCGAGGTTCGCGAGATGGTGCGCGACCTCGGCATCCAGCCCTTGCGGCGGTACGCCGCCCCCGGCCAGGTAGGCACGGCAGGCATCGGTGCTGATCGTGAACCCGGCGGGCACCGGCACGCCGAGCTGTGTCATCTCGGCGAGTCCCACACCCTTCCCGCCCAGCAGCTCGCGGCCACCATCCGTGTCCTCATCGAAGTCGTAGACGTACCGGCTGGCACCCACGGTCGAACCGTACTCGAATCCCGGTGGACCGGAATTGCGGGTGGTGCACGTGACAGACTGCGTGATTTCCGTCACGATGCGATCGGGGATGGGGAAATGGTGGTCGATGCTCGTCGTGGGCACGGCCCTGGCGAGCGCCTTCGCTTCGGGGGCGACGGCCGGGGTCGTGGCGTCGATGGTCGTGGCCGGGCTTGCCGGCTTCGGCGCAGCGCTGCTCCACGAGTCCGCTGATTCGCTGCGCGCACGGGGAAGTGCCGCTCCCGCGACGCTCCGCCTGGCGCGAGTCTGTGACGACGCGGCCCTCGCGGCGTGCTTCTCGGCCCTGCTGTTCGCGACGACGCCGTTCGTCTGACTCAGCCAGGATCCACCGATCTGCGCGGGCGGTTGCGCGCGTCTGGGCTCGTCAGGCCGAACGCCCCGCGATCACGCATCTCGTTGGATCCAGGCTCAGGCCTCTGCCTCCTCGCCGGCCTCACCGCGGCGCGCGGCGCGGGCGCGCAGCTCCGCGAGCCAGGCGGCGGCGCGGAGCCCCATCCAGATCGGCGTGAGGATCCCGTAGAAGACCACCACCGCGACACCGAGCGACGTCCACCAGGTCGCCCAGTAGCGCAGCGGCACCCAACCCTTGTCGGCAAGCGTCCGTCCTTCGGCGCGCCAGATGCTACGAGTCATCGAGCCCGCCGTTCGGCCTGCCGGCGATCCACGAGGCGGATGATGCGCATCGCCGTCTCCTCCACCGAGAGCTCGGAGACGTCGATCACGGGACAGGCGAGCCGCCGATGAAGGGCCGTGGCGGCTTCGAGCTCCTCGAACACCGCCTCCATGTCGGCGTACTGGCGCCGCGGCGCACCCATCGCACGCACGCGCGCTTCCCTGATCTCGTGCAGCCGTTGCGGGTCGATTGTGAGCCCGACGATCTTGGCCCGGTCGATGTCGAACAGCGCCGCCGGCGGCTCGACGCCCGTCACCACCGGTACGTTCGCCGCCTTGTGCCCGAGGTAGCCGAGGAAGATCGACAGCGGCGTCTTCGACGTCCGTGAGACCCCGACGAGCACGATGTCGGCCTCGTCGAGGCCGCCGCCGACCCCGTCGTCGTACTTGACGGCGAACTCGATCGCCTCGATGCGCTTGAAGTAGACGGAGTCGAGCGGCGCGCGCGCGCCGGGCTCCATGCGTGCGGCGACGCCGGCAACTCTCGAGATCGAGTCGATGGGATGCCCGAGCAGGTCGCAGTAGTGCACGCGCGCGCGGCGGCAGAGCCGGCGCATCTCGTTGCGGAGCGCGGGCTCCACGAGGGTGTAGACCATCACCGCCGGACGGCCACGCGCGCGCTGCACGGCGAGCGCCAGATCCTCGATGCTCTCGATGCGTGGATGCCGGATGTCCTCGAAGGCGAGCCCCGGGAACTGCGCCTCCAACGCGAGGACGAGCCGCGCCGCCGTCTCTCCCGTGGAGTCGGACACGATGTGGATCTCGACCGGCGTCGTGTCATCCATTCCGCGGACGCTACCGAGTGCGGGCCCGCACGGTCGTCTGGAGCCCGGGCGCCGAGGTTCCGAGGCTGCTCGGTGCCGTGGCTCGGCGGCGCCGTGGTGCATGGTTTCCGGCTGTCCGTCGGAACCGGCCTCTCCGCACCGGGTCCCGTGGTGTCGGTCACGCGGACATCTGTCTTCTCCACGCTGTCGCCCGGCGCTTCTCAGATCGGCTTGCCGCCGCGCAACTCGGGGTGCAGCCGCTGGAGCCGCTCGTCCAGATCGTCCAGCTCTCGCGTCCGGGCGATCGCCGGGCGTGCACCGACCCGGGCGAAGTGTCCCTGCACGTGCGGGCCACCGAGTTGCGTCCCGTCCGCCGAGTACCCCTGCCAGCCCGTGAGCATGTAGAGGTAGATGTCCGCGACCGAGAATCTCTCGCCGAGACACCACGCGCTCCCCGCGAGCTCGCCTTCGAGGTACGCGCCGGCCGCTTCGAGCTTCTCTCGCCCCTTCTGCTCGATGCCGGCGACCTCTCCGTCCCGGGCGCTCAGGAACGCGGGGCTCTGCAGCGGATACCAGATCGTGTGCAGCGTGTTGGCGCAGTACGTAACCCAGCGGAGCAGGTCGCCGCGACCCGGCTCACCCGGGAGCGGCCCGAGGTTCGCCTCGGGGAAGCGCTCGACGAGATACAGGAGGACGGCGCCGGTCTCGTAGACGGCGACATCGCCGTCGCGGATCGTCGCGACGCGCAGCAGGGGGTTCGCCTCCGCGAAGCCGGGCGACTCCGTCCGGCGGCTCGGGTGCACGTCGTGGACGGTGTACGGGATGCCGCCCTCCTCCAGCGCGGCGCGCACGGCGAAGCTGGCGGAGCCCGTGATCTGGAAGAGGTCGATCACGGCAGCGACGCTACCTGGCGAGCGGCCCGTAGGAGCCACCTGTCAGCGCAAGCAGGTCGCCGGGGGCAAGCTCGATCTCCAACCCCCGGCGGCCGGCCGAAACGAAGATCGTGTCGAAGAGGACGGCTGTCTCGTCGAGGCGGGTCGGGAGCTGCTTGCGCTGCCCCAGCGGTGAGATGCCGCCCTTGACATAGCCGGTGACGCTCTCCGCGAGGGCGCTGTCTGCCATCGCCGCGCGCTTCCCCAGTGCGCGCAGATCGAGTTGCGCCCCGACCGGGACGATCGCCACCGCGAGACGGCCGTCGACGGACACCACGAGCGTCTTGAACACCCGATCGGGCTCCACGCCGAGCTTCTCGGCCGCCTCCAGACCGAACGACTCGGAGGCGGGATCGTGGGCGTACTCGTGGACGTGAAACGGGATCCCCGCCCGCTCCGCAGCCACGATCGCCGGTGTGCGGGCCGCCATGACAGTTGCCATCGTAGGCGTGTCCGAGCGCGGGTACCGTTGGGAGATGGCGGACGTCGTGACCATGGACAAGATCGTCTCGCTCGCCAAGCGGCGAGGATTCGTGTTCGGCTCGTCGGAGATCTACGGTGGTCTGGCCAACTCCTACGACTACGGCCACTACGGCGTGCTGCTCAAGGAGAACGTGAAGGCCCGCTGGCTGGAGGCGATGGTCCGCGAGCGTGACGACATCGTCGCGCTCGACTCGGCGATCATCCTGCATCCGAAAGTGTGGGAGGCGTCGGGTCACGTCAGCGGCTTCAGCGATCCTCTGGTCGACTGCCGTTTCTGCAAGAAGCGTTTCCGCGCCGACCATCTCGAGGACGCTGCGTGCGGGCAGAAGCCGAGCAAGCGACCGGGCGGGACCTCCGACTGCGATCTCACCGAGGCACGGCAGTTCAACCTGATGTTCGAGACTCGCGTCGGCCCGATCGAGGAGACCAGCGCGCGGGTCTTTCTCCGGCCTGAGACGGCACAGGGCATCTTCATCAACTTCAAGAACGTCGCACAGCTCGCGCGGCGTAAACCACCCTTCGGCATCGCGCAGATCGGCAAGTCGTTCCGCAACGAGATCACGCCCGGCAACTTCATCTTCCGCACGCTCGAGTTCGAGCAGATGGAGATGGAGTTCTTCGTACCACCCGCGGAGTCCGGTGAGTGGTACCGCTACTGGATCGAGGAACGCAGGCGCTGGTATCTGGATCTCGGGATCCGCGAGAGTCACCTGCGGATACGCGTGCACGACGAGGACGAGCTCTCGCACTACTCGAGCGGGACGAGCGACATCGAGTACCTCTTCCCGATCGGCTGGTCGGAGCTCGAAGGTGTTGCCAACCGCACCGACTACGACCTTGCCCAGCACACCGAACACTCGGGGACCAAGCTCGAGTGGGTCGACTCGCAGACCCAGGAGCGCTACACGCCGCACGTGATCGAGCCCGCCGCGGGCGTGAACCGCTCGATGCTGGCGTTTCTCGTGGATGCATACGACGAGGAGGTCGTCGCGGAGCGCGAGCGCACGGTGCTCCGCCTGCACCCGCGGCTTGCACCCGTGACCGCCGCCGTGCTGCCGCTCATCGGCAAGGACGAGGGGATGGTGGCAAAAGCGCGCGACCTGCATGCCGAGCTCCGGAGGGCGCTGTCGGTCGAGTACGACGACAACGGCCAGATCGGCCGCCGCTACCGCCGACAGGACGAGATCGGCACGCCGTGGGCAGTCACGATCGACGAGCAGACGCTGGCGGACGACACCGTCACCCTCCGTGACCGGGACTCGCTCGCGCAGGATCGGGTTGCACTTTCACAGGTGCGATCGGTGTTGCAGGATCGGCTCGCCTTGCCCTGGCGATCTCCCAAGAGCGACTGATCTTCCCTCCCTCGGCCGGGGGATTCGCAGTACCCGCGCCGCGCGGCATCGACTCGTACGGCTCCACCCGCGGCGCGCGATGCGCGGCCTGGAGACCGCTTGCTACCGTCGTCTCATGTCGCGCAAGGTGCAGCTGACGACGCTCCTCCTCGTCGCCTTGCCGATGGCCGCCGCCGACCTCTGGATCAAGGCGCTCGCCCCGACTCCCTGGTGGGCATACCACGAACGGAGCCCGTGGTGGGCTGCGTTGTGCATCGTCCTGCTTCCAGCCCTGGTCGCCGTCACGAGGATCCCAGCGCCCCTCAGCTCAGCTGCTGCCGGGCTGCTCACGGCGGGCGTGCTCGGCAACGTCGGCTCGGCACTCGCCAACGACTTTCATGTACCCAATCCGTTCATCTTCTACGGCGATCAGGCGACGATTGCGTTCAATCTCGCCGACGTGTCCGCGATGCTCGGTATCGCGCTCCTCACCGGAACGCTGGCCGTGTGGCTCATCAGGCACCGGGACGAGCTCCGCACCCGCGAGACGGCGATGGCGTTCGCGCGCACGACCTGGCGCGACGGCGACCGCCGGTTGCCGTAACGTCTCATCCAGACGCACCGAGCAGAACGTAGAACAGGCAAGCAATGTCCGGTCTGGCCACCACTCCGATCTTCACGCCCGCGCTTGCGACGCTCGGGGACGTCGTCCCGCGCGCGGGCATCCTGAGCGAGCTCGAGCTCGAGCAGGTTGCGTGCGAGATCGCAGCGCGCCCGGAGATGTGGGGGCCGCTCGTGACCGCCGACTCCGAGCGGCGCCGCTACGAGTTGCTCTACGAGGACGACCGGATGGACGCCTGGGTGCTCGCCTGGATGCCGGGGCAGGGCACGGGCTTCCACGACCACTACATCTCGTCGGTCGGGCTCTGCACTGCACAGGGGGTGGTGCGGGAGGATCAGATGCGGTACTCGCTGCCGGCCGTCGAGCGCCACCTGAAGGTCGGTGAGTCCCGCTGCGGCAACCCCTCCTACGTCCACCGCGTCCAGCACTCCGAAGGCGAGCCGGCCGTGACCATCCATGTCTACTCGCCCCGCCTCGACTGGGTGGGCCAGTACCGGTTGGACGACGACGGCATCGTCCGCCGTGAGCCGGCTCCCGGTCGCAACGAGCTCAGGCCTCAGCTGATCAGCGAGGGCGCCCTCCACGGCGTCCTCGAGCGGTTCTGA
>JBJXGY010000173.1:0-3708 GCA_046160185.1 Gaiella sp. | reverse complement strand
GGGTGTGATCCTCCTCCGCCGTCAGCTCGTGCTCGCGCACGTCGATCGCGTTCTGCAGCTGCTCGATCGCAGCCTCGCGCTCGCGAAGCGCATCCTCGCGGCGCTCCAGCGCCGCCCTGCGCAGCTCCACGGCGCCGAGCTCCTGCCGGCGATCCGAGAGATCCAGCTCCGCGGTGGCAAGCGCATCCTCGCGCTCTGCCAGCTCACGGGCGAGCGCGGTCAACTCCGCGTGGCGTTCGTCGAGCTCGGCGGAGCCGCGGCGCAGCATGTCCTCCACGGCGTTCCGCAGGTCGACGGTGCGAGCCTCACGGCGCTCGAGCTCCGCGATCGTGTCAGCGACGTCCTGCACACGTTCGTCGAGCGAGCGATCCTCCTCCGTCAAGAGCGCCTCAACCTCCCGTTCCTCGTCGGTCGCCTGGAACAGAGCACGAAGCCTATGCCGGATCCGGTCGTCGTGGGTACGCCGAGTGGGCCAATGGGACCACTCTCGATCAGCCCTTGTGTCTTCCCCGGTCGACATGGTCTGACTCATCCTAATCAGGGAGCCGACGGACAGTGCCCTCAGCCGTCGAGTTCGGAACACCCGTCCGCCGGCCTGTCCGGCTTCGACGCTAGGGTCTACGAGTCCTCCCTCAGAAGGGTGAGCGATGTTATGACATACCGGCCGATGATTCCGAGATGGACGCAGCAGGCGCGCGACTCATAGCCGCCCGGATCCGGGCGGGCGTGCGGCCGGGTACCTCCATCCAGCTCATCGGGCAGGCCACCCTCGACGCCGAGATCGCAGCCGGGTCAACGGGTGTGGTCGAGGACATCGCCGCCGATGGGTCGCTCATCGTCCAGTTCGACTCGGGCTTCCGGGCGCACCTCGACCCGGACGTCGTGGCGTTTCGCGCGATCTGACCGGTTGACACCGGTGTCTGACTGAAGTCAGACACCAAGGGCTTCACAACCGGTCAGCGTGCGCCGAAGTCGGCCGTGGCGAACCAGGCGGAGCTGCCGCCGAAGTCGCCCGGCACGCTGCTGGCGCCGTTGGCGCCGATCCCGACCTCGCGCCACACCGGCGAGAGCAGGATCTTGCGGTGGGAGGCCGAGTCGAGCCAGGCCTGGACGGCCGCCGCGGCGTCAAGGGGCTCGCTGCTCATCAGGAGGTTCTCGCCGACCGCCCAGCGCTTGTTGCCCTGCCCGTAGAACGAGCGGATCCGCTTGTCGAACGGCGTCCCGTCGGCCGACTCGTGCGCGAAGAAGCCCTGGGTGAGCATCGCGTCGGTGTGCGCATCCGCCGATGCCGACAGCGCGGGCGAGATGCGAAGCGCGCGCAGGCCCCTGGCCGTCCGCGCGCGGTTGATCTCCTTGACGATGCTCCGCTCGCTCGAGGTGATGGCTGCCGCGCCGGCGCCCGCAGCGGGCGCGAAGCCCACGGTTGCGGCCAGCGCGGCAGCAACGATCAGGAGGAGGACAGCCTTCTTCGCCATGCCCTCTCAACAATCGGGGATCGCTGCCGATACGTCTTCCCTCGATTGAGGGAACTGCGAGCCAAGATCACCGTTTTGGCGTATGTATTCCCACAGTTGCTGGACGAAAGCGCCGTAGCAGCGGTCAGGGGCGCTGGGATTCCCAGTGCGGGAGCGTGAAGCTCAAGGTGGTGGGAGAGCCGGGCTCGCTCTCGATGGAGAACGTGCCGCCGAGCATACGGACGCGCTCCGCGATGCCGAGCAGGCCGAGTCGGCCGCGCTGCGCCGCGCGCGTGAGCGCGCGGCTGACCTCGAAGCCGACGCCGTTGTCGGTGATCTCCACGTGAAGTGCGTTTCGGCGCGCCTGCACCTGGATGTCGACACGGGTGGCGCCGGAATGCTCGCGGACGTTGGCCAGCGACTCCTGGACGGCCCGGAAGACGGCGATGCGCTGCTCGGAGGTGATCATCTCGGCATCGCCCTTGATCTCCAGCCGCACCTCGATGCCCCAGCGGAGCGCGAACGCGTCGACCTCCCGGTGCAGGATCTCGGCGAGCGGCCGCGAGACGACGCTCTTCGACTCGAGCGACTGCGCGACCTCTCGCAGGTGCCGGTCGAGCTCGCCCAGCCGGGCCAGCACATCTTCGAACCGTCCGACGGCTCGCTCGCGGTGGGAGTCGACGACGAACGGCTCGAGCTGGTCGCAGAAGTGCCGCACCTCGTGGGCGAGCGAGAGGACGTCCTGGATCGGCCCGTCGTGGAGGTCGAAGCCGACGCGCATCAGCCGCCGCTCGCTCGCCGAGACGAGCGCGACCGCGCGAGCCTTGCCGCGCTCCAGCAGATACTCACGTTCGAGCAGGGGCGTGGCCGCACGGGCGCATTCCTCGAGGTAGGCGTCCACGCGCGGCGAGGCGTCCTCGTCCACCCGGGCGACCAGGACGTCCTGGGTCTCTCCGAAGCGGCTCAGTGGCGCTGTGCGCAGGGTGGCGCGTCCATGCAGCGCGAACCCGCCGCTGCGGCGGAGCGCGGCCTTCGCGGTCGCCCGCACACGCCGTGTGGCCTGCTCGCTACCGAGCTGGAAGACGCACTCGACTGCTCCGGTCTGCGAGGGCCGCCACATGGAGAGTCCGGTGACGACTCCGAAGTGCAGGAGCAGCCCCGTCTGGATGCCGACCGCAACGAGCGGTGGGAGCTCGAAGAGCACGGGGGAGCGGACCGCGCGGGTGAACAGGTCGTAGCGGGCAGTACGCGGGTCGCGTGGATCGAGAGCTACGTACTCGGCGCACAGCACATCGATATCGGACGCTTCGAGCCCACCCTCGGCTGCGAGCAGGACGAGCACGTCGGCCGCGTACGTGGCAGCGGCGATTGCCTCGCCGTCCGGCGACGATCCGGCACCGGCGAGCGCCAGGGAAGCACGTGTGAAGGCTGCATCGAGTGACGGGGCGGCCCAGTCGGCGGCGTGGCCGGCGAGGGCCTGATGCAGACGCTCGTGAAGCGGGCCGTCCCGCTCGCCCACCGCCTCCTCGGCCACCCGAGCCCCCGTCAGTGCCCCCATCGGCCGCTCAGTCCCCGACGACCTCGTGCATCCGGGCGATCTCTGCCACGACCGCTTCCACGAGCTCCTCGGTCTCGTCCCACTTGTCGTAGACCCGCATCCCGGGAGGACGTCGCTCGGCGGCACCCTCCGCGGCCACCACGACGATCGTCTCGCCGCGCCTCGCCTGCACCGTGGCCATCTCACGGAGCGCGTCGGCGAGGTCGGTGCCTGCGTCGAGCACCAGCACGTCGGGGCGCTTGTCCGAGACCGCGTCGGCGGAGTCCTCGGGCGCGACCACGGCGAGCACGTCGATGTCGCGGCTGCCGAGCAGGAACCCCGCCAGCTTCGAGAAGCGATCGTCCGCGGTCGCGATCACCACGCTCCCCTGCCCGTGCGGGCGTACGAGAACGGCGTCGGAGCCGAGCTCCTGGTCGATGGCGGCGCGCGGCGCCCAGGTGATGCGGTGACCGACCTCCAGCTCGTGCCGCTCGCATTCACCCGCCGCGAGCTCGACCACCTCGCGTGAGCCGCGACACGAGGCGGTCTTGAACGGCGTCAGCACACGGTCGATCCGCAGCACCACCTGGTCGGGGTCGAGGAACACGACGTCGATCGGGAAGCGCATGAACGCCGTGTGGATCGAGAAGGCGGGACGGAGCACGAGCCCCGTGTCGCGCGGCAGCGACCGCTTGCCGAGCAGGCCCCACATGCGGC
>JBJXGY010000172.1:0-5399 GCA_046160185.1 Gaiella sp. | reverse complement strand
TGGCCGGTGTACGTCACCGCGGACGACTCAGCCGCCCGCGCAGCCGTCGTCACCCCGGGGAAGATGACCGGCCCCTACGACGAGCGCGAGCCGATCCTCCCCGACGACCCGATCGAGCGCCGCTACGCCGTCCGCGAAACCCGCGTGCGTTTGCACCAGACCCGTTTCCGCGCCCGCGTGCTCCCCGCCTACGCCAACCAGTGCACGATCTGCCGGCTCAAGGAGCCGCGCCTGCTCGATGCCGCACACATCGTCGGCGACAGCGAGGAACGGGGCGAGCCTGCCGTCTCCAACGGCCTCAGCCTCTGCTCGATCCACCATCGCGCCTTCGACGAGGATCTCGTCGGCGTCTCCCCCGACTACGAGGTGCGGGTGCACCCGCGGCTGCTCGACGACGAGGACGGGCCGATGCTGGAACTGCTGAAGGGCGCACACGCGACCTCGATCGTGGTGCCGCGGAGCGTGCGAGCGCGGCCGGATCGGGAGTTGCTGGCGGTTCGGTACGAGCGGTTCCAGTCCGTGTGAGGCGAGCGCGCGGAAAGGTACGGCCGTGGCGTATTCCGACATCTGATGTCGCCGACATCTTGTGTCGGCGACCTTGTGCGTCGGTGGGTCAGATCCGGCCCGCTCTCCAGCCCAGTCCTACGACGCCTCGCGCGGTCGCCGAGGCTCGGGCGATGGCCGCAGCGGGGCGAGCGCCGGCCCGAGCACGCGGTCACGCTCCTCGTACGGCCGCGCGTTGAACTCCTCGATCCACAGCGCGACCTCGTTCGGGTTGGTCAGGTCGACGCCTGCCGCCTGCATCTGCGCAGCCATCGTCGCCGCCGGCCCGCGCGTGATCGCGCCGTGCGACTCCATCAGCTTGGCGAACGGCTTCGCGTTGGCGAGCGCGCGCTTCCCGAGCGTGCGCGCCGCGCGCGGGTCGAACGTGAACGTGCCGGCGAGGAACTCGAGCGTGGCAGCCAGGTTGGCGGGGAAGTCGTCGACACGCTCCTGCGGCAGCCGGGCCTCCTTCGGCATCCAGCGGAGCATGAAGCCGTCGAGCTCGTCGCGCTTGCACTCGTCGAGGTTTCCGCCGAGCGCGTCCATGCGGTACTCGGCGTAGAGACCGACGACCTCGATCACCCTGTCGAGCGCCTCGTCGTCGTACTCCTTGGCGCAGAACCAGCCGAAGGCGATGTCGCAGATACGCGCGATCTCACGCTCCAGCGGCCCCTCCTCCTCGTCGTCGAACCCGAGTTCGTCATCCGCCCCTTCGAACGGCTCTCCCTCCTCGAGTGCGCGCAACAACTCCTCGGCGTCGGGCACGCCGGACGCACGCAGCACGATCGCAAGCGCAGTCATCCCGTCCTCGTCGGGCCGGAAGCCACGCAGCGCTCCGCGCCGGGCCGCCTCCACGACCTCGGCCAGCGCCTGCTCCGGGTCGGCCTTCACGAGCTCGAGCCCCACGACCTGCACCTGCTTGCGCATGCCGGCCAGGGCGCGCTTGCCGTGAGCAGCCGGCACCGCGAGCCCCCCTTTCAACGCGCCTGCGGACTCGTCGTGCTCGAGCAGGAAGGAGAAGAGCTGCTGCCCGGGGCTGCCCTCACGGCGGCAGAGCAGGTGGATCCCGCTGACCGGCTCGTCGTTGTCGAGCGTCAGTGCGGACGCGACGGAGAGCCCAGGCACGCTCCATCCCGGCTCCAGCTCCGCGAGCGCAAAGTGCGCCCGCTCCGCGATGGCCGTGTCGCCGCCGGCGGCGAGGCCGCGAAGCGCATGCCGGCCCCCGGGCGAGTCGGCGATCACGCCGAGTGCCCGGTCGAGCACCTCCACCGGGAGCGCGGAGCAATCGAGCGGCAAGAGCGACGGCGCCTCGAGCTCCCATTCGGTGGGGTCGTCGATGTGCTCGGACATGTCGGCGACGGCCGCGCGCAGCGAGCGCCCGACCATCGCCTCGAAGCTCTCGGCCGGGTCTTCGAGTGTCATGGGCTCGACGGTAACAGGCCGCGAGCCTCAGCCCCCGAGCCGCGCCTTGTCGAGGTGTCGCAACAACGTCCGCCGGCGCTTGTCCTCCTCCCCGTTATGCCTCCTTCTGCTCCTCGAACAGGCGCAGGTATGGATCGAAGCTGAACCCGGCCTCGCCGCGCAAACTGCGGACGAAGCCGTCAAAGCCCTCGACGACGGCGTCCGCGAGACTGTGCATGGGGCCCGACTTGTCGAGCACGAAGATGACGTTGAGGGCGTCGCGGCCAGGTTTGTCTTGGCCGTGGTTGTCGCAGCCAACGTTTTCGCGTCCTGGATCGGCGGGTGTGGGCATCTTTGGGCTCCTCTCAGCGGGTTCACTAGGGAGTCCACCTGCTGCCGCCGGTTTCTTACTGTCCGAGCGGCCGGACGTGCCGGCTGGTTCCGACAGTCGGGCGCTTCACGCCGTCCATGGCCGCCGCAAGATGATCTGGCTGCTCGCGCTCACGGCCGCGGCGTGGGATCCTGTGCGCAGGAATGGGGCTCGAGAGTCGGGACTGGTACCGCGAGGAGACGAGCGGCCGTAAGGGGCGTCGGCGCCGGCGCGCTCGGGCGTTCGCTGTTCTGCTCACGGTGCTCGTCGCCGCCGCGGCGATCAGCCCAACCGTCAGCGACCGACTCGGGTACACCGTGCCGTTCGGTCTTTCCGACCACTTCCGCAAGTCCGATCGCGGAGCCTCCGTCGGCATCCGGCTGCTGCCCGGCACCCCGGCGATCACGCTTGGCCGCAACTCCCTGTACCCGCGCGACGACCCGTGGCGAGCATGGCTTGCTGATGAGGCGACCTGCCCCGGCGGCGAGCGGACTGACGCCCCGCCCGAGGCTCAGCTCCGGACGATGGCCTGCCTGATGAACTACGCGCGACGCCATGAGGCGCTGGCCGAGCTCCGGCTCTCCTCGCAGCTGATGAACGCGAGCTACCTCAAAGCCGGCGACATCGCGTCCTGCCACGAGTTCGCGCACACGGCGTGTGGCAAGGAGTTCTCAGCTGCCGCGCGAGCGGAAGGTCATCGTGGCGCCTTCGGAGAGAACCTCTACATCGCCGAAGGGCCGCTCACCGCGCCGAGGGTGGCACTCGACGGGTGGCTCAACTCACCAGGCCATCGAGAGAATCTGTTCCGACCCCAGTGGCGGACGGCCGGGATCGCACTGCTCCGAGACGTTGATGCCGGGCCAGTCGATGGCGGCACGGTCTGGGTCATGCACTTCGGCGACTGAGGAGTTGCTCATATGTAATGAGGGTCGCGCGCGAGTCTTGACGCAAAGCCCCAAGCTCGCCATCAAGCTCCTCCTGGAGACCGCGGCGACCTGAGCGGCCGTGACCGACTCGCCGACCGGGCGGTTCGGACAACGATGACGTCCCTGGGAGAGCGCCTGGCCGGCCGCTAGAACACCTGCACGGGCAGCTCGAGACCGGCGAGCGTGGCAAGCGAAAGCGCATCTACGGGTGCGCGGCCGCGGCTTTCGAGGAAGGCGAGCAGCTGACGGTAGTGGAAGGCGGCGTGCCAGCGCTGGGAGGCAAGCAGGTTCGCGAAGGTGACTGCGCCGCGGGGCGACCCGACCTCGGGGTCGCCAGCGATCAGGTCGGCCTCGTGAACCCGCAGCCAATCCTGCCACGCGAGCAGACGCTCGGCGGCGTAGGCGACGACCGCTTCCGCGTCCCGTAGCGCCGCTTCACGCTCGTCGTCGCCGTCGGGATCCCAGTCGAACCAGCGATCCGCGAACGCCGGGGGCAGCAGCTCGAACGGGTGGAAGACGTTGACGGTGAGGTTGCGCAGCGACCGCGCGCGCGAGGGCGTCGGCGCGAGCAGCACCTCTGTGTCGAGCGACCGGATGGCCCGTAGCCATCCGTCGAGAACGGCCACCGTATCCCAGGCGAGGCGCGACGCCCCGAGCTGCGGCGGCGCTTCGAGGCCAAGGAGGGAGGCGAGTTGCGAGACGTGGAGGATCGGCGAGACGACGCCGCCGACGAGGAGCGAGGGCACGATGGGCCGACCCGCTGCCGCCCAGCGCTCGGCGCCGTCCGGTTCGCGGACGTTGACGGCGTCGAAGGCCACCCCGTGCTCGCCAAGGAACTCCTTGGCCGCCCGGCAGGACGCTCAGGCGGGCTGCCAGAAGAGGGTCGCTCGCGGGTGCACGTGACGACGATAACGTCTGGTCAGACTGACGGCCGACACGCCCAGTCCCCCCATGACCGTGATCGAGCCGTCGCACACTCCGAGGCGTTGCCGACCGCGGGCTGACCGCACTCGCTTCCAAGCCCCTCGCCGCCGCCGCTACGGAGAGGCGATAAGTTCAACCCATGTCCCGAATCGATGAACTCTTTTTGTTTCATAAACTGCCTTCATGAACGAAACCGGCGCGCGGTGTCAGACGTTGACATCGACGAGCTCCTGCCGCCTCGCCGACTGCGCGGCCACCGCGTTCCAGAACTGCACTCGTTGGCGTATCACCGTCTGGTCGCGAGGAGGCTGGACGAATCAATGCTCGAGACGGCGCGTCAACGCCTTGCTGCTCAGAGAGCGCGCGGACAGATTCATCCAACTTGGGCTGATCGGTGGGAGCGTGTACTTGGCGAGCCGCTGAACAAGGTCGCAGACGTGATCTCTGCCGACAAGCCGTCGGCACGCCAGCTGCGGCAGACCTCGCCATTTGCAGGGATGCTTACCGAGCAGGAGCGCAGAAGGCTAGTGAGAGCTGTCGAGCAGCGAGGCAATGCATGGAGCGCGACCAGCTGGAGCACGTCATCAAGGCCGCGGTGGACATCGTGGACGACGAGGTGATCGTCGTGCGTAGTCAGGCTGTCCTCGGCCAGTTCCCGGACGCCCCAGACTCGCTTCTCCAGTCATCCGAAGTTGACCTTTACCCGCGGACTCAGCCTGACCGAGCCGATGAGATCGATGGCGCGATCGGGGAAGGGTCACCGTTCCACGAGAGCTACCACTACTACGCCCACGGCGTCGGACCCGAGACATCGATCTTGCCGGCGGGGTGGGAAGACCGGTTGGTGAAGCTTGACCTGCCGGCGCACAAGGCGGGCGAGAGGGCGGTTGGTTGGTGCATCTCGGCGAGTGACGTCGTGTTGTCGAAGTTGGCGGCAGGACGCCCGCAAGACTTCGAGTTCGCGAAGAACGCAATCGGCGCCGGACTTGGCGACGCAACACAACTCGAGCTGGGCGTCGACCTCATGCCCGCGAGTCACAGCGCCAGGGTGCGGACGAATCTCGCGATCGTCTTGGCGCGAACTTCATGACCGGAGAAGGACAGAGCCGAAATTGCCGAACCCCCGCCTCAAGGTCGGCGGTTCGTACGAGACACTGAGCTTGCAAACAGTTCGAGAGTCTGTGGTGCGTTCACGCCGGTAAGGCAAGGGCGGTTGCGGGGCCACGGGTGTGGTG
>JBJXGY010000171.1:0-27492 GCA_046160185.1 Gaiella sp. | reverse complement strand
GGGCATCCCCCGAAAGGGTGTCCGCGACCCCCGTTCGGGGTGCCGAGAAGCGATGAGTGGACCTGCACGGTGCCCTCCTGCTCGCCTGCCTGGGCGCGGGCGCCGTCTTCGTGCTGGCTGCGGCGATCATCCTCGGCGGTCGCGCTCGCCACGACCGCCGGCGTTCCTCCGAACACCGGCCCCCGGTGACGCTCGCGACGATCGCAGCGGCGGCGGGGGACGAGGGCCGCACGGGCGACTGGCAGCGTGGCACAGCCCTGCTGCGACTGGTCGAGGAGCGTCACGAGCTCAGCGGACGGCTGCTGCGGCAGGCGATCCGCTCG
The DNA here is from genome assembly GCA_046160185.1 of Gaiella sp. GTDB lineage: Bacteria > Actinomycetota > Thermoleophilia > Gaiellales > Gaiellaceae > Gaiella. The sequence continues at coordinate 27,169 of JBJXGY010000171.1, read as the reverse complement.
GACGACCCGGCACTGCGGCACACGGCGGTGACCGCGCTCGGGATCGTCGCGCAGCGGGAGGACTGGGCCGTCGATCTCCTGCTCGAGGCGCTGGCCGAGGAGCGGGCAAGCCCGGTGCGCGTGGTCGCGCAGCTCGACCGCGTGGCAGACCGCGCGGCCCCGCAGCTCGTACGCCTGCTGACGCATCCCGCTCCGGTGGTGCGGGCGGCGGCGGCACGGCTACTGGTCCGCTGCCCCGGCCAGGCTGAGCCCGAGCTGTTGAAACTGGTGAGCGACGCCAACCCCTCCGTCCGGGCCGCCTCGCTCGACACGCTGCTGCACGTCGGCGGTGCAGGTGCGCTGCGGGCTGCCCTCGCGCTCCTCGACGACCCGGCCCCGGCGGTCAGGGGGCGGGCGGCGAGAGCCGCCGCTGCCCTGGGCGGAATCGACGTGGCGCCCTGGCTGATGCCGTTGCTCGGTGACGGGTCTTGGTGGGTACGCGAGAGCGCCCTCGAGGTGCTGATCGCGCTCGGCCCGGGTGTCGGCGAGATCGCAAGCGCAGCGCTCGCCGGCGAGAACCTGGAGGTACGCGCGAGCGCGATGCGCCTCCTGCACGAGTCGGGTGCACTGGCCGAGATGTCGCCGTCCGTGTACGCCGACCTCCTGGCGCGGGTTGCGGAGCTCCGCACCCGGCCGCCGGCGCCGGCCGTGGCAGACGACATCGAGGTTGCCTCGCGATGATCGAGCCCGCGCTGCAGATCGCCGTCGGCGCGTGCGCCGCGTACCTGACACTCGTCTACGCGTGCTATCTGATGCTCGTGGCGGCGGGGCTCGCCGAGAATCGCAAACGTCGTCGTGAGGCGGCGACCGAGGACTTCCGTACGCTCGGCTCGTCCCGTTTCCTGCCACCGGTCTCGATCCTGCTTCCCGCGTTCGACGAGGAGACGACCGTCGTGGGCTGCGTGCGCTCGCTCCTTGCCCTCGAGTACCCGGACTTCGAGCTGATCGTCGTCGACGACGGCTCGCGCGACGGCACGCTGGACGCGCTCGTGGCTGCCTTCTCCCTCGTGCCCACCACCCGGGTGACGCGGGCCCCGGCCATCACGCAGGCCGTGCTCGGCTGTTACCGAAGCGAGGGAGAGCGGCGTCTGCTCGTGGTCGCCAAGGAGCAGGGCGGCAAGGCCGATGCGCTCAATGCCGCCCTCGGGTACGCGCGCTCGCCCTACGTCCTGGGCGCCGATGCGGACACCGTGTTCGCACCGGATGCCCTGACGCGCGCGATGCGGGTGGTCGTCCAGGATCCCGAGCGGGTGGTGGGGGTGACAAGTTACGTGGAGGTCGCGGAGCATCCCGCCGAGTGGATGGCGCAGGCGAAAGGCAGGCGCCAGGCGCCGCTGGCGCCGCTGATCGTCGCCTACCAGGCGCTCGACTACATGCGGGCCTTCTACACGAACCGGGTGGCATTGACTCGCTTCGGGACGATGCTCTGCTCGATCGGCGTCTTCCAGATCTGGCGGCGCGACGTCGTCGAGGAGCTGGGCGGCTGGTCTCCTGCGTTCACCTGCGAGGACATCGAGCTCACCTTCCGCGTGCACGAGCGCATGCGCGCTACTGATCGGGACTACGTGGTGATCTGCCTCCCCGACGCAGTGGGCGTGACGGAAGGGCCGAACAGCGTCCGCAAGCTCGTCGCGCAGCGCGAGCGCTGGCAGCGCGTCACTCTCGAGACCTGGTGGGCCTACCGGCACATGTTCGCGGCGACACGGTATGGCGCGGTGGGGCTCCTGGGCATGCCGTTCTACCTGCTGACCGAGGTGCTGGCCCCGCTCTTCGAGCTGCTCGCGGTTCTCGCGTTCGGCACCGCCGTCGCGTTCGGGATCCTCGGTTGGCAGTCGCTGCTTCTGGTCACCGTGTTGATGACGCTGGTGAACGCGGTGCTGCAGGCGGGGGCGGTGTACGGGCTCGACCGGCAGGCGCGCGATCATGCACCGCGCAACCTGGCGCGCCTGCTCGCCCTGGCGCCGCTCGAGCTGCTCGTCTACCGTCCCATCATCTCGTGGGCGAGGCTGAAAGGCACGTATCGGTTCTTCCGGGGGGACCGCAGCTGGAACAAGTTCGAGCGGAACACCCCCGCCGTCGTGACGACCTGATGCAGCGGCTGCGGAACCCCGCGGCTCTTCTCGCCGGGTTGGGCGTCGCCTCCGGCGGCACGGCGATCGGGGTGAGCCTGTTCTCCGCCGGCTCACCTGGCCTGGTGGCGGCCGTCGGCCTGGGTGCCGGTGCGCTGATCGGCGGCGCCTTCACCCTGTGGACGGCCTTTCACCTGCGCCGGGCCCCGGCCGACGGAGGAGCCGACGACGAGACCGCCAGGGCGATTCTCTCCGCGATCCCGGAGGGCGTCGTCGTCGTCAGGGATGGCGCAGTGACGGCGGCCAACCGGCGGTTTTGCACCATGCTGGGCACGACCCGCGACGAGCTTGTGGGCTCGCGTGAGCCGTTTCCCTTCTGGCCGCCGGAGAGTCGGCACGAGATCGAGCGCTGGCAGCTCGCAGTCGGCGAGCGCGGCAGCTTCGAGGCCGAGCTCGAGTTGAGACACGCTTCCGGTGCGAGGGTGCCGGTGATCCTCGCCGGAAGCGTGATCAAGGACGCGATCGGCAAGCCGCGCACCCAGGTGATCACCGCGCGCGACATCACCGCGCGGCGCCAGGTGGAGAATCAGCTCGCCGAGCTAGCCTCGCGCGACCCGTTGACCGCGCTGCTCAACGAATGGGGCTTCCAGGAGCGGCTGGAGGAGGAGATCGCGCGCGCGAAGGCGGCCGATCGCCCCCTCAGCCTCGCGCTCCTGTCCGTCGCGGGAAGCCTTGACCGGCGCGCGCTGCTCGGGGTCGTCGACCGTCTCCGGGACATCGTGCGGGCGGGGGAACAGCTTGCACGCACGCAGGAGGCGGAGATCGGCTGGATCCTGCCGGAGACCACAGCAGAGGGTGCGCTGGCGGCCGTGGCGCGAGCGCGCAAAGCGCTTCGCGAGGGACCCGAGCCGTTCGCCGACGACGTCGTGCTCACTGCGGGAATCTGTGATCTCGAGCACGGCTCGACCGCCCTCACGCTCTACGCCCTCGCGGATCGCGCGTTGGCGGCCGCGCGAGCGGCGGGCGGTGACCGCACGGTGTTGTACTCGCCGCAGCTCGCGGCAAGCTAAGGGCTCGAGATCGGAGGTATCGTCAGCCCGTGGCCGGTATCCATCCTGTCATCGGTGCGCTCGCGATCGCCGTGTGCGCCCTCGCCGCCGGGAGCGGGTTCGTGGCCTACCGCCGGCGTGCCGGCGCGGGGCGGCTCGTGGCGCACCTGATCGCACTGGGGCAGACGGCGCTGATCGCTCAGGTGGGCATCGGTCTGCTGCTCCTGGCCGACGAACGGCGGGCCACCGATCAGCTGCACTACCTGTACGGGTCGCTCGCGCTCGCGGCGGCGCTCACCCCTTGGTTCTACGCTCCGCCCGAGGGGCGCCGAAGACTTCTCTGGTTCGCAGGCTGCTCCGGCATCGCTGCCGCGCTCAGCGCCCGCGCGTTCATGACAGGGTCGTGATGAGCTTCTTCCGCAGTCCGTTCGTGCGCGGTCTGCTCGTGGTCGCGCTGGTATCTGCTGCGATCGTCGCGCTCTCGCTGGAGGAGTCGCTTGTCACCGCGTCCGCGCTTCTTCGTATCGCCTTCTTCCTCGCCGTCGCCTTCTTCCTGTTTCTGCTGTGGCGCGAGCGCCGGAGCGATATCGACGTGTGGCCCGACCGGGCCAGACGCGTCTTCTACGGCGCCATCGTGCTCGCGGTGGTCGATGTCGGCGTCTACCTCGGAGTGGGTGCGGACGGCCGGGAGTCCGTGGCCTTCCTCGTCGTCCTGGCCGCGTGCGCGTGGGTCCTGGTGCGCACCTGGCGCGAGCAGCACCGCTACACCTAGCGTCGGGGTCTTTCGCGTGCGCTTACCCGGGCGAGCTTCCCCGGCAGGGTGCGCCGCCGGTGCGCGTGATCGGGGAGCCGAGTGGTGTCTGACTTCAGTCAGACGCCAGTCTTTCCCCGTCCAGCGCCGCGAGCGCCGCGCGGATCGGCACCCGCCGGCCGACGAAGATGGGCGTGTCGCGCTCGGTCCAGCGGGAGGCCTCCGTCTCCCGCAGGGTGAGCATGAGGTGCATGAAGTCGGCCGGCTCCTCGACCTCGAAGGCGGGCATGAACTCCTGGTCGTCGATCCCGAACGAGTAGGTGGTGTGGTTGGTGACGGTGACGAACTTGCCGCCCACCACTGCGTGCTCCTTCATCGCCGCGGCGCGCTCCTCGAACGTGAGGAAGTACCAGGGGCGCAGCTTCACGAAGGGGTAGACGACCAGGTAAGGCGCGTCGCGGGGAAGCACGCGGCCCTGCCGGATGCGCTTCTGGTCGGTGTAGGCGGAAGGCTTCGTCGTCGCCAGGTACGAGTAGGGCGTGCTCAACCAGCCCGCGAGCGCTGTGCCGTTGAGCGCGGCGCCGAGCTCGAGCAGGTCGTCGTACTGCGTGGTGATCTTCCACAGGAAGAAGTCGGCGTCGGGACGGACCCCTGCGACGTTGTAGACCCGGAGGCCCTCCATCCGTCCCGCGAAATCGTCGACGACGGACGCGAATGCGAGCTTGTGGGCGGCGCGCTCCTCGGCCGGCAGCCGGCGCCAGGCGGGATCGACCTTGTAGAAGGAGTAGGCGACGTACTGGCCGACGACTGCCCCCTCGATCCGCTCGTAGCCGCTCACACGGCCATCCTACGCCGAGGCGTGAGAACGGAGACCGGGGAGCCTTACGAATCGGTTACGACGTCTTGCGCCCCGCCCGGCCGGCGTGATACCCAGGAGAACGTGACCCGGGTACGGCTTCTCGAACGCCATCAGGCGCCCATCCTCGCGCGCGCGATGTACGCCGAGGACGGCTCGGCGTCTCCCCTCAAGCGCTCCCTCGCGAACGCTCCCGATCTGCTCGAAACCCTGCTGCCCTTCCTCGGCCAGGTCTTCGACGTGGGAGCAGTCGATCTCGCCACGAAAGAGCTCGTCGTCGTCCGTGTCTCGCAGCTCAACCGCTGCCGGTACTGCCTCGCCGCGCACCGGCCACTCGCGCTCGAAGCGGGTGTGCCGGCCATGCAGCTGGCCGCCCTCTGCGGGGAGCAGCCGCTCGACCAGTTGCCCGAGCGCGAGCGAACGCTGGTGGTGTGGGTCGACCGGTTCGTGCTCGACCCGGCCGGGATCGACGACGAGCTGACGGCGCGCGTGCTCGACTTCGTCCGCGAGGATCAACTCGTGGAGCTGGCAATCCTGGCGGGCACGACACAGATGCTGAACTCGTACTGCACGGCCCTCTCGATACCGCCTCCCGAGTGAGCGCGGTCGGGCTGGACGATGCGTTTGCGGAAGCCGTCGCGGATGGACGGTGCGGAGATCGGCTGTGGCTGTACGCGACCTATCACTGCAATCTCGCGTGCACCTATTGCCTCACGGAGTCGCGGCCGGCGATCGTCAACCGGCGCTCCCTGACGCGCCGCGCCATGATCGACGCTGCCACGGAGGCCCGGCAGCTCGGGTTCTCGTCGCTCGGGGTGACAGGGGGCGAGGTGTTCATGATGCCCGACTTTCCCGAGGTGCTGGCCGAGCTCGGAGCCATTCTGCCGACGCTCGCGCTGACGAACGGGACGCTCGTCACCCCACGGCTGTTGAACCGGCTCGAGCCGCTTCGTGACCTGGATGTCGCTCTCCAGATCTCACTCGACTCGGCGGATCCGTTGCTGAACGACGAGCTGCGCGGCCCCTCGAACCACGCCTCGGTGGTGGACGCCGTCCCGAAGCTCGTCGCCCGGGGGATCAAGGTGAGGATCGCCACGACAGTCGAGCAGCAGACGCCGGAGGACCTTGCCCGCCTCTGCGAGCTGCATCGGGGCTGGGGCATCGGCGACGACGATCACCTCGTTCGCAGCATCGTCAGGCGCGGACGGGCCGAGCTGGAAGGGATGGGCGTCGAGCCTGGAGAGACCGACATCCTGCCGGAGCTCACCGTCACGGCCGATGGTGCTTTCCTGCACCCGTTCGCGCCGACCGTGCGTCACGGCGTCACCGACCTCGATCTCCTCGTCTCGCGTCAGACCGATCCTCTCGCGATGGCGCTCGAGCGATTCCTGCGGGTGGTCTCCCGGCAGCCGGCCGGGACCGATGCGGTCCGCAACATCAGGTGAGCGTGATCGCCGCCCCACGGTCGTGGGGAGCAGTGACAACAGCGACCTTGCGCCTGGCGGTCGTGACCGTCCTGGGTGGAGGGATCGCCGTCAGCGAACTGGTCGCCCGCGGGGAGACCGAGATCAGGACGCAGGTGATCTGCCAGCTGGTGGCGTTCGCCTTCTTTCTTCCGGCTGCCTGGCTCTGCTGGCGGGGGCTCGGCGCCGGACGCACGGGAGTCGCGCTCGTCGTCGTCGTGGCCGTCGTCCTCAATGCCGTCGCCTTCGACTGGAGCGCCCCACCTCCGCTGACCACGGACACGTACCGCTACGCCTGGGACGCCCGTGTCCAGGCGGCCGGGATCAATCCCTACCGCTACGCACCGGACGCCGAGGCGTTGCGCTCGCTCCGTGACGCCGAGATCTGGCCCCGGATCAACCGCAAGAGCTGGCCCACCGTCTATCCACCCGGTGCCGAGGCCTCGTTCTTCGGCGCCCGCCTGTTGTTCGGGAACGGCGTTCGTGCCACGACCTGGTTGTTCCTGGCGGCCATGGGTCTGTCGGTGTTGCTTCTGATCGGGTTGCTGCGCAGGATCGGCGCGCCGCCGGAGCGGGTGGTGCTGCTCGCCTGGCATCCACTCGCGATCAACGAGATCGCCGCGAACGGACACGCGGACGCGCTCGTCGTCCTGGCCTGCTGCGCAATCCTCGCTTTGTGGGCGCGCGAGCGCCGCGGCCTGGCGGGCTTCGCGACGGGAGCGGCGGCGCTCTTCAAGTTGGGGCCGGTGCTGCTCGTCGCCGCGCTCGCCCGGGGCGGCTCCCGCCGCTTCGTCCTGGCTGCGCTCGGCACGATCGGGGCCGGGTATGCCGCCTACGCCTCTGCCGGCACACGGGTCACGGGGAGCGTCTTCCGCTACCTCGACGAGGATCTCGGCTCGCTCGCCTGGTACCTGCTGCGGCTGCCGATCGGCCGTGAGCTCGCCCAGTTGGTGCTCGCCGGCATCGTGCTCGCGGTCGCGGCCTTCGTCTCGCTTCGCGCCCACGACACTGTCGACCAGGTGGCGCGTTCGGGCCTCGTCGTGCTCGGCGCCATGCTGCTCGGCGCTGCCTATCTGCAGCCGTGGTACGCGTTGTGGCTGCTGCCCTTTCTCGTCGTCACACCCGGTCCCGCCTGGTTGTGGCTCACCGGGACGTTGCCCCTGCTCTACGTCTTCGGCATCGAGCAGAGCCTGCCCGTCTGGATCCGAGTCGCGATCTACGGGCCCTTCCTCCTGTTGTGCGTGCTGCGGTTGACGCGTGTGCGCGGTGACGACGTTATGGCTCTGCGCCCGCTGCCCGAGCACGCTCGGGTGGCGGTCGTGATCCCCGTGATCGACGAGGCGGAAGCGCTGCCCGGAGTGCTGGCGAGCATCCCGCACCACCTCGTGGACGAGATCGTCGTCGTCGACGGCGGCTCGACCGACGGCACGGTGCAGCTGGCGCGCGATGCCGGCGCCCGTGTCGTCGAGGAGCCCCGGCGCGGCTACGGCCGCGCGTGCCTCGCGGGTGCAGCCGCCACGACGGCGGAGATCGTCGTCTGGATGGACGGGGACGGGAGCGACGATCCCCGCGTCCTCGAAGCGCTGCTCACCCCCGTCCGCAACGGGAGCGCGGCGCTCGCCCTCGGGATCAGAACCTCGCTCGAGCCGGGCGCACAGCACTGGCACCAGCGAGCCGGCAACCGGCTGGTCTCGCTCGGGATCCGGGTCGCGACAGGGGTTGCAGTCAAGGACATCCCACCGTTTCGCGTAATCCGCCGGGACGCGCTGGACGGGCTCGAGCTGCGGGAGATGACCTACGGCTGGCCGACGGAGATGGTCGTGAAGGCCGCGCGCGACGGTCTCCCGATCGCCCAGGTCGGTGTCCCTTCCCGCGCTCGCCGCGGCGGGCGCTCGAAGGTCTCGGGGCGCCTCGGCCCCTCGTTGCGCGCCGGTACGCGCATGCTCGGCGTGGTCGCACGCCATGGCTGAGCTGCCCGCCCATCCGGGGACGTGGCTCGTCACCGGCGGCTCCGGCTTTCTGGGTCACCACGTGCTGCGGCACCTGTCGGCGGCGGGGCGAATGGTGCGCTCGCTCGACGTGAGACCGCTCGAGCTCGATCTTCCAGGCGTGGAGGGCGTCGAGGGCGACGTTCGCGACGCGGAGCTGCTCGGGCGTCTCTGTCGCGGGGTCGATGTCGTGGTGCACGCCGCAGCCGTCCTGCCGTCCGGCAGGGACGTGCAGGCGAACATCCTGGGCGCCGGCACCGTCGCCGGCGCGGCTCGTGCCTGTGGCGTCCGCAGGAGCGTTCTCGTGTCCTCTGCGGTCGTGTACGGCCTGCCACGGTCGCCGGTGGCGGAAACGGCTGCGCCGCAGCCCGTCGAAGGCTACGGCCGGTCGAAGCTCGCTGCCGAGCGGGCGTGGCTGGCGCAAGCTCCGAGCCCGGTCGTGTTGCGCCCATCGGCCTTCATCGGCCCCGAGCGGCTCGGCGTGTTCGGCATCCTCTTTCGCTGGATCTCGGAGGGGCGGCGCATCTACGTCGTCGGCGACGGGCGCAACCGCTATCAGCTGCTGGCCGTGGACGACCTGGTGGCGGCGATCGCACTGGCGGGTGGGTGCAAATGGGAGGGTGTCGCGAACGTGGGCGGCCTGCTCAGCGGCACCGTCCGCGACGACCTGGAGGGGCTCATCCGCCACGCCGGATCTCGCAGCCGCATCGTCGGCTTGCCGGCCCGGCCGACCCGAGCCGCATTGGCTCTGCTCGAGGCGACTGCGCTCTCGCCGCTCCAGCGCTGGCATCGCCTGTCCGCCGCGCACGATCTCGTGTTCGAATGCGCCCTGGCGCGTGACCGCCTCGGTTGGGAAGCTTCGGCGAGTGGCTTGGAGTGCCTGATCAGCGCCTACGACTGGTACGTCAGCGAGGGCCGGAATCGCCCGCGCGGAACCACGCACCGTGCGCAGTGGAGCGAGCGTGGGCTCTCGCTGCTCCGGCGCATCTCGTGAACCTCGGCCCCGAGGATTGAACCTGGATCCACCGATCTGCGCGGGCGGTTGCGTCCGTCTGGGCTCGCCAGGCCGCTTCCCGTCCGGGTTTCGGCCCAATGTGGGGCCTGCACCCGGCCGGTGCGCTCCGCGTCACAGCGGCAACGGACGGGCCTCGGCGCGCCCGTCACCACTGCGCCGCGTCCTGACGGCCCAGCCGAACGCCCCGCGGTCACGCATATCGGTGGATCCAGGTTGAAAGGAGATCGTAAGACTTCCGGCCTTGACGGGACGGGGCGTCTCCGCGAACGTAGTGCCGTGAAGCGCGCGATCGTGACTCTGCTCGTGTTCGCACTGCCTGCCGTCGTCATCCTCGGAGGTTGTGGCGGTGGTGAGGAGCGGTCCGCGGTTCCGGACGTGCCGTACGCCGAGGTTCAGTCGGTGTTCGACCGTAACGGGTGTGTGGCCTGCCACCCGAGCGTGAACGATTCTCTCGATCTGACCCCGGCTGCCTCGTACGACAGCCTGGTCGGCGTGCAGGCGCTCGAGGATCCACGCCTCTATCGTGTCGTGGCGGGAGATCCGGAGCGAAGCTTTCTTTACCTGAAGATCGGGGGCGCGCCGCCGCTCTTCGACATACCCGCGATCGGCACGCGGATGCCGCCGCAGTCGCCGCCCATCCCCGCAGCGGACATGGAGACGATCCGCAACTGGATTCTCGGCGGCGCCAAGGACGAGAACGGCGAGACGCGAGGGCCCGAGGTCGAGACCCCAGGGTCTCCTCCGACCGGGCTGAGCGACGCCGAGGTGGCCGCCGAGACGACCGGCACCGGGGTCATCACGGGGAGCGTCATCGGGCAGGACCGCCGCCCGGTCGCAGGGGCGTTCGTCACCCTGCTCTTGACCGGGGAGCAGCACGAAGGGGGCGAGGAGCACTACCGGGTCGCCCAGACCGACGCCGAGGGCAACTTCACGCTCGACAGAGCCCCGGCCGGCCGGTTCCTCCTCAAGGCCTACGCGCCGTCGTCCATCTACGTCTCGCGGATCGTCGCCCTGGAAGAGGGTGAAACCGAGGAGATCGAGTTCGGACTACCCAACAGGGTGATTCCCAACCCGGTCATCTCCCAGCCCCGCGTCGAGGGGCGCAAGCTTTCGATGAACGTCCGGGGGTCGAACCTCGACGGCAACTACACGCTGGCCGTCAACCCCGAGGCCGGAGTCACGGTCGAGCTCCACAACGACGGGAACGAGCCGGGACGCTGGTCGGCGGTGGCGCCGAAGGAGCTACCCGGAGACTGGGTGTTTCTCGCCGTGGACAAGACGTGCAACGTCTCCGAGTTCATCACCGTCGAGCGGTAGTCGCCGGCGTCGTCGCCATTCTGCTCCTGGCCACGCTGGGCGGAACGGTCCTCATCGCTCGCGGGGCCGGGGCACCGAGCTTCAGCGCAGACGTCCAGCCGATCTTCGACGCCAAATGCGTGGCCTGTCACCCGACGGCGTACGAGTACCTCGACCTGCGCCGCGGGCGGTCGTACGGAAGTCTCTACCGTGTGTCTGCCGCCACTCGCCCCGCGTTCGAGCGCGTCGTGCCGGGCCGCCCCGAGCTGTCCTATCTGCTGATTCATCCGCCGGATCCCTCCAATCTCGGCCTCCTCAGCGACGAGGAGACGGACGTGATCGCCGAGTGGATCCGTGCTGGAGCGAAAGATGACTGACACCGTGCTCGTCGTGGCCAAGGCTCCGATCGAGGGGCGGTCGAAGACTCGCCTCGTGCCGCCGCTCTCACCGGCGCAGGCCGCACGCCTGCACACAGCGCTGCTGCGCGACACGGTGGTCTCGTGTCGGCAAGAATGCCCAGACGTCCGCTTCCTCCACGCGTCGCCGGACGACGAGCCGGGCCTCGAGGCGGTGGCGCCCGACGTCCCGCGGGTTCTCCAGCGCGGGCGCGGGCTGGCAGACGCTCTGCGCTACGGGCTCGCCGACCATGTTGCGGACGGGCCGTGCGCCGCCGTCTCCTCGGATGTTCCCGGGCTGCCGGCCGGCTCGTTGCGAAGGGCGTTCGCCGCGCTCGCCGCAGGAGCCGATGTCGTGCTGGGCCCGGCCGCGGACGGCGGCTACTGGCTGATCGCGCTGCGCGAGCCGCAGGCCGCTCCGTTCCGTGACATCCCCTGGTCGACACCGGCGGTTTTCGGCGTGACCCTCGCTCGCTGCCGCGAAGCCGGCCTTGCCGTGGCGGAGCTCGAGCGTTGGCGTGACGTGGACACGCTCGTCGATCTCGCAGCGCTCGCAGCACAAGGCGGAACCGAGGTCGGCCCGCATACCGCCGCACTGCTCGGCGAGCTTGACGGCGTCGTCCCGGCGCCGCTCGACGTAGCGCTCTCGAGTAGCGAGCTCCTGCACGGCTCGCCCTGGCGCACGGTCCTCCGCGACCGGATCGTGAGCGGGAGCCGCGAGACCGAGTACACCTATCTCAGCGCGTCGAGGGCCGTGTTCGTGGCGGCCGTGACGCCTCGTGCGGAGCTGTTGCTCGTGCGACAGTACCGGCATCCCGTGCGGGACTGGACGCTCGAGGTTCCGGCGGGGTCGGTGGCCGAGCACGAGAGCCCGCTCGCAGCGGCGAGGCGCGAGCTGCGCGAGGAGACGGGCGCGCACGGTGGTAGCTGGACGCACCTCTCGACGTTCTTCTCGTCGAGCGCGCACCTGAGCATGCGCTCGGATGCGTTTCTTGCGACCGATGTCGGTCCGGGGCTCCCGTCTCTCGATGGGGACGAGGCGCTGACGGCGGTGCGTATGCCCGTCGCCGAGGCGGTGGCCCGAGCGCGTGCGGGCGGCTTTGCCGAGGGTCAGACTGCGCTGACGATCCTGCTTGCGGCCGAGCGCCTCGGCCTCGACCGGACCTGACGGACTCTTCTCCGCGTCAGGCCGATTCCGGCTTGCGCATGCCGACGAGCTCCCCCGGCGCGAGCGTATGGTCGGGCGCGGGCGCGATCGGAAGGCCCGCCTCGCGCCACGCCAGGAACCCCCCCGCCACATCGCCGGCGTCGCGGAACCCGAGGTCGACGAGCACCCCGGCGGCCAGGGTCGAGGAGCACCCGTGATCGCAGAGGAGAATGATCTCCCGCTCGAGGCAGCAGAGATGAGGGTTCGCCCAGGGACTTGACGGATCGAGCCGCCACTCGAGCACTGTCCGTGGCACATGGACCGAGCCGGGCACGACGCCGTCGCGCACCCGGTCGCAGGCAGGGCGGATGTCGACGAGAAGGGCACCCCCTGCGATCGCCTGCTGCGCGGCCTGCGGCTCGAGGTGCCTGATCCGGACGCGAGCGGCCGTGAGCAGGTCGTCGAGGGACCGACGGCCCGACCGGGTCGATCGGTTCCTGGCGTGCGGCGTGATTCGTCCGGCGACCCAGGTGAACGGCTGCAGTGTTCCGTTCGGTGTCAGATGTTCCTCTCGTCTGCTCGCGAGCACCTCCAGGCCGAGCGTGCCGGCGAGCTCGTCCGCCGAATACCCGACGACGGGTAGCGACGAGCAGGTGCGCGGCCCGTCCTCCGCGAACGTGGCGATCACGACGAGGCCGTCGTCGACGACGGCGGCCCGCATCGTGCGCAGGTACTCGTCGCGGTCGTCAGCATCGACCAGAAAGTGAAAGCACGCGCGATCGTGCCAGAGGTCGAAGATGCGGTCAGGCTTCCAGTCGAGCACGTTCTGCGCGACCAGACGAACGGCCTCCGGAAGATGGCCGGTGAAGGCGGAGAGCGCCGCCTGCGAGACGTCGAGCACCCAGACTTCGTCGCTGCCGCGGGCGGCGAGCTCTCGAGCGAGGTTCGACGCGCCTCCACCGACGTCCACCACGCGGCGCCCAGCTGCGCCCACCTCGGCGATCAGCTCGAGCGCGACGCGGGGGTTGGGCTGAAACCAGCTCACCCCCCTCGTCCCGCGTGTCTCGTACGCAGTGTCCCAGTGGCGCGCGAGCGCCCCCTGGGCCGCGGCCTGCACGGATGTCGTACTCATGCCTTGTGCGCCAGCCGGGCAGGCCCCAGCCTGGATCCATCGATCTGCGCGGGGCGGTTGCGTCCGTCTGGGCTCGCCAGGCCGCTTCCCGGCCGGGCTCCGGCCCCTTGCGCAGCCTGCACCCGGCCGGTGCGCTCCACGTCACAGCGGCAACGGACGGGCCTCGGCCCGCCCGTCACCACTGCCCCGCGTCCTGACGGCCCAGCCGAACGCCCCGCGATCACGCACATCGGTGGATCCAGGCTCAGCTCAGAAGCTACTTCTTCTTCACCTGCCCGCGAAGCTCGCCAGCCGCGTTCTTCGCGGTGTGCACGTTCACGTAGGCGGCGCCGCTCTTGATCGCCGATGCAGCCGCAAGCGGGACGGACTTCAGCTTGCCCGCCTTGCCGCTCGTGCAGGGCCCACAAAGCGCCACCAGTACCGGCCCGGTCTTGCCGGCCTTGCCCTTGTGGATGTGCGCCCCGACGGCCTTACCCGTCAGGTTCTTGAACGTGAGCGTGTAGGAGGCCGAGTACTTCCCGTGATCCTGGGTGAGGCTGATGGCGAACGTGCCAGCCGCGCCCGGCTTCACACCTGTCGGCTTGGGGATCTCCTGTCCCGTGGTGAGACCGGCGCGCCACTTCGTGGTCGACGGTGCCTCGCTGGTGTCCTCGTTGGTGTCCTCGTTCGTCTCGTCACCAGTCGCCTCCAGTGCGGACTGTTCCTGGGAAGACGCGAGCCCGGAAACCGCAAACCCGAGGCCTACGAGACCGACGATCACGAGGACGGCGAACGCTATACGGCTCCGGTTGGGCATGTGTACCTCCGTGGATGATGGCGGGCGTAAGCGACTGCATCGTTCCCACTGGGCAGTGTGGGCGCCGTTAAACGATTCTTACGATGGGCGCGGCCAGCTCTCCCCGGGGCGAGGTTCGCCCCGTCAGGCGAGTACGAGGTCGCGCCCTTCCCGAATGAAGGGAGTACCCGGGTTCACGGGGTGTGTGAGGGTGATCGTAAAGCGGTAGGTCCCCGGTGACAGGGTCGGCGTGCCGAGCCGCGCGAACGTCGTGACGCGCGCCCGCGCGAAGCCGCGGCGGGTGACGAGCGGCGTGCCGTCCTTGAGCAGAGAGGCTTCCCAGACGCAGTCGAGCGTGCAGGAGAAGCGTGGATCGAGGCGGCCGGCGCGCAGGTCGCTGAGGTTCGGCAACCGGGCCGAGGCGGTTCCCACCGTGAGCTGTAGGCCCTCGCAGCGGGCAACGGAGCCGCCCCGGGTGCGGTCGAGCGCGTCGCGCACGAACGGCAGGCTCGATTTGGGTGCTCCGTCGGCGTAGAAGACGCCGGACTGCCAGGACGGCAGCGCGCTCTCGTCGTGCGAGTGGAAGAGCAGCATGCCGATCACGTTGGGCTGGCAGAACGCGAGCTGCAGAGCGCGCTGGTAGTAGGCGGCCTGCTGTGCCTCCGGCACCGGCTTCGTGGTGGCCGGCTCGGCGCCGGTGTACGCCTTCGCCCTGCCCGGCGGCACCTGCGACTCCACCCCGAACTCGTCGTAGAGGATGGGCAGCGTCGACCCCGGCTGGGCCGTTCCATCGAAAGCCTGGCCGAGCAACGTCACGAGCTTCCCGTAGTCGTTGAGCGAGATCGTCGTGGAGTTGGGGTGCTGGAAATCCGGCGACTGCGCCGAGTTGTCGGCGTAGGGGTGCATCGAGAAGGCGTCCATGATCGGGGTTGTCCGCCCACTCGCGCGATAGGCGGCCCCGAGTGCCTGGATGAACCCGGTGGGGGAGCTGGTCTGCCGCTGCAGGTCGGGCCGGTCGCTGCCGCGGGGCGCGAGCGCGCCGCCGTACACGCGAACCCCGGGATCGACGGCCTTGATCGCGTCGTAGGTCTGTGCGAGCAGCGTCAGATAGGCGGGGGCGGAGGCGTTCTTGCCGTCCGGCCCGAACTGCGGCAGCCAGAAGCGATTGAGGTTCGGTTCGTTGGCGACGATCACGTCGTCGATCTGCGGCACGTCGCGGACGAGCGCGGCCGTGTACTGCGCGAACTGCGCCTGTGCCTCGGGCGTGAGTGGGGTGGTCGCGGAACCCGGTGAGTACACGGAGACGAAGACCCGGACGCCGGCGAGCTGCCCGGCGCCGGCGACGTTCTGCAGCACGCGTAGCTGGTCGGCGGTGGGGGCCGTCGCGCCCGGTGTCCAGTTCGAGGTGATGCGGACGGCCGCGAATCCGGCCAGGCGGAAGACCGTCAGTCGCGCCTTCGTGGCGACGAGCGTCTCGCCCTTTACACCGTCCTCGGCGGCACCGAGGATCAATCCGGGGCCGCCGGCCGTGGCCGAGGACGCGTGGAAAAGGCCGAATGCGGCGGCAGCGAGCGCGATCACGGGCAGGCGCAGCATCCTCGGATACGGTAACCGGAGACGTGGACGCGCTTGTAAAACAACTGCAAAACATGCCCCAAGGGCCCGGTGTCTATCTCTTCCGGGACGAGAGCGACGACGTGCTGTACATCGGGAAGGCGAAGTCGCTGCGCGCGCGCACGCGAAGCTACTTCAACCGCGGTGCGGACGGCCGCCTGGGCATCGGCCAGATGGTGGAGCGCGCCCATCGGATCGAGGTGATCGTCACGCAGAGCGAGGCCGAGGCGCTGCACCTCGAGCAGAACCTGGTGAAACGCCACCGTCCGCCGTTCAACGTTCGGCTCCGGGACGACAAGTCGTTTCCGTACATCGCGGTCACGGTCAGCGACGAGTTCCCACGCGTGATGTTCACCCGCGAGCGCCACCGGCGCGGCAACGTCTACTTCGGCCCCTACGCAAATGCGAAGAAGGTGCGGGAGACGCTCGACGTGCTCAACCGCGTCTTTCAGTTCAGGCCGTGCGAGGGCCCGAAGCCGGGCCGGCACTCAGGCGTGCCGTGTCTCGACTTCCACATCGAGCGCTGTGCGGCGCCGTGCGTCCGCGCGATCTCGGCCGAGGAGTACGGCCGGCTGATCGACGGCGTGATCGGGTTCCTGTCGGGAGATACGCAGACGATCCAGCGTGACCTGGGGGAGCGGATGAAGTTGGCGGCCGAGGAAGAGCGATTCGAGGACGCGGCCCGCTACCGGAACCGGCTGTTCGCAATCCGCTCGCTTGCAGAGCGACAGGCGGCCGACCGGCGGGACGTCGGCAGCGTCGACGTGATCGGCCTCGCCAGCGACGGCACTCGGGCGGCGGTGCAGGTCTTCCCTCTGCGCGACGGCCGCCTGATCGACCGTTACTCGTTCCATCTCGAGAACGTCGAGGGTCAGGACGAGGCGACCATGCTGGAGTCGTTCTGCCTCGAGTACTACGGGTCGGCCGCGTCGATTCCGCCGGAGATCCTCGTCCCGCCCGGGATCGGAGACGTAGCCGCGCTGGCGGAGGTGCTGTCGGACGAGCGGGGGGCGGCGGTCGACGTGCGAGCGCCCCAGCGCGGGGAGAAGCGGCGGCTGGCGGAGATGGCGGCCGAGAACGCGCGGGTAGCGCTCGAGCGCGACGCGACGGCGGCGGAGCAGAAGCGCAGGAGGCGCGTCGAGGCGCTCGAGTCGCTGCGGGAGAACCTCAACCTGGAGATGCTCCCCGCACGGATCGAGTGCTTCGACGTCTCGAACCTGCAGGGCCGCGAGATCGTGGCCTCGATGGCGGTGTTCGTGGACGGGCAGCCGCGGCGGTCGCTGTACCGGACGTTCGTGGTGCGCGGGCCGGAGGGTCAGGACGACTTCGCCTCCATGGCCGAGGCTGTCGGCCGGCGGTTCGCGCGGCTGCGCGACGCGGTCGATCCGGAGCGGCGGGACGAGTCGTTCGCGGCGGTGCCGAACCTCGTCGTGATCGACGGTGGCAAGGGGCAGCTGGCAGCGGCGCGCGCGGCGATCCGCGAGGCGGTGGAACTGCCGCGCCTGGCGGTCGTGTCGCTTGCGAAGCGGGAGGAGGAGGTGTTCGTGCCTGGCCAGGCCGAGCCCGTGGTGCTCGAGCGCCACGACCCGGGTCTCCAGCTGCTGCAGGCGATCCGCGACGAGGCGCACCGCAAGGCCGTCGGCTTCCATCGCAAGCGCCGCGACGCGCGCTCGTTCGAGTCGGTGTTCGACGGGCTCGAGGGCATCGGTGAGGTGCGCCGCAAGGCTATTCTCCGTCACTTCGGATCGACTGACGCATTCCTGGCCGCATCGCAGGAGGAGCTCGAGGCTGTGCCCGGTCTCCCGGCGAGAACTGCGAGATCGGTGTTTGCGCAGCTGCACAAGGCGGGGCCTGCAGGCCCGGGCTGACGCGCCACCCAAGCGCGGGCTTTCCCCCCGCCCGGCAGGGCGAGGCAGCGCTCCTCCGTGCGGCTCGCATTGCTCACGCCGGTGCACCTGCGAGGCTGGCGGCCATGCTCGCCGGTCACCCGACGGCCGCTCGCGCGGGTCTCGCCGCGCTCGCCGCCTCCTGGGGGCTGATCGCCGTTCTCGTCGGCTGGGTCGACCTCGGTGCGCCGGCGCTCGCGTTCCTGCGTCTGGCGTTGGGGACGCTCACGCTCGCGCTGCTCGCCCTGGCGCTCCGCATTTCGCTCGATCCGCGCGGTCATCTGGCGCGACTCGGCGTGCTCGGCGTATTGCAGGGTGCGCACTGGCTGCTCTTCTTCGAGACGGTCAAGCTCGGCTCGGTCGCACTCGCCGTGCTCACCTTCTACACGGCGCCCGTGCTGCTGGCGCTCTGCGCCCCTGCAGTGCTGGGCGAGCGCGTCAGCAAGGTCGCTGTGGCTGCGCTGCCGGTTGGGCTCGCCGGCGTTGCGCTCGTCGCTCTCGGCGGGGACACCTCGGGTGGGTTCTCTTGGACGGCGCTCGGCTCCGGCCTCGGCTCAGCCGCGACGTTCGCGGCACTCGTGCTCGTGTCGAAGCGGCTGCTGGCCGGCGGCGTTCCTGCGGCGACGATCGCCTTCTGGGATTGCCTCGTCGGCGCGGTCACGGTGCTGCCGGTGATCCTGTTCGCCGGCCGGCTGCTGCCTCGAGGGGCGGGGGAGTGGGCGGCGGTGTTGGCGCTCGGTGTGGCGTTCACTGGGCTGTCGACGCTTATGTACACCGCGCTCCTGCGGCGTGTGACGGCCCAGACGGCCGGCATCCTCACCTTCCTGGAGCCGGTGGCGGCAGTGGGGCTTGCCGCGCTGATCCTGGACGAGCCGCTGGACGCGGCGACGCTCGCCGGAGGTCTCTTCGTGCTCGGCGCCGGGGTGGCCGTCGTGGCGCTCGACCCCGGCTGAGCCGAGGTTGCCGCCACGGCCGGTCGGCGCTTACGATTCCCGGGTGAGTGATATCGCCTTCAGCGGCTCCGTTCCGGCCGGCTACCACACCCACCTGCGTTCGCTCCTGTTCGAGCCGTATGCGCGCGAGTTGGCGTCCCGCTTGCCCGCGAGACGACCGCTGGACGTGCTAGAGACCGCCTGCGGTACGGGGATCCTCACGCTGAGGCTCGCCGAGACGCTCGACGGCGAAGGGACGCTTCACGCGACGGACATCAACGACGACATGCTCGTTGTTGCCCGCGACCATCTCGGATCACGGGCCGGCGCGGTGTCGCTGGCAACCGCCGACATGGTCGACTTGCCGTCAGCGGACGGAGCCTTTGACGTCGTCGTCTGCCAGTTCGGGCTGATGTTCGCGCCCGAGCCGGGGTTGGCGCTGCGAGAGGCCCGGCGGGTCCTGCGTGACGGTGGGTTGCTGCTTCTGTCCACCTGGGCCGAGCTAGCCGACAATCCGGCGCCGCATGCGGCGCACACCGTGGTGCTGGACGAGTTCCCCGACGACCCGCCCCGCTTCTACGAGACGCCGTTCGGCATGGCCGATCCGGAACGGCTGGCTTCGTTGCTCGCCGACTCGGGTTTTGGCGAAATCGAGGTGGAGATCGTGGCGAAGACCGGCTATGCCCCTTCAGCGAGCGAGGCTGCGCTCGGCTTGGTCAGCGGCAACCCGATCGCAGACGCGATCCGGGCGCGTGACCCCTCCCGGCTGGAGCCGGTACGCGAGCGCATCGCGGAGCGCCTGACCACGCTGTTCGGTGACGGTGAGTTGCACATCCCCTTGCGGGCGATCGTTGCATCGGGTGCCTGCTGACGACAACCCTCGAGGGTGATAGAGGTGGGGGCGGCTGCTGGCGCAGCGGGCCGGGCCTGGCTACTCGAGCCACTGAGGGCGTGTCATCGCGACGAACTCCGCGTTCGGCGGGTCGAGATCCTCGTAGCCGTGCACCAAACGGGCGGCAACGAAATCGGCGACCGCGCGGGCGTGTGATCGGTCCGTCCGCCAGCGGATGGTCATCTCGTTCGGCCAGAGCGCCTGCGCAGTCACGTCGCGTTCCGAGGTGACGAGCGACCGGACGAGCCAGTACGGAAGCCCAACCAGGGCTCGGGCGAGGGGAACGAGCAGCTGTGTGGTGAACCACTGCAAGGGCTCGGTGAGCCATCTCAACGGCTCACCGGGCTCGTCGACGGGGTCGTACTCCGAAGGCCTCCAGGCTGGAAGCCGAAGGCGGTGGATGCGGACCATCCATTCGCGACCGTCGGGCGAACGCACGATCGGCGGCATGACGCGCGCCGGCTACTCGGAGGCGAGGAAGGGGTAGCGGTAGTCGGTGGGCGGCACCAGCGTCTCCTTGACCGTGCGGGGCGAGACCCAGCGGATCAGGTTCCACATCGAACCGGCCTTGTCGTTCGTGCCGGAGGCGCGCGCGCCGCCGAACGGCTGCTGGCCGACGACGGCGCCTGTCGGCTTGTCGTTGACGTAGAAGTTGCCGGCCGCGTAGCGCAGCTCGCGGTGTGCCTGTTCGATCGCGTAACGGTCGTTCGAGAAGACGGCGCCGGTGAGCGCATAGGTGCCTGTCTCGTCGACGAGCCGCAGCGTGTCGTCCCAGCGGCGCTCGTCGTAGACGTGGGCCGTGACGACAGGGCCGAAGAGCTCGTCGCGCAGGAGCCGGAAGCCCGGGTCGTCGGTCTTGATCACCGTCGGCTCCACGAACCAGCCGTCCGAGTCGTCCGTGCCCCCACCGGTGACGATCTCCGCGCCTGCCTCGCGGGCCTCGGCGATGGCGTCCGCCTGTGTCTTGAAGGAGCTGGCGTCGATGACCGCGCCCATGAAGTTCGAGAAGTCGCGGACGTCGCCGACGGAGATGGTGCCGATCTGCTCCTGCAGCACCTCGCGGATCTCGGGCCAGAGATTGGAGGGGAGATACAGCCGCGAGGCGGCGGAGCACTTCTGGCCCTGATACTCGAACGAGCCCCGCACGATCGCAGTCGCCACCTCGAGGGGGTCCGCCGAGGGGTGCGCGAGGATGAAGTCCTTGCCGCCCGTCTCACCCACGATGCGCGGGTAGTTGCGGTAGCGGGCGATGTTCGAGCCGATCTCCCCCCAGATCCCCTGGAAGACGCCGGTGGAGCCCGTGAAGTGCACGCCGGCGAGGTCGGGGCTCGCGATCGCCGTGTCACCGATCTCCGCGCCGGAGCCGAAGACGAGATTGATCACGCCCGGCGGCAGCCCGGCCTCTTCCAGCAGCGCCATCGTGTAGTGGGCGGTCAGCGCAGCCGTCGAAGCCGGCTTCCAGACCACCGTGTTCCCCATCAGCGCCGCCGACGTCGTGAGGTTCGCGCCGATCGCCGTGAAGTTGAAGGGGCTGATCGCGAACACGAAGCCCTCGAGCGGCCGGTACTCGAGCCGGTTCCAGACCCCTGGCGACGAGATCGGCTGCTCCTCGTAGATCCGCGTCAGGTAGGAGCAGTTGAAGCGGAGGAAGTCGATCGTCTCGCACGCCGCGTCGATCTCGGCCTGGTGCACGGTCTTCGACTGGTTGAGCATCGTCGAGGCGTTCAGCACTCCCCGCCACGGGCCGGCCAGCAGCTCCGCCGCGCGCAGCAACACCGCGACCCGCTCGTGCCACGGGGTGTGCGACCACTCGCGGTGTGCCGTGCGCGCCGCCTCGATCGCCCGCTCGACATGAGACGCATCGCCGCGGGCCACGTCGGCGAGCACGTGGCTTCGCGCGTGCGGCATGACCGCCTCGAACGTGCGGCCGGACTCCACACGCTCACCGCCGATCACCATCGGCACATGGAGGCGCTCCCCCGACAGGCGGTCGAGGTGTGTCTTCAGCTCGGCGCGCTCGGTCGTTCCCGGCGCATAGGTCTTGATCGGCTCGTTGATGGGCTCGGGCACGCGGAAGATTCCCTGGGCGGTCATGACCTCGATTGTAGAGTCGACCGGGTGAACGCGATCGGCTACCGCTACGAGGCCGACGGCTGGGGCATGGGGGAGATCTGGGTCGACGGCACCACGCTCCTCGTCCACGACCTCGCAGGCTCCGTCCCCGAGCAGCCCCTGCGGGACAGGTCGGAAACGGCCACCCGCAAGCCGAAACCGCTCTCCCCCCAGGGGAGACGGAAACCCCCTTCTGGCACGGTAGCGGGAACGCCGTCGCAGGACTGTGCCGGCTTCGTGTCGGAAGTGTGCAGGCGGTTCCAGGCTCACCTCGCAGGCGACCCTGTGTCATACGACGACATCGTCGTGGATGTCGACCTCGGCACACCGTTCCAGGATGCCC
Organism: Gaiella sp.; assembly: GCA_046160185.1. Classification (GTDB taxonomy): domain Bacteria; phylum Actinomycetota; class Thermoleophilia; order Gaiellales; family Gaiellaceae; genus Gaiella. Next base: position 5,415 of record JBJXGY010000171.1, on the reverse strand, counting down.
TCCTACGGGCGGTGCGCTCGGTGCCCTGGGGCGAGGTCGCCAGCTACGGTGAGATCGCGGCGCTCGCCGGCCGTCCGGGCGCTGCCCGGGCGGCAGGCACCTTCTGTGCCGGAAACGACCTGGCGCTGGTCGTCCCGTGCCATCGCATCGTCGCCTCGTCAGGCATCGGCGGGTACGGCAGCGCAGGGGTGCAGCTGAAGCGACGGCTGCTCGCGCTGGAGAGGATCAGGCTGTGAGCAGAGGCCCGCTCGTCGACGAGGTGCGCGCGGAGCTGGCTGCCATCGCACCGGGAACACGGTGCGACAGGCTTGCCGAGACCTCTGCGCTCTTCCACACCGCCGGCACCGTGCACCTCCGTGGCCGCGGCCGGCTCGCCTTCCATCTCGACCTTGCCACGAACGGCATCGCCCGGCGCGCATTCGCGCTGCTCCGTGAGCTCGGCGTGCCGGCCGAGATCCGCACCTACACGCGGCCCGCCTTCGACCGCGCTACCCGCTACCAGCTTCATCTCGAGGGAGACGAGACGACGAGGGGCGTGCTCGTCGAGGCCGGCGTGCTCTCGGCAGACCACCACGTTCCACTCGAGCGTCCGCCCGGCCGGGTGGTGGCAAGGGCCTGCTGCCGCGGCGCCTATCTCCGGGGCGCGTTTCTCGCTTCCGGCTCACTCTCCGCACCGCCCTCGCTGCACCTCGAGCTCCGGTCGCCCGGTCACGCGGCCGCCTCGGCCATCCGCTCCGTCGCCGCCTCGGCGGGTGTCGAGCTGAAGGTCGTCGACCGCACGCAGCACTCGGCGGCGTATGCCAAGGGCCGCCACGCTGTCGAGGCCTTCCTGACCACGGCGGGCGCATCCGAGTCGGTGCTCACGCTCGAAGAGGAGGGCCTGATCACCGAGCTCCGTGGACACGCCAATCGGGTGGCCAACGCGGATCACGCCAACCTCGTACGGCAGTCCCGTGCTGCGAGCCGCACCCTCGACGCCATCGAACGGCTTGAGCAGGCGGGAACGTGGTCGCGGCTCGACGAGGAGGCTCGAACGGTGGGCGAGCTGCGGCGGCGCTTCCCGACCCTGTCGGTGCGGGAGCTCGCCCGCCGCGCCGATCCGCCGCTCAGCCACTCGGCGCTGCAGCGCCGCCTGGCGCGGATCGAAGCCGCTGCCGGCCCGTGAGCGACAGCCCGCACCAGCCGGGGCGGGGGAGGGGCCGAAGCCCCTCCGCCTGCGAGCGACAAGCGGGGTCAGGGCCCGTCGCCCGGGGAACGCCCGCCCCGTCGTCGCGAGTATCCAACGTTTGCAACACCAGATGCAAGCTCCGCCGTCCACGACCCGGGCGCGGCGCACGCGAAGCCCCAAGCGGGCCGGCCGGGAACCGAACAGTGCGACGAAGCCCCGTGCATAGACTCGCGTGAACGGCACCGCAAGCGAGAGGGAGCGAGCATGGGTATTCGGGTCGGTATCAACGGGTTCGGGCGCATCGGGCGGAACTTCTTCCGGGCGCAGCAGCAGCGAGGGGCGGACATCCAGATCGTGGCCGTCAACGACCTCGGCGACGCGGCGACGATGGCGCACCTGCTCAAGTACGACTCCAACCTGGGACCGTTCCAAGGCGAGGTAACCCTCGGCGAGGGCGTCATCCGGGCCGGCGGCGAGGAGATGAAGATGCTCTCGGAGCGCGACCCGGCCGCACTGCCCTGGGGCGAGCTGGGTGTCGATGTGGTGCTCGAGTCGACCGGGTTCTTCACCGATCGCGCCGCTGCTCAGAAGCACCTCGATGCGGGCGCCAGGAAGGTGATCATCTCCGCGCCCGCCACCGAGCCCGACCTCACGGTGGTGCTCGGCGTCAACGACGCCGAGTACGACCCGGCCACGCACCATGTGGTCTCGAACGCGTCGTGCACAACGAACTGTGTCGCTCCGCTGGCCAAGGTGCTCGACGAGCTCGGCGGCATCCAGCGTGGGTTCATGACCACGATTCATGCGTACACGAACGACCAGCAGATCCTCGACCTGCCGCACAAAGACCTCCGTCGGGCCCGCGCCGCCGCGATCAACCTGATCCCGACCTCGACCGGCGCCGCGAAGGCGATCGGCCTCGTGCTGCCGCACCTCCAGGGCAAGATCGACGGCGTCTCGGTGCGCGCGCCGGTGCCGACGGGCTCACTCACCGATTTCGTCGTCGAGCTCGGCCGCGAGGTCACCAGGGTAGAGGTCAACGAGGCCTACAAATCGGCGGCTGCCGCGGGTTCCTTCGAGGGGATTATCCAGTACTCCGAGGATCCGCTGGTCTCGACGGACATCTGCGGGAACCCGTACTCCTGCATCTTCGACTCGCAGTTGACGATGGTGCACGGGACCTCGGTGAAGGTCTTCGGCTGGTACGACAACGAGTGGGGCTACTCGTGCCGGCTCGTCGACCTCGTCGGCCGCCTGCTTCCCTAGCCAGACGTGGGCCGGCTACTGCCACGCTCGATCGAGACGGCGAACGTCGCCGGCAAGCGCGTTCTCGTGCGAGCCGATCTCAACGTGCCACTCGAGAACGGCCAGGTCGCCGACGACACGCGCATCCGGGCCGCGCTGCCAACGTTGCGCTGGCTGCTCGACAACGGAGCAACCGAGATCGCCGTGTGCTCGCATCTCGGGCGGCCGAAGACCGAGCAGGATCGTGCCGCGTACGCGATGGCACCGGTCGCCGGGCGCCTTGCCGAGCTGCTGCCCGACCCACGGGTCCGCGTCCTCGAGAACACGCGGTTCGAGGAAGCGGAGACCAGAAACGACCCGGCGTACGCCGCCCGTCTTGCCGCAGGCATGGACCTCTACGTCAACGACGCCTTCGGCTCGGCGCATCGTGCACACGCATCCACGGAAGCGGTCGCGCACCTGCTGCCCGCCTACGCGGGCCTGCTGCTGCGCGACGAGCTCGAGCGTCTGGGCAGGCTGCTCGGCAAGATCGACCATCCCTTTGTGCTCATCGCCGGGGGAGCCAAGGTCGAGGACAAGCTCGGCGTGCTGCAGCATCTCGGCGGGCGGGCCGACACGGTGATCGTCGGTGGCAAGATGGCCGAGGAGTTGCGCCAGGGCAACCCGCTGCCGTTCGCAGTGGAGCTCCCCGAGGACGTGATCGCCGCCTCCTCGTTTGCCGCCGACGCCGACACCCGGGTGGCGGGGTATGACGCGCTCCCGGACGGATGGCTCGGCCTCGACATCGGCCCTGCCGCCCGCGAGCGCTTCGGGGCGATCGTCCGCGACGCACGCACCGTGTTCTGGAACGGCCCAATGGGTGTCTTCGAGTGGCCGGCGTTCGCCGGGGGCACCGAGGCGGTCGCACGGGCGGTGGCGGATGCGGGCGCCGGGGGCGCGTACACGGTGGTGGGCGGCGGCGACTCCGTCCGTGCCATCCAGGAGCTCGGTCTGGCAGACCGAATCAGCTGGGTGTCGACAGGGGGCGGCGCCTCGCTCGAGCTGCTCGAGGGCAAGGTGCTCCCCGGAGTGGCCGCCATTCCCGAGGAGGGATCATGAAGCTGATCGCCGGCAACTGGAAGATGAGCAAGGGCCCGCGCGAGACTCTCGCCTTCTTCGACAAGTTCGACCCGCCCGACGGCGTCGAGATCGTGATCTGCCCGCCCTACGTGTCGCTCGAAGCGGCCGTGGGTGAGGAGTACCCGATCTACGCGCAGAGTTGCCACTGGGCCGACGAAGGAGCGTTCACGGGCGAGATCTCCGCGCCGATGCTGCTCGAGCTGGGTGTCACCGGGACACTCGTGGGGCACTCCGAGCGGCGCCAGCTGTTCGGCGAGAGCGACGAGAGCACGGCCAGGCGGGCGGAGGCGGCGCTCGACAGCGGCCTCTCCGTCATCGCCTGTGTCGGTGAGACCGAGGCCGAACGCGAGACCGGAGCCACCGAGGACGTGCTGCTCCGCCAGGTCAGGGTGCTCCCTCAGCACGCCTCGCTCGTGATCGCCTACGAGCCAGTGTGGGCAATCGGCACGGGCAAGACCGCGACCCCCGAGCTGGCGCAGAGCGCCCACGCGTTCATCAAGTCGCTTCATCCGACCCGGGTTCTCTACGGCGGCTCGGTGAAACCGGACAACGCCGGCACTCTGCTGTCGCAACCGGACATCGACGGCGCGCTAGTCGGCGGCGCCTCGCTCGACCCGGAGACGTTCGCGGCCATCTGCCGCGCCGCACGTTCTTGACCTGGCCGCTCGTCGCGCTCGTCATCCTCGACGGCTGGGGGGTCGCCCCACCCGGGCCGGGGAACGCGGTCGAGCTCGCAGATACGCCGGTGTTCGACGAGCTCACGAGACGGTTCCCATCCACCCAGCTCGCAGCCTCGGGCGGCGCGGTGGGCCTGCCGGAGGACCAGATGGGGAACTCCGAGGTCGGGCACCTGACGATCGGCTCGGGCCGGATCCTCTTCCAGGATCTCGTGCGGGTGAATCGCGCACTGGCGGACGGGTCGCTCTTCGCCAACGTGGCCATGACCGGCGCCTTTCGGCGGGCGGCGAAGCGCGGCGGCAGGGTGCATCTTCTCGGGCTCGTCTCCTACGGCGGCGTCCACTCGCACATCAACCACCTGCGCGGGCTGCTCACCCTGGCGGCGCGGGAGGGCATGGCGGAGCGGACGCTCGTCCATGCTTTCACCGACGGCCGCGACGTCTCGCCCACCAGCGGCAGTCGCGACCTCGGTGGCCTCACTGCCGCCCGCATCGCCACCGTGTGCGGCCGCTACTACGCGATGGATCGAGACAGCCGTCTCGAGCGCACCGACCGGGCCCTACAGGCGATTCTCGCCGGGACCGGCGAACGCAGCGACAGCACGCCTGTCGTGGCCTTGCAGGCGTCGTACGAGAGGGGTGTCACCGACGAGTTCGTCGAACCGCTGATCTTCTCCTCGCACGCGCCGTTCGACCTGTCCCGCGACACGGCCGTCTTCTTCAACTTCCGCCCCGATCGCGGCCGCCAGCTTGCACGCCTCCTGGTCGATCGCGGCGTCGACCTGACCACCATGACCCGCTACGATGACGAGCTCGCAGCGGCCGTCGCCTTCCCCGAGCAGCTCGTGCGGCAGACGTTGGCCGAGACGCTTTCCGCCGCCGGCCTGCGGCAGCTGCACGCCGCCGAGACGGAGAAGTACGCGCACGTCACGTACTTCCTGAACGGGGGCGTGGAGGCGCCGTGGCCCGGGGAGGAGCGGATCCTGGTGCCGTCACCGCGAGACGTGCCGAGCTACGACCACGCGCCCGGTATGTCCGCAGACGCCCTCAGCGACCGGTTCTGCGGCGAGATCGGAAAGGGCTTCGCCTTCGCCATCCTCAACTTCGCAAACCCCGACATGGTCGGTCATACGGGTGTGATCCCGGCGGTGATCGAGGCGGTGGAGACGGTCGACGCGTGCCTGGGTCGGGTCGTGGACGCCGTGA
>JBJXGY010000170.1:0-9207 GCA_046160185.1 Gaiella sp. | reverse complement strand
AGTGGCGCGGTCGTCGGGCGCCTGGCGGTGCCCAACGCCCCCGAGCGCATCCGGCTCCACGGCGACACACTGACCGTGCGCACCTACGACCGGCGCCTCGAGCTTCGACTCGACCGGTAACACTAAGCCTGGATTCAGGCTCAAGCCTTCCGAAGACGCTGCCGATGGTACGGCTGATGACCGACGATCTGACCATGCTCGGCGATGAGCAGCTCGCCGATCTCATCGGAGAGCTCGACGAAGACGAGCGCTCGATGTCGAAGCGACGGGCGCGCCTGCACGACCGCATGGACTTCCTGCGTGGTGGCGGCGCTCAGCACTCGCCCGTCGCCTCGGAGCAGCTCCGTCAGCTCGAGGACGAGGAGCGCCGACTCTCCGACGCCCGCCGCGAGCTCCATGCCCGGCTCACCGCGGCGCATGCCGAGCGGACCCGCCGGCGGCGAGCCGCCTGATCCAGAAGCACGGCCCTAGCGCGGATCGACGACGAGCAATCTCGGCTCCGTCATCTCCGTGATCGCGTAGCGCAGGCCCTCCCGCCCGATCCCGGACTGCTTGGCGCCGCCGTACGGCATCTGGTCGACGCGGAAGCTGTTGATGTCGTTGACGATCAGCGCCCCGACGCGGAGCCGCTCGAACGCGCGGTTGACGGTGCGCAGGTCACGTGTGAAGAGGCCGGCCTGCAACCCGTAGGGCGTGTCGTCCACCCGGCGGAGGACGTCGTCGAGATCGTCGTAGCGCAGCAGCGCCACCACCGGCGCGAACGCCTCCTCTGAGCAGATGCGGGACTCTTCCGGTGCGTCCTCGAGCACGGTGGGAGCGACCGCCGCGCCGGAACGCGTGCCGCCGCAGAGCACGGCGGCCCCGTCCGCGACCGCGGCCTCGATCGAGGTCATCGTGCGCTCGGCGGCCGTCTCGTCGACGAGACCCGCGAGCATCGTCTGCTCCTCGCGTGGGTCACCGACCACGAGCTCGGATACCCGTGCCAGGAAGCGCTCGCGGAACGCGTCGTACACCCGCTCGTGCACGTAGAGGCGCTGCACGGAGATGCATGCCTGTCCGGCACGCAGGAAGCCGCCGACGGCGCAGCGCGCCGCGGCGTGGTCGAGGTCGGCGTCGTCGTGGACGACCACCGCCCCGTTGCCGCCGAGCTCCAGTGTGACTCGCGGCGTGGCCGCGATCCGCCGCAGGTGCCAGCCGACGCGCGCGCTGCCGGTGAACGAGAGCATCTTCACGCGCGCGTCCGTCACCATCCGCTCGGCCAGCTCGTTCGAGGAGGGGAGAACGGTGACGCCGGCGGCCGGCGCGCCTGCCTCGAGCAACAACTCGCCGATCGAGAGCGCCGAAAGCGGGGTCTTGGGCGCGGGCCGGACGATGCAGGGGCACCCGGCGGCGAGCGCGGGTGCGATCTTGTGGGCGACGAGCAGGAGGGGGGCGTTGAAGGCGGTGATTCCGAGCACGGTGCCGACGGGGAAGCGGCGAACGTGCGCGACCCTGCCCTCGCCGCGGGCGACGGCATCGACTGGCACGAGCTCACCGAGGGCATGCACGTTCCGTGCCTCCTCGCCGGCGATGCGGAAGATGTCGCTCGTCCGCTCCACCTCGAGCAGTGACTCACGCAGGGCGAGCCCGGTCTCGAGCGTCATCTGGCGCGCCAGCTCGGGCCCACGGGCCGTCACCAGGTCGGCGGCTCGGATGAGGATCTCGGCTCGCCGGTGCGGCGGCAGCGCCGCCAGCTCGGGCTCCGCGCCGGCGGCTGTGGCGAGCGCCCGCTCGACGGCGACCTCGTCGGCCAGCGAGACGACGCCGACCTCGGAACCGTCGTAGGGAAACGTGACCGTCGCCTCGTGGCCGGTGGTCACAGGGGCGCCACCGATCAACAGCGGTCTGGGCATCGTCTGGACAGTCGTCATCGACGCTTCTCCTTTTCTGGTCTCCCGTCGGTCTCACCCGTCTCGAGCGAGCGCCCCAAGATCGTGGTGCGTAGGTCGGGGTCGGCCTGCCACCACTCGTCCCATTCGTCGAAGCCGATCTGAAGCTGTGCCCGCTGCAGGACCAGGTCGTGGTGGAGATACTCCGTGACGATCAGGGCGATCACCGGATTGCGGGTACGCACGCCGCTGGCGGTCCCTGCTCGGGGGATGTGGGCGACCAGCGCCTCTTCGCCGTCCGCCACGAGCGTGAGCATCCGCCCACCGATGCGGTCGGCGACGATCTGCTGGTAGCTGTGCACGAGCCACGAGCCCAGACCGGCCGGCACAACTTCGCCGTAGAGCATCCCGAAAACGCTGACGCCGCGCTCGACCGCGCCCCGCAGCGGTTCGAGGAGCACGTCGACGTCGTCCTCCCAGATGGAGAGATGGAGCTCGCGCCTCGCGTGCTGGACGATGTACCCGGCGCCTTCCCGGATCGCATCGAGGCCGGTCACCGACAGCACCTCGATCGCCGGCTGAAACAAGGCCATCTCGGGCAACGCCCGCTCGAGGAACTCGAGCGGCTCCTCGTACCCGCTGCGCAGACGGTGCGTCAGCTCTTTGGGCGACACGCAGAGGTACTCCGTCGTCGTCGCCGTCTTGACGATGTGGACGAAGCCCTTCGTCGCGAGACGCTCGAGCGTCGAGTACACCTTCGACGAGGGGACGCCGGCGGAGCGGGAGAGCTCGTTGCCGTTCTGTGGCCCGTGGCGCAGCAGGGCGATCGTCAACCGCGCCTCGTACAGCGACATGCCGAGCGCCTGCAGCCGGTCGACGGCGCCTTCGTTCACCGGACGCCGCCCCCCATCGCGAGCTCGGTATCGAGAGCGAAGAGCTGCAGCTTGCGCGCGTCGGGCGACACTCCGGCAGGGTCGCCGCTCCGCGCCTCCGAGGAGACGTCGAACCGGCCGACGGCCACCTTCCGGGCTGAGAAACCGTTCACGCGGGAAGGTGCCCGTCGTCCACCAACTGATCCGGACGCGCCGGGTCGAGGCTGTCGTCAGTCGAGCTCATAGTCCGTCTCCACGAGCGTCACCGCTCCGTCGGGGGTGACCACGGCGTTGTCCTCCCACCGGAACCCTCCGAGGCCGTCCTCGTAGATGCCCGGCTCGGTGATCAGCGTCGTGCCTTCGGTGAGCATGTGCTCGCCTTCCGGGACGAGCCACGGCATCGCCTCGTGGTAGCGGAAGCCGATGCCGTGGCCGGTGTGGTGCGGAAACTGCGTGAAGCCGGCGGCGGCCACTGCCGCTCGCGAGATCCGGTCGACCTCGCCACCCGCAACCCCGGGACGGGCGGCTGCAAACGCGGCACGCTGGGCGGCGCGTACCGCGGCCATGGCTTCGCGCTGGCGCGCCGTCGCCTTGCCGGCCACGACCGTGCGCGTGTGATCCGACCAGAAGCCGTCGACGCAGGTGCCGAGCTCGAGCATGACGACGTCGTCCGCTTCGACGACTCGCGTGCGGTGGCGGAAGTACTGCCAGCCGTGCGCGGTCTCCGGCCCCGACCAGACCGTCGGGTAGGCACGCACGACCCGAGCGCCACGATGTCCGTGTCCCTTCGCGACGATCGCCTTCCCCACCTCGGCCGCGATCTCCGCTTCGGTCGCGCCGGCCACCGCGTACTCCTTGAAGGCGTCGAGCCCGAAGCGCGCGACCTCGTTGGTGATGCGGATCTTCTCGACCTCCGCAGCCGTCTTCGTCGCCTTCAGCGTCTCCAGCGTCTGGGTCACGTCCACGAGCCGCTCGGTGGCGAAGGCGGAGCGGATGAGTGCGATCGTCGGGCCGGCCACAGTGCCGGGCTCGCCGTCGATCTGGGGTGGCGCGACCGCCTCGAAACTCCCTTCGTAGCCGATGGCGGCGCCCGCCAGCCCGTGCTCCGTGCAGAGGTGGCCGAGCAGGCGCGGAATCTCGGTGGCCGGACCGGGCCCGTCGTTCCTGATGGCGGGGAAGGAACGGATGTCACCGGCCCACACGGTGTCGGCCTCGGGAACTTCGTACTCGGGGATGAGGAGGGCCGCCGCGCCCTCTCGAGGCACGACGACGATCGCGAGGCCGGGGATCTGTGGCCACCAACCGGTGGCGAGAACGACGTTTTCGGGCAACCGCAGGAAGAGAGCGTCGAGCCCCAGTTCCTCGAGCGCGCCTTGCAGCTGCTGGATCCGCGTCACATCGCTTCCTCTCGTGCTCCCTCCACCGCCGGCACGCGCCCGAGGACTGCGGCGATCCCGGCCGCGACGTCGTCGACCTGCGGCAGCACTGCCCGCTCGAGCGAGGCGGCGTACGGAACCGGTGTGTCACTCGCAGTCACGCGCACCGGCGCCGCCGCAAGGTCGTCCCAACACTCGTCGCACATGCGGGCGACGATCTCGCTCGCCATGCTTCCGGCGCGCACGGCTTCGGTCACGACCACGAGGCGCCGCGTTTTTCGCACGGAGGCGGCCACCGTCTCCACGTCGAGCGGCTTCAGCGTACGCAGGTCGACGACCTCCACCGAGACTCCCTCGCGCGCGAAGCCGCGCGCCGCCTGCAGCGCGAGCGGGACGCCACCGGAGTAGCTGACGACGGTGACGTCTGTACCGTCGCGCTTCACGTCGGCGACGCCGATCGGCACCGTGTACTCGCCCTCGGGCACCGGACCGCGCCGGCTGTAGAGCAGGCGCTTCTCGAGGAAGACCACGGGATTGTCGTCGCGGATGGCGGCTTTCAGCAGCCCTTTGGCGTCGTAGGGGGTCGACGGCATGATCACGACCAGCCCGGGCGCGTGCACGAACCAGGCCTCGAGCGTCTGCGAATGCTGCGCCGCCATGCCGATACCGCTGGAGACTGCGCCGCGCAGCACGAACGGCACGGTCACGCGCCCGCCTGACATGTAACGCCACTTGCCGGCGTGGTTGACGACCTGGTCCATCACGAGCGAGACGAAATCCGCGATCTGCAGCTCGACCACGGGACGGCAGCCGACGAGGGCCGCTCCCACGCCGGCGCCCGCCTGGGCCGATTCCGAGATCGGCGCGTCGATCACGCGCCCGCTGCCGAAACGATCGAGCAGGCCGGAGGTGACCTGGAAGAGGCCTCCCATGGTCGCGATGTCCTCGCCGATCACGAGCACGCCGGGGTCGCGCTCCATCTCCTCGTGCAGCGCCTCGTTGAGCGCCTCGGCCATCGTCAGCTCGCGGACGGCCTCCGCATCCCCGGTCACGAGAGCCGCCCTGCCGTGAACCACTCGGCCGGAGCGTAGACGTCATCGAGCGCGGCCTCCGGCTCCGGTCGCGGGGCCGCCACCGCGAACTCGACGGCGGCGGCGATCTCGGCCCGCGCCTGCTCCTCCAGCTCGGCCAGCCGCTCCTCGGGCACTCCGCGCCCGTGCAGCTCCCGCGCGAAGCGGGTGATCGGGTCGCGCGCTCGCCATTCGTCGAGCTCTGCGACCGGCCGCAGATCGGTCTTGGTTGCCGCCGAGTGCTGGGTGATGCGGTAGCTCTTCGCCTCGAGCAGCGTCGGGCCGTCGCCGCCACGCGCGCGGGCGACGGCCTCACGAGTCGCCGCCTGCACGGCGAGCACGTCGTTGCCGTCGACGACGACGCCCGGAAACCCGTACCCGGCCGCACGGATGGCCACGTCCTCGATGCGCATCGCCTGCCGCGTCGGTGTCGAGATCGCCCACTGGTTGTTCTCGCAGACGAAAACGACCGGCGCGTCCAGCACCGCGGCGAGGTTGCACGACTCGTGAAGCACGCCCTGGTTCGCGGCACCGTCCCCGAAGAAGCAGACGACGACGCCTTCCGAGCCGCGCAGGCGCAATCCGTGGGCGGCGCCGACCGCAAGCGCGGACGAGGCGCCGACGATGGCGTCGGCCCCGAGCATCCCGTGCTGCATGGCGGTGATGTGCATGCTCCCGCCCTTGCCGCGGCAGTAGCCGGCCTCGCGGCCGGTGATCTCGGCCATCATCAGCTTCACGTCGAGCCCTTTGGCCACACAGTGGCCGTGGCCGCGGTGGGTGCTCGTGATGTAGTCCTGGTCACCGAGCACGGAGCAGGCGCCGACGGCGATTGCTTCCATGCCGATGTAGGGATGGACAGACCCGCGGATCTGGTTCTCCTCGAAGAGCTCCATCGCCCGCACCTCGAAGGCACGGATCCGCCACATGGCGAGCAGCATCTGCTCGAGCCCGGCGAGCTCGTCGCCTGCGACCCCGTCGCCCATCGTCAGGACTCCTCGAGCGTCGCCAGCAGCGCCCCCACCGGCAACTCGTCGCCCTCCTCGGCGACGATCTCGGCAAGTACGCCGTCGACGGGCGACTCGATCTCGAAGTTCGCCTTCTCTGCCTCGATCTCCAGGATCACCTCGCCCTTGGCGATGCGGTCGCCGGGACGCTTGTGCCAGCGCACCACTGTCCCGTACTCCATCTGCTCCGCGACGGCGGCGAGCTCGAGCGGGACGGCCACGGCGGCGACTATACCACTCGGGTAGTAGCGGAAACGCGGGCCTGAACCCAGGGGACAAGGCCCCCGGCCGCATGGATCTGCCGCATGAACGGCGGCGGCGCCGGGAAGGGATAGGCGACACCCCCGACGAGGACGGTGCAGGCGTCGAGGTCGAGGACGATGGGGCCGTCGTCGACCGCCGCCTCCACCGCCTCGGGGCAGACGATTGGCGGCACCCCGAGGTTCACGCAGTTGCGCGAGAAGATACGGGCGAAACCGTGGCCGACGAGGAAGCGGATCCCCGAGGCCCGCATGGCCTGCGGAACATGCTCGCGTGACGAGCCCGACCCGAAGTTCGAGCCGACGACGAGCGCCGTACCGCCGCCCAGGCGGCCGCGCAGGGCCGGGTCGAGCCCCTCGAAGAGGTGCACGGCCATCTTCTCGACACGCGTGATGGAGAGGAACTGGCCGGGGTAGAGCACGTCGGTGTCGATGTCGTCCCCCGGGATCCTCACTGCCCGGGCCTCGATCCTCATGCCGCGCTCCCGAGCTCGGCCGGGTCCACGATCTCGCCCGCGACAGCGGCCGCAGCCGCCACCCAGGCGTTCGCGAGGTGCACTCCCGCGTCCCGCGAGCCCATGCGGCCGACGAAGTTCCGGTTGGTGGTGGCGATGGCGTTCTCCCCAGCGGCGAGGATGCCGTTGGAGCCGCCGAAGCACGCGCCGCAGGTCGGCGCCGAGACGAGGGCGCCTGCCGCCAGGAAGACGTCGAGCAGCCCCTCGGCCAGGGCTTCTCGATACACACGCTGTGTCGCCGGGACGATGATCGCGCGCACCCTCGGGTGCAGAGTGCGCCCGCGCAGGATCTCCGCCGCCTGCCGCAGGTCGGTCATCGTCCCGTTGGAGCAGTTGCCGATGTAGACCTGATCGATGCGCCGTCCGCAGGCCTCCGCGATCGGCACCACGTTGCCCGGCGAGTGTGGAAGGGCGACGAGCGAAGGGAACGAGCCGACGTCGATCTGCACCCGACGCTGCAGCTCTGCGTCGCCGTCCGTGCGCTCGCCCTGCCAGGGACGGTCGGCGCGGCCTTCCAGGTAGCGCGCGACCACGGCGTCTGCGGGGAAGAAGCCCGTTTCCGAGCCTGCCTCGACCGCCATGTTCGCGACGGCGAGGCGCTCGTCGATGGTGAGCTCCGCTGCGGCCGGACCGACGAACTCGAGCGCCGCACCGAGACCCCCGTGGACGCCGATCTCGGCGAGGACGGCGAGAATGAGATCCTTCCCCGTGACCCACGGCCGCCGCGTGCCGGTGAACTCGATCTGGATCGTCGACGGCACGACCTGCCAGAACTCCCCGATGGCGAGGCAGCAGGCGATGTCGGTGGAGCCGAGGCCCGTCCCGAAGGCGCCGAGCGCGCCGTAGGTGCAGGTGTGCGCGTCGCCGCCGGCGATCACGGAGCCGGGCACCACCCACCCCTCCTCCACGAGCAGCGTGTGCTCGATGCCGCCGCGACCCTGCTCGTAGTAGGCGACGCCCTGGGCGCCTGCCCACTCTCGCAGCAGCTTCTGCAGCTCGGCGGCCGCCGCGTCCTTGGCGGGGATGAAGTGATCGGGGACCAGCACGACCTTCTTCGGGTCGAACACTCGCTCGGCGCCCATCTCGCGCATCGTGCGGAAGGCGATTGGGCCCGAGATGTCGTTGGTCATGACGACGTCGCAACGAACGACCACGATGTCGCCGGGAGCGAGATCGTCGGCCTCCGTGTGCGCGAGCAGGATCTTCTCGACCAGCGTCCGGCCCATCCGCGCGAGACTACTACTCGGGTAGTGACGCGGTCAACCGGTGCGCGGGTTGCCACATCCGTGCCGCACCAGGTGCGGCACGACACCCCGGCCGGGTGCGGTGGCCGGCGACGGTGAGCACCGACTCAGAACGACTTCACCGTGAGGTAGCCGCCGTCCACGACGAGCGTCGTCCCCGTCACGTACCGCGACTCTTCGGAGGCGAGGAAGCAGACGACGTCAGCGACCTCCTCGGCCGTCCCCACACGCCCGAGCGCGTTCGCCCCGGAGACGCGCTCGAGGAAGGCCGTCGCCTGCGCACGGTTCATCCCGGCGAGATCGCGCCGTAACATCGGCGTGTCGATCGTCCCGGGGGCGACGGCATTGACCCGGATGCCGGCAGCCCCGACCTCCGGGGCCAGGGCCCGGGCGGCGGCCACGAGCCCGGCCTTGGCAGCCGCGTACGGGACGCACCCGGGAAGGGTCACGAACGCCTGGACGGAGGAGACGAGGACGATGCTGCCGCCGCCGCCGGCCCGCATCGCCGGAATCGACGCCTGGGCGCAGAGCAACGCTCCGCGCAGGTCGGTGTCCAGGACGAGGTCGAGCTGATCCTCCGGCATCTCCTCGAAGGGGACGTAGACGGAGACGGCGGCGTTCGCCACCATCACGCCGAGCCCCCCACGGCGCTCCGCCTCCTCGACCAGGCCCACGACGTCCTCCTTGCGGCGAACATCCGCCGGCACCGCCACCGCCTCGCCTCCTGCGGCCTCGATCGCGCCGGCGGTGGCGGTGGCGGCCGCCGCGTCGAGATCACCGCAGACGAGCGCGTGGCCGCGCGCAGCGAGCCGCTCCGCACAGGCGCGGCCGATGCCCGAGCCGGCCCCTGTGACGACGGCGACTTTCATGCGGCCGAGCCTAGATGATCGTCAGCACGCCGAACCCTGGTGCACCCTCACCCGGCGCGCATCCGCGCGTTGCGGGGAGCGCGTTCGATCTCGGCGAGCGCGAGCTGCTCGAGCACCGGCGGCACATAC
>JBJXGY010000169.1:0-26535 GCA_046160185.1 Gaiella sp. | reverse complement strand
CCCCCCACAACGTGCAGCAAGCATCTGGTGCGGCGGCTTACAACGACGATTATTCCCTGTGAATCGCTCGAAACGCCTACTGTGCGGCAGGCGCGCGGACGCGCCCTCTTCAGGATCAGAGGCCGGCTGCGCCGGCACCCGGCCTCTGCAACAAACATTGGTGCGGCGGCTCACAACGATCATTTCCTGTCTGCCGTCGTGAGACGCCGCATTAGAGTTGCACGGTGCACGTCCTCTCCATCACGCACGAGCCCAGCTCGACCGGAGGCGGCGGCTCGTTCGAGCACCGCGTCCTCGAACGGCGCGACAGGCTCACGGTGTGGCTCGCGCCGGACGGGCAACTGCCTGGTGCCGCGACCGACTACGACGCCATCATGGTCTTCGGTGGCGTCATGCACCCCGACCAGGACGCGGAGCATCCGTGGCTCGCCGCCGAGGTGGAGTTCGTGGCCGAGGCACTGGACGCAGATGTGCCGCTGCTCGGGGTCTGCCTCGGCTCGCAGCTCATCGCGCGCGCCGCGGGTGCCTGGGTGGGCCCCGCCGATGCGCCCGAGGTCGGCTGGTGCGAGGTCGAGCTCACGCCGGCGGCCCTCGAGGATCGAGTCGTCGGGGCGGCCTTCCCCCAGTGCTTCGCCGCCTTCGAGTGGCACCACTACACGTGGCAGCTGCCCCCCGGCGCCGAGCTGCTGGCCCACAACCCCGCTGCCCGGCAGGCGTTCCGGCTCGGCGATCGTGCCTGGGCGGTGCAGTTCCATCCGGAGGTCACCCCCGAGATGCTCGACCACTGGTTTCGCAGCGGTGAAGACGAGCTGCCGACGTCCCGGGAGCAGATGGTGGCAGAGACAGCCTTGCGGCTGCCGACGTGGGAACGGCAGGGCCGCGCGCTAGTCGACGCGTTCCTGACCGAGGCGGCCGGCTGACGGCTGGTCAGGCGATCGGCAGCGCCGGATCCCGCGACCAGGCGTGCCACGAACCGACGTAGTTCCGGGCGTCGTAGCCGGCGGAGCGCAGGATCGCGACCGCCTGTGCCGAGCGGGCGCCCGAATGGCAATACGCGATCACCTCGCTGCCGGCGGGTGCACCGACGGCTTCCGCGATCGCGGCGGCATCGAGCACGAGCAGATCGTCGAGCGGCAGGTGCCGTGCTCCGGGGATGTGCCCCTGGCGCGGGTCGCAAGGAGACCCGAACACCCCGGTGAACTCCGGCTCGCTCCGTACGTCGAGCAGGACCAGCGCCGGCTCGGCCAGCCGCGCAGCAAGCTCCTCCGTCGTGACGTCGCCCGCCGTCACTGGGCGTATCCCTCGAGCACACCCTCGAGTCCGAGCACCCCGCCGATCGCGGCCAGCAGCTCGGGCGCAGCAGGCAGCTCGGAGGGAGATGCGGCCGTGCGGGCAACCGCCTTGACCGCCGCCGGATCGGCGCCCGTCAGCCGGTGGAGGACGGTGGGGTTGGCCGCCAGGCCGATCACGTCGCCGGGCGGCAGAGGTCCGTAGAACTCGGGCACGGACAGATACTCGTCCACGATGCCCCCTCGATCCAGCGCAATCATGCGGACGACATGGTCGAGCTCCAGGGCAAGCGTGATCACGACCGCCCCGAGGCGCTCGGAGAGCTCGCGCGAGAAGCGGAGAGCGGCGTTCGGGTCACGGTCGACCGCCTCGTCGTACACCGCCGTCCACCCGTTGCGTGGACCTTCGACGCGGGTGCCGTGCGATCCGATCCTCCGCGCGAACTCGCGGGCCGCCTGCTCCACCCAGGAGCGTTCGTCGCTCTGCACGTGAATCGAGGCGAAGGACCGGGCGTGGCGTCCAGGCCTGAGCCGCTCGCGCAGGTCGGCCACGGGCGCCAACAGGAGTTGCGCGTGCTCACGGAGCCCCCAGCGCTGATACACGCCGCGCGCCACCGCGTTGGCCGAGGCAACCTCGACGCGCAGCGTCTCCGCCTCCTCCGGCAGCGCCTCGACGACGGCGTGCACGAGCTGCGCCGCCACCCCGTCGCGCCGGGCCGAGTCGGCCACGAACAGGTCGGTCAGCTCGTAGGTGCGTGGGTCCCGGCGCCGGGCGAGCGCGAACCCGGCGGCGACCCCGTCGTGCTCGGCGACGAACGCGATCCCGTCGCGGACGATCTCCTCCACCTCCCGCAGCTCGTCGTCGACGACGACGGTGACGTGCGGCGGCACGTCGCTCTCGGCGTGGAAAGCGTGCCACAGCGCCTGCACGGCCTCGATGTCCCCCTGCCCGGCGCGGCGGATCACCATCAGCGGATCACGAAGCCGAGGTTGCCAAGCTCCGGCCCGGCCAGGCGGAACGCGCCTCGGGCCGGGAGCACGACAGCGGCGGGGGACACGAGAAGGTCACCGGTTCGGAGAACGGTGTTCTGGCCTGCAAGCCGGCTCATTTCATCCCAGTCGACCCCTTCGAGCGACCCTGCCCACAGCTCGCCGGCATCCCCGGACAGCTCCACGCGTCCGGGAACGCCTTCGTCGGGCGTGACGACGACCGGCCCGAACACCGACCCGAAGTCCCTGTCCTTCGGCGACCCGGCGCCACCCGTCCCGCGCACCTCCACAAAGAGACCAACGGCACCGAGTACCCCCTCGGCGCCGACGATTCCCGCCAGCCGCACATGAATCTCCGGGTTCATCCCTGCCGGCGTGGACACGATCGCATCGGGGCCGAACACCGCCGCCGGATTGGCGAACGCGAACGTGCTCTCGTCCTCGAAGACACGCACAGCTGGTGGATGGAGGACTGGGACGAGCATCGCCACGTCCTCGAGCGCGTACACGTCGTGCTCCCGCGACGAGGAACCGCCGCTGAAGAAGTGCTGGAGCGTCTGCGCTGCAAGATGGATCACGCGGTCGCCCTCGAGCCGGCCGACCCAGCCGCGCTGCATGGGCTTCTCGACTGGATGGAACATGCACAGGCGCACGCGGAGAGGCTAGATGATTGCCCGCGCGCCTACGGCTCCGTATGGACGACGACGTCGGCGACCCCGGCGAGCTCCTCCCGGATCGTGCGCGACACTGCGCTCGCTCGCTCATGGGCCTCGGCAAGGCTCGTCGAGCCCCCGATCCCGAGCGTGAGCAGCACGACCAGACCCTCGTCGGTTCGCAGGAAGCGCGTGGCGCGGGGCGGCGCGCCGGTGATCTCCTGGACGACCCGGTCGACGAGTGCAGGCCCCCCGCCGAGCTCGCGAGCGGCGGCATCTCCGGCGAGAGGCTCGAGATGCGTGTGAACCGCCGAGACCTCCGGCACCGCCGAGCGGATCGAGACCTCGACCTGCTCGGCCAGCCGGTGCGCGCGCTCCAGAGCGAGGTCACCGGGCAGCTTGATGTGGAGCACAGCCTGCAGACCGCCGCCCGCCAGCTCGATCACCGCGAGGTCGTGGATCTCCCGAACGTGGGAGACCGACATCGCCGCTGCCCGTACACGCTCGGTCACGGGGCCGGCCCCGTCGCGCGGTTCCACATGGACGACGACGTCTGCGCCGGGCACCGCCCGCTCGACCGCGGCCTCGACGCGATCGGCCGCCGCGTGCCCCTGACCCACGGCCGCGCCCGGCGAAACCTCGATCGCGAGATCCACGAACACGCGGCCGGCGGCTTGCCGCACCCGCAGGCGCCCCAGCGGAACCGGCGGGTCGAGGCGCTCGATCGCGCGACGCACCGCCGCCACCTCGCGCGCCGGCGCACGATCCATGAGCACGTCGATGTTCGCCGCTGCAAGCCGCGTGGCGGCCATCACGACGAGCAGGGCCACGAAGAGCGCCGCCACCGCGTCCCCCTCGGCCCAGCCGGCGCGAACGGCCACGAGCCCCGCTATCACCGCCAGCGTGCCTGCGAGGTCGCCGGTGAAGTGCAGCGCGTTCGACAGGAGCGCAGCGCTCCGGTACCTGCGTCCTGTCCGCAGGGAGATCAGGGCACGGCTGCCATCGATCAGAATCACGAGCGCGGCGACCGCGAAGGCCCACCATGTGGCGTCCACTTCGTGGCCACCGACGACGAGGCGGTAGACGGCGAGCCCGGCGACCCCCAGGCTGACGAGCCCGAGCACGCTGGCCTCACCGAGCGCCGCGAGATGCTCCGCCTTGCCGTGGCCGTACAGGTGGCTGGAGTCGGCCGGCCTTCGCGCTACTCCGACCGCGTAGAGCGTGAGAAGCGCGGCCACGAGATCCGTGCCCGAGTGGGCGGCCTCGGCGACGAAGGCCAGGCTGCCGCTCGCGAGTCCGACGGCGAGCTTGAGCGCGATCAGCACCACGGCCGCGGCCACCGAGATGAGCGCGGTTCTGCGTTCCGGGCTCAGGCCTGCCTCCAAAGCCGGGCGCATACGTACGACACGCAAGGCATCGTGGACAGAGGGCGTCTCATGGGGGCGCAGTCTCCATGACGGAGCGTGTACGCGCCGACGACCCGCGGCCTCTGACCACCACGATCCCACCGAGGATGAGCGCGCCCCCGACAAGAGTGAGCGGCACGAAGCGCTCGCCGAAGACGGCGACCGCGACGAGCACGGTTGCGAACGGCAGCAGGTTGTTGGTGACCAGGGTGGCGCGGGCCGGACCGATGCGGTCGATCGACCGGTACCAGAGGAAATTCGTGACAACCAGCCCGCCGAGCGCGGTGAAGACCAGCAATCCCCAGTCGGTCGCGGCCACGTCCCACGACTGGCGCGCAAGCTGCCCGGACGCGGCCGCAAGCAGCACAGCGGCCGGCACGGCGAGCACCACCAGGCTCACGGTGGCCGTGGAGTGGCGCGGGACAAGCCGTGCGATCAGGAGCGAGTACGCCGTCCACATGAGGGCGGTGGCCACCGCCAGCAGCACCCCGAGCGCGGAACCGCCCGCCTTCCCGGCGGCCAGCGCCACGACCCCGACGCCCGCCATCGAGAGGGGCGCCCCGACCCAGAAGCGCATCCGAACCCTGTCCCATCCCAGCGCAAACCCGGCCGCGGCTGCGAACAGGGGCGAGCTCGCCATCACGAACGCGACGACCGAAGCTGTCGCGTGCTGCAGCGAGTACACGAACGTGACCTGGTTGGCCGCGAGCAGGAGGCCGGCGAGGCCCGCGAGGCCCAGGTCGCGCCCTCGCAGCGAGAACCGTCCGCTCATCGACAACACGATCGCGGCGAAGGCCAGTGCTGCCAGAACGTTCCGGAGCGCGACGAACACCAACGGCCCCATCCCGTTGCCGACGACCTCCCGCGTCGCCGGGAGATTGACGGCCCAGATCGCCACGGCAAGCAGGAGCGCGAGCTCCAGACTGGACAGGCGGCGCACCCCGCCGACAGTACTCGTTACTCTTGCCCCCGTGAGCGCACTCACCGCCGACGACATCGACGCCTTCGTAGGGCCGGCGACGCCGCACTTCGCGTTCCAGATTCGAGCGCGTGTGCGTGAGGCGGTCGCCTCCCTCTCGGAGGACGACCCGGTGCGCCGCTACGCCGAGAGGAAGATCGAGATGCTCGAGCGGCTCGGTCATGCATCCTCGAAGGCAGAGGACGCCGAGGACGTCGAGCCGCGCTCGAGGCCGGGTTGGGAACAGCTTCCTTCGTCGGCACCGGCCGCGGCACCGCTTCCCTGACGCCGTGATCGGCGGCGGCACCGCCTTCGTCAGCGGAGGTTCCAGAGGCATCGGCAAGGCGATCGCGCTCCGGCTCGCGCGCGACGGGGCCGCCAGGATCGGGATCGGCTACTTCCGTTCCGACGCCGCAGCCGAGGAGACCGCGGAAGAGCTCCGCACGCTCGGAGCGGAGCCTGTTCTCATACGTGGCAACATAACGTCCGACCGGGTGCTGGAGCAAGTGGCGGCGCTCGGACGGCTGGATGTCCTCGTCCACAACGCCGCCACCGGTGTCATCCGCCCCGCCCTCGAGACCGAGGACAAGCACTGGGACTGGACGCTCGGTGCCAACGCCCAGGCGTTGCTCCAGCTCGCGCGCGTCGCGGCTCCCACCATGCGGCAGGGCGCGGTGCTGATCGGCATCTCCAGCCTCGGCTCGATCCGCGTGCTGGACAACTACACGCTGGTCGGGACCTCGAAAGCGGCGCTCGAGAGCCTCGTCCGCTACCTCGCCGTCGAGCTGGCGCCACGCGGTATCCGCGTCAACGCCGTCTCCGCCGGGGTCGTGCACACGGCCGCGCTCGACTACTTCCCGAACAAGGAGGAGATGCTCGAGATGGGCGCCGGCAATCCCGCGGGCCGCATCGTCACCCCGGAGGACGTCGCCGGTGTCGTCGCCTTCCTCTGTTCGGAGGACGCCGCCATGATCCGCGGGCAGACCCTGATCGTGGACGGCGGCTACTCGCTCCGCGCATAGCCGCGCCCCGCCCGCACGCTACTCCCGCATGAAGCCCTGGCGGGCGGCCGAGACGAGCGCGACCGCCTCGGGGAAGAGCACGCGCATGGCGTCGCGGAGGGCGACCGCCTGCGCGTCGGCGCCTCCGGAAACCTGGATCTGGGCGAGAGCCGCCGTGGTCAGCTCGACCGCGGTCTGCAGCGTCAGCGTCGCGAACTGCTCGCGCTGGGCGTCCTTGACTCCCTCAGCCTGCTGCTCGGCGAACTCGCGCAGGCTGCGAAGCATGTCCTCCGGGTCACCACCGAAGCCGAAGAAGCCGCCGCCCTCCATCTCCTCAGGCTACAGGGTCCCGAGATATCGACTCTCGACCTCGGCCAGCAGGTCCTCGATAACCCGCGATCCGGAGCGCATCGCGCTCGAGAAGGGCGAGCCGGCCCCGGCACCGGAGAGCTCTGCCTCCAGCCGGTGGGCAGCGGCACCGATCGCATCGAGACGCGCAGCCGAAGCCACAGCGGGCTGGTCGAGCAGCGCCGCGAGGCCCTGGGCAGCCCTGATCGCCTCCGCGATCCCGGCCGGGGCCTCGCTCTCAGCGAGCCCACGTAGCGAGACGATCAGAGCCGAGAGATCACCCGGGAAGGCGGACTCCACCGCGAGCTCGCAGAGCGCGGCGATCGCCACCACGTCCCGCACCGTCTGCCGGTCGAGCACAGGCACCCCCGCACCGTCGAGCACGAGCCACAGACGTCCTTCGCCCTGCACGAACCCGCAGAGGTAGGCCCGCTCGCCCGCCGCGGGCTCGGCGGCGAGCACCGCGCTCAAGGTCGCTCCGTCGGGTGCGAGACCGGCGGCCGTCGTCGCGATGGTCTCGATGTCCTCCGGCAGCGCCGCCACCGTGCCAGGATAGTGTGGTCGTGCCCGCTGCTTCGCCGCGCACCGCATACGCTCGCGAGCTGTTCGCGCCGCTCGGGCCGACCTATGACCGCGTCGGGGCAACGCTCTCCCTCGGGCAGGATCCACGCTGGCGGCACTTCCTCGTGGGACGGCTGCCGCGGGACGGCGGACATGTTCTGGACGTCGCGGCCGGCACCGGCCTCGTTTCGGAGCGCTTGCTGGCGCACGGCTTCCGCGTCACGGCACTCGACCAGAGCGCGGAGATGCTGGAGGTTGCGCTGCGCCGCCTCGGAGACCGCGTTTCGGTCGTCGAAGGGCAGGCGGAACACCTTCCGTTCGAGGACGCGAGCTTCGACCACCTCACCTTCACGTACCTGCTCCGGTACGTGGACGACCCGGCGGGCACGCTGCGCGAGCTGGCGCGTGTCGTACGGCCGGGGGGAACCGTCGCCATGCTCGAGTTCGGAGTGCCGGCGGGCGTCTGGCGACTGCCGTGGGAGCTCTACGTGAGGGTCGGCCTGCCGCTCGCCGGCCGGGTGGTCTCGCCCGGCTGGGGCCGGGCCGGCGCGTTCCTCGGTGGATCGATTCGTACGTTCGCACGGGAGTGGCCGGAGCCGCGGCTGCTCGCCGCGTGGGAGCAGGCCGGCCTCTCGGGGGCTCGGGTGCGGCGAATGAGCCTCGGCGGCGGCATGATCGTGTGGGGAACGAGGAGATGAGCGAGAGCCGCCCGGCCTTTTACGCCCTTGACCGCGGAGGATGGCGCGACTACGTGACGCTCCTTCACCTGCCCTACACGGGGTGGCATCTCGCCAACGTCGTGATCGGCGGCTGCCTCGCCCCCGTCGTCTCCTGGCCGCGGCTCGGTCTCTGCGTCCTTGCGTTCGCCCTCGCGCTGGGCATCGGGGCGCATGCGCTCGACGAGCTCAACGGCCGTCCGCTGCGAACGTCGATCCCGTCACGGGTGCTCGTCACCGCTGCAGTCCTGTCGGTTGGTGCGGCCTCGGCGATCGGCATCGTCGTCGCGGTGCGCTTCAGCTTCTGGATCCTGGTCGCGGTCGCGGTGGGCGCCGCCGCCGTCCCGCTCTACAACCTCGAGCTGCTGGGCGGGCGCTTTCACAACGACCTCACACTCGCGTTCTCCTGGGCCGCCTTCCCAACGCTTACCGGCTATCTCGCGTGTGCGGGCACGATCGCGCTGGCGCCGATGGCGGCCGCGGCCGCCGCTGGAGTGGCGATCCTTGCACAGCGGCGGCTGTCGACCCAGTCACGCTGGGTTCGCCGAGGCGTCAGCGCCGTGGAGGGCGTCACGGTGGACCTTGCCGGCGAGCCGACACCGATCACGCGGGAAACGCTCGGCCGGCCGGCCGAACAGGCACTCGCTCTACTGACGATCTCGTTCCCGCTGCTGGCGCTCGCGCTGGCCGCGTCCCGGGCAGGCTGGTAGGAACGGCGCGCTTCAGGCATCCTCGTACCTCGATGCCGACCTGGATCTTCATCGTCGCCCTCGCGGGTGCGGCAACACTGGTGCTCATCCTTGCCACGGCTCTCGTGCTGACGAAGCGGCGAACCCCACGGGGAGGCGAGGCGATCGTCGCCGCACGAGCCGAGCTCCGCGAAGCGGTGAGCGCCGAGACGGCCGCGCATGCGGAGGAGATCCGCCGTATCCTCGCTCGCGAGCGGGCCGACCTCACCTCTGCCCTGGCCGCCGAGGAGCGGACACACGCGGAGCGACGCCGCGCCGAGATCGCCGAGCGCGAGCGCGCGTACGGTGAGACACTGCTGGGACGGCTCGCGCAGGTGGAGGCGCGACTCGACGAGCGTGTCCGCGGCTTCGTCGACGACCTCGAACGTGCCCAACGGCACCTCGACACCCAGGTGAAGAAGCTCGAGCAGCGCTTGACGCACGCGATCGCAGAGGTCGAGGCACGTATCGAGGAGGAGGCCGGCGAGCTCGGGTCGACGGCCGAGGAGCAGAAGCGGGTTGTCCACCGGCTCCGCGAGGAGCTCGAGCACGCTGCGAGCCAGGCCGTCACGGAGGCGCTCGACGAGCTCGAGCACCACACGACCGACCGCCGTCGCGCCGTCGACGAGATCACCGAACGCCTCCGTGCCCGCGAAACCGCGATCGCCGAATCGATCGAGAAGGCAGAGACCGATGTGCAAACGCGCCTCGACCTGCTGCTCGTCGAGTGGGAGCGGCGCCAGAACGACCGGCTCGAACGAGTCACCGACCGCGAGATCGAGCGTCACGTGCAGGTGGCCTCGCTCGCCTTCGACGAGCGGATGCGAGAGCTGCGGGAGGACGCTCTGACCCAGCTCCGGCGCGAGCTCGATCGCGCCATCGAGACCCTGGCGAAGACCGAGCTGGTGCGGCGTCTCGAGACGTAGAGGCGTGTTGCGGGCTTGAGCCTGGAGGCGCCTGGCGGCGCGTGTCCGACCCACATCGGTCTCTGGCCAACAAACTGCGGGAGGGAACGTCACAGCCAGCACGAAACACGAGCACAAAGCGCATGGCCGAGGCGACCGAAACCCACCAACTCCCCGAGCTCCACCCTGGCGGCGAACGAGCCAAGGTGGAGGGCTGGCGGCTGCACGTGCTGATCGAGGCGGGCTTCCCGCTCCACCTCGCCGAGCGCCTCGCCGCGAGCGAAGCCGATCTCCACCAGTGCGTCGATCTCGTCCGCGGCGGCTGCGACCCGATCGTGGCGGCCGAGATCCTCCTGTAAGAACCCGTAATGCGAGACTTGGGCGGTGCCCAAGGTCGATCATGTCCTCTACGGCGACCGCAAGGTCTTTGCCGTCTCCGCGTTCAACGAGGGGATCGAGCGGTGGCTGCGCAGGCTTCCCGACGTCTGGGTCGAGGGGGAGGTGACCGAGCTGCGGCGGCGAGACTCGTGGGCCAACGTGTTCTTCACGCTCAAGGACCCCGAGAGCGGTGCCACGCTGCCGGCCACGATCGCGCGGAGCCGCTTCGACCGCCTCGAGCTCGGGCTGGCAGAGGGTGAGCGCGTGCACGCGCACGGCCGTGGGCAGCTGTACGCGGCGAAAGCGGAGCTCACGTTCCGAGCGACGGTCATCGAGCGGTTCGGGCTCGGCGATCACCTCGCCGCACTCGAGCGGCTGAAGCGCGCGCTGGCCGCCGAGGGACTCTTCGACGAGCGGCGCAAGCGCCGCCTGCCGAGGATCCCGAGGGCGGTGGGTGTGCTCACCGGCTCGGAAGCGGCCGCGCGTGGCGACATCCTCGCGGCGCTCGCGACTCGCTTCCCGCCCGCCCACGTGGTGATCGTCGAGACCAGGGTGCAAGGACGCGGTGCCGCCGAGGCGATCATCCAGGCGCTCGAGAGGCTGGCTGCCCACGACCTCGTCGACGTGATCGTGGTCGCGCGCGGTGGGGGCAGCTTCGAGGATCTGCTGCCTTTCAGCGACGAGCGGGTGGTGCGGGCGTTCGCCGCGTGCCCGGTGCCGGTGGTGTCCGCTGTCGGACACGAGCAGGATCAGCCTCTGTGCGATCTCGCCGCGGACGCGCGCGCGGCGACGCCCACGGCGGCGGTGCGGCTCGTGGTTCCGGCCGTCGAGGAGTTGCGCGCCGGCCTGGATTCACGGCTCGCCCGCGCCGGTGTCGCGGTGCGACGGCTGGCCGAGCGAGACCGATCACGGCTGACACGGCTGGGCGAGCGTCTCCGCCGCGCC
Organism: Gaiella sp.; assembly: GCA_046160185.1. GTDB lineage: Bacteria > Actinomycetota > Thermoleophilia > Gaiellales > Gaiellaceae > Gaiella. The sequence continues at coordinate 15,657 of JBJXGY010000169.1, read as the reverse complement.
CCCCAGCTCGAGTTCGAGCGCCGCCTCGCCGTCGCCGCGCGGCTACGCACCGGTCTGGACGCGCTCGCGCCGCTTCGCACGCTGGCCAGGGGCTATGCGATCGTCCGCCACGAAGGCGTGGCGCTCACCGACGCGACCGCCGTCCGGCCGGGCGACCAGCTCGACGTGCTCCTCGCGCGCGGCGGGCTCACGGCAACGGCCGGCGAGACGCGTCCATGAGTACCCGCCCGTACGAGGAGCTCGAGCGGGAGCTCGAATCGATCGTGTCCCGGCTCGAGCGCGGCGAGCTGCCCCTGGACGAGGCGATCGAGCTGTGGGAACGCGGTGAAGAGCTGCACCGTCTCTGCCTCGAACGTCTGCGTGACGTCGAGCAGCGGGTCGAGGAGCTCAGTGGGAGCCCTGCCCCATCAGCTGGCTGACCGGCGCTCCGCGTCGGTTCCGCTCAGTCCTCGCCTCCCGAGTTGACGCCTCGTATCGACCGCAGCGAGGCCATCGACATCCCCTCGCGCGCGAGGAAGATCAGTCCGACGCCGACGCCGACGGACATCTCGATCGCCTGCAGGGCGAGACCGTACGCGAACCCCGTGCCGTACGCGACCCCGTACTGGACGAGCGGGAGAGCGACCGCCGCCTGCAGCAGCCCGAAGTTCCCCGGCCAGAGCGGGAAGATCGTCGCGATGTTCATCAGCAACAGCACCAGCGCAGCCGCCGGCAGCCCGACGTCCATCTCGAACGCCTCCGTCACCGACCAGACCGCGAGCAATTGCACGAACCACCCGAGGATCTGAAAGACGATCGCCCCCGCGGCCGGGAGCGGTGCGCGAAGGACGGCGAGGCCCGTGCGCGCCGTCGCCAGCAGCCTGCGGACGGCGGCCGCGCCTCGACGCTCATGGTACTCCGGCCCCCGGTCTCCGGCCGGTCGCCCACGCGCGCCGACGATCGCCACCCCGAGCAACACGAGGCCGGCGATCATGAACGCCCAGAGGCCCCGCTCCGCCCAGTGCGGGATCTTGGCCGTCCGGATCACGTAGGCGACGAGCAGCGCGACGGGGAAGAGATCGAAGAGACGGTGCGCCAGCACCGTGCCGAGAAGAGCGGCGCTCGTACCGTGGCCCCTGTCCAGATGACGGCGGAGGACCGCCACCCGCGCCACCTCGCCCGCCCGCGCCGGCAGCGCCGCGTTGCCGAGTAGCCCGACCGCGAAGGCCGAGAACACATGTGGGAAAGGCGGCTCCGGTGGCGGAAGGGCCTGCCCGATCGTCAGCCGCCAGGAGACCGACCGGAGCACCACGGAGAGCAGGTTCAGCACGAAGGCGAGAGCGATCCAGCGCCACGCCACGAAGTCGAACGCGTGGTAGACGCTGTTCCAGTCGGGGCCGCGCCACCAGATGGTACCGACCGCCAGCGCCAACATCGCGAGAACGATCGCCGCTCGAAACCACAGCGACTGGAGAACCCCGGTCACACCGGCGACCGGCCGTGTGAGCGTTCCACGACGTTCTCGTAGATGGCCTCCAGCCGCGCCGCGATGTCGTCCCACGAGAATCGCTCGACGGCATGCGCGCGGGCTCGCTCGCCCATCCGCGCTCGCGTGGGCTCGTCTGCAAGCAACTCGTCAACCGCGCGCGCGAGCGCCGAAGGGTCGCCAGGAGGAACCGCAACCGCAACTCGTTCCGTCATCACGTCGCTATACCCGGGAATGTCGGAGGCGACGGCCGGGGTGGCGCAGGCAAAGGCGCGTGTCAGGGCCATGCCGAAGCTCTCGCCGCCGAGCGACGGCGCCACGAACGCCTTGGTGCGTTTCAGCGCGGCGGTGAGATCGTCCTGGCTCAAGAAGCCCACGATCTCGAGACCGTCGTCCGAGACGCCCAGCCGTGTCAGCAGGAGGCGCACCGCCAGTGGATCGGCCCCGGCGATCACCAGGCGAGCCCCCGTGCGCCGCCGGATCTCGGGCCAGGCGCGGAGCAGGACTTGCAGGCCCTTGCGCGGCTCGTGGCGCCCTGCGAACGTGATCGTGTGGTCCCGCGAGCTCGGGTCGGCATGCGGGGGGATGAGCACTCCGTTGGGCACGATCGCCCACGGGCCGCCGACCCAGGGGTCGGCCGACGCCCTCGCCTGCTCGGAGACGGCGATCCGCTGGTCGACTCGCTCCATCAGGAAGCCCCAGCCCGGCATGCCGAGCTTCATCCAGCCGAGCTCGCCGGCCGCGTGGTGGGTGGCCACGATCGGGCAAGTGGCAATGGCGAGCGTCGCGACGCAGATCGCCGGCGTCATCGGCTCGTGCAGGTGGAGGACGTCGAACTGCTCGCGCGCCAGAACCTGCCGGATGCGGAAGAACGCACGCGGGCTGAGGCAGATGTTGGGCAGCGATCCGTTCGCGGGCACGATCACGCTGCGGCCGACCGGGATCACGTTCGGCGGCGGATTGCCGTGCCGCCCGACGCGAGGGTGAAGAACACGCGTGAACTGGCCCGGTGGGTCGTTCGCCATCACCAATCGCACGTCGTGGCCACGGGCTTCGAGCGCCGCAGCCTGGGCCTCGGCGTGCTCGAGCACCCCACCCCAGAACGACCAGCTGAAGGGAACGACGATGCCGATCTTCACGCGGGGAGCTTAGTCCGGCGTGAGCCGGTCGACTCGCGCCAGCACAAGTCGCGCCCGGGCGGCAAGGAACACGCTGTTCTCGTCGTCCGGCCACACATTTCGCTGGACGGCGCTGCGATACCGCGCTAGGTTCGATGGCGATCACGAAAGGAGGTGTGCGTATGCACGCACGCATCGCCGTGTTCGAGCAGCGCGACCCCGAGGGGCTTTCCGAGTTGCGCCGCACCGTGGAGGCACGGTCGGCCGACTGGATGCGGGAGACGCAGGCGATCGCGTTCTACGCGGTCGCCGACGCGTCGTCCGGGAAGGGGTACGGGTTGACGCTGTTCGAGGACGAGCGGACGCTCAGGGCGGCCGAGCCCGTATTCGAGAAGATGGCGAAGGATGTGCCCGAGCGCCTTCGCGGCAAGCGGATCTCGGTCTCGACCCAGGAGGTGATCGCCCACGAGGTGCACGACGGCGCCAACGCGGTGCGGATCAGCAGGCTGAAGGGCTCGCCCACGACGAGCGACGAGACGTTCGCGTCGGCGGTGGACAATGTCGCGTCGGAGCTGAAGACGATCGACGGCTGGAAGGGCCTCATCGTCAGCCTCGACCGCATGACCGGAACGTCCACGGCCTTCACGCTGTGGGAGAGCGTTTCCGCCATGAAGTCGAGCGACAAGGTCGCCGACAAGATGCGCCGGCACTTCGCGGACGAGGCGAAGCAGCAGATCGTGTCGGTCGACAGCTGCGAGATCGTGTTCGGTCACGACCGCGCACCGCGGCTGGTCGCAGGGTAGAAACGGCCGGCGGGAGCGTCCTCATGGCAGGGCGCTCCCGCCGGGTGCTCGCACGGTCCTGACCGGGGGCTCGCGCGGCGTTAGAGTCCGACGCGATGAACGCGGGTTCCGAGCCGGCCTCCCAAGCAGGGGCGCCTGACCCCGAACCGGCCGCCCGCCTCGTCGACCGCGTCAAGGGGCGCCCGATGCTCGCCGTCGCTGCGGCGCTCGGCGGAGTCGGCACCTTCATCGCGAGCATCGTCGCAGTCGCGCAGCTGTTCGTGGGCGGGTCACCACCGGCCGTCGCGGAGACGCTGCCCGAGACGCCCGCCGCCGCGGCGGCGGCCTACGAATTCCGCGAGGTCGCGACCGATGTCGGCGGGCGCATCACGGTGGAGGTGCCGACGGCATGGGCCAACGTGCGTCGCGACGGATGGCACGCAAGCGGGATCCCGGGTTTCGAGGACGGTGCGCTGATCGGGGCCGGCCTCAACGCTGCACCAAACATCGACGCCTGGCGAAGGGATCTGGAGACACCCGGAGTCTTCATCGGTGCCTCTCGCACCATTCTCCGGGAGACAACCCCGGCGGCGTTGCTGGACGGGCTCGCGTTCGACGGCTGCTCGCACGCCGGCACGAAGAGCTACACGAACGATCGTTTCACCGGCTCGATCGTGGAGTGGCGTTGCCCCCGACCCGGTGGGGCGTTGACTCGCTGGTTCGTCGTCGCCGCGACGCCGACCGAGACACGCGACTTCCTCGTCTACATCCAGCAGAAGCTCACCTCTGCGGCCGACACCGAGGCGTACAACAAGGTCCTGAACACGTTCGCGGCCGAGTTTCCTTAGACAGGATGCGTGCGATGCAAGGACGCAGGGAGCGAAGGGAAACAGTGTTGGTACCAGGCTTAAGCCTGGTACCAACCCCTTACCTCTCGTATTGGCGCGACTGAGGACGCCGCAGCGTGCGTGCCCAGCGAGTCGCAGCGACTCAGGCTTCATTGTGAAAACGTGCTCTCAGGGGGCCAGGTTCGCCGGCTGCGTTGCCGCAACGAGCCGGTACGCTCACCCCCGTGAAGCTCGACGGCATCCACCACGTCACCTGCGTCACGGGAAACGCCCCGCAGAACGTCGATTTCTACGCACGGGTGCTCGGCTTGCGGCTGGTGAAGAAGACGGTCAACCAGGATGACCCGACCGTCTACCACCTCTTCTACGCGGACGAGCTCGGGAGCCCTGGTTCCGACATCACGTTCTTCGAGTACCCGGGCGCGCGCCGCGGCCGGCCGGGCGACGGGATGATCCACACGATCTCGTGGCGGGTCGGTTCCGAAGCCGCCCTCGACTTCTGGGAGACGAGACTGGCCGCCGAGCAAGTGGACACGCAACGCACCGAAGGCTTGCTTCGGTTCGCGGATCCCGAGGGTCTCGGGCTCGAGCTCGCCGTCTCCGACCGGGACGCGCCACTCCTGGCCGAGTGCCCGGGGATCCCGTCAGAGCACGCGCTTCGAGGCTTCGACGGTGTGCGGGCGTTCGCCAGCCGGCCCGAAGCGAGCACGAACATGCTCGAGGAGCGACTCGGCTTCACCCCTGTCGGGAGTGAGCGCTGGGAGGTGCGGGGAGAGACGCGAGGCGGCCTGTACGCCCTCGATCCGCCGCCCGCCTCCGGCCGCGGCGTTCCCGGGGTAGGCACGGTGCACCACATCGCATGGTCGTCGACGATGGACGATCACGCCGCCTGGCACCAGGTGGCGAAGCAGGCCGGCGCGCACCCCTCGCCGATCATCGACCGCTTCTGGTTTCGCGCCATCTACTTCCGTGAGCCGAGCGGCGTCCTCTTCGAGATCTCGACGATCGGCCCCGGGTTCGGCGTCGACGAGGATCCGGCGCACCTCGGCGAGAGGCTGATCCTGCCGCCCGCGTTCGAGCACCTGAGAGAGCGCGTCGAGCAGGCGCTGACGCCGATCGTCAACCCTCGCACGGCGTGACCCTCGAGACGCTCGTTCGCGAGCCCGCCGGGGAGCCTCGAGGCGCGCTCGTACTGCTTCACGGACGCGGCGCGAGCCAGCACGACCTGTTTCCGCTGCTGGACGCGCTCGACCCCGAGGGCCGTCTCGTCGGCTACACGCCGGGAGCTCCGCTCTCGCTGCCGCCCGGCGGCCGGCACTGGTACCGCCTCGCCGGCATCCCGACGCCCGACCCGGCGACCTATCTGGATGCGGTCGACCTTGCCCAGACCTGGCTCTCGGGGATCACGATCCCACACGGCAGGCTGGTGCTCGGCGGCTTCTCGCAGGGCGCGGTCATGACCTACGCGCTGGCGCTCGGGAAGGCGGCCGCCCAGCCGGCGGGGGTGATCGGTCTCTCTGGCTTCCTGCCACGGGTTGCCGCGGATCCGCTCGACCGGGCGCGGGCACAGGGCGTACCTGTATGGGTCTCCCACGGTACGCTCGATCCCGTGATCGGCGTCGAGCACGGCCGGCAGGCGGCGGAGTTCCTTCGCGAGGCGGGCGCGATCGTGACGTACCGGGAGACGGCGGTGCCGCACGTGGTCGATCCGGGCCTGATTCCGGAGCTCGCGCGGTTCGTCGCAGAGGTCACACCGTGACCCCGCCGCTGGAGGAGGCGGGGCTCGCCGAGCTTCATACCCACCTCGGTGGGTCCGTGGCGTCCGAGATCCTCTGGAGCCTCGCCCACGAGCAGGGCATTGCCCTGCCCGTGAAGGACTACTGGGAGTTTGAGGCGCTCGTCACCGTGTCCGACCCGCGCGGCGTACCCAACCTCGATGCGCTCGACGCGATCTACCACTGGACGGAGCTGATCCAGTCCTCACCCCTGGCCGTGGAGCGCTCGGTTCACGCAGCGATCGGCGGCGCGTACCGGTCGCAGCGCATCACCACGCTCGAGGTGCGCTTCAACCCGATGAAACGGAACCGCGGCGGCGAGCGCGACCTCGACCACATCATCCTCGCGGCGATCCGCGGCCTCGACCGCGCGAGCCTCGAGTACCCCCAGGTGCGGGCCGGGTTGATCCTGATGATGGACCGCACGTTCGACCGGCGGCAGAACGAGATCGTCGTCGAGAAGGCCGTCCACTGGGCCAGCCGCGGAGTCGTGGGAGTCGACATCGCCGGGCCCCGGCCCGGTGGCGCCCGCTACGACTACACCCAGCTCGACCCCATGGTCACGCGCGCCCGCGACGCCGGTCTCGGGGTCACGATCCACGTCGGCGAGGAGGGCGGTGAGCATGGCCTGGAGGAGTTGTGGGAGGTCGTCGAGCACCTCCGGCCCGACCGCATCGGCCACGGCATCCTCGCCGCCCGCGAGCCGGCGCTGATGAAGCGGCTGGCCGAGGCGGGAACGGTGCTCGAGATCTGCCCCACCTCGAACCTGCTGACGAAGGCGCTCGAGGACGAGGGGGCGGTGCGCTCGACCTTCCGGGCGTTCGTGGAGCACGGCGTCCCGTTCACCGTCGCCACCGACGGGCCCGAGATGATGCGCACGCACCTGCGCGACGAGTTCGAGCTCCTGGTGCGGGTCGGCGCGCTGGACGAGGCGGAGCTGGCGCAGGCCAATGCGCGCGGCCATGCCGCGTCCTTCATTCCGCACACGTAACGCGGACAAGCGCCGCCGAGGACGCGCGGCCCGTGGCGGATCGGTCTGCGGCGTACGAGAGGCTAGGCCGCGTCGGACGGAGTGGTGGCTTCGGCCGGAGTGTCCGCGGGAGTGCTCTCGCCCATACCCTTCGCCGCGTCGACGGCGTCGTGGGTGACGTCTTGCACCTTGTCGGTCACGCCGGAGAGCTTGCCGCCGGTCTTCTCGTCGACGAAATCCGCCGCCTTGTCGACCGCACCGGTGACCTTGTCACCGTGCTTCTCGGCGAGACCCGCGGCAGTTTCCTTGGCTTCGTCCACGGCCTTCTCGAGCATCGGTCCCGCCTTCTCGGCGAGGTCGCCCGCTTCGGTCTTGGCCCGTCCCAGGAGCTTGTCGAGGAATCCCATGGGCGCGAGTCTAGCGCGAGCCGTCAGGTCGTGACGTGTGTCCGCCGCTGCGCGAGAAACTCGAGGAGGTCGGAGCGTGTGAGGATCGCCACCGGCGTCGACCCGGCAGCGACGACGACGGCCGCGCTGGGGCCGGACAGGTCCGCGTACACCTCGTCGAGGCTGGCGCTGGAGTCGACGACCGCGAGTGGCGGCTGCATGGCCAGGGCGATGTCGTCGTTGAGCGCGTCCGGGTTGCGAAAGACACGATCGAGGAGGCTGCGCTCGTGAAGCGACCCGATCACATCGGTCACCGACTCCAGCGGCTCGGCTCGCACCACCGGGAGCTGCGAGATCCCGTACTGGTGCATCAGCTCGATCGCCGTCCCGACCTTCTGATGGGCGTTGACGACGACGAGAGCGGGCAATTCGCCGTTGGGGGAGTGCTTGCCCGGAAGCAGATCGGCGACGGCCGGCGCAGGCCCGCTGCGATCGAGGAAGCCGTACTGGATCATCCAGTTGTCGTCGTAGAACTTGGAGAGGTACGAGCGACCGCCGTCGGGGAGCGTCATCAGCACGGTCTTGCCCGGCCCGAGCTCTCGCGCGATCTGCAGCGCGGCGGCAGCCGTGGTGCCCGAGGAGCCTCCGACCAGGAGACCCTCCGTCCGGGCGAGCTTGCGGGCGGTGAGGAACGAATCGCGGTCGGAGACCCGCACCCAGCGATCGACGAGCGAACGGTCGAGGGTGGCCGGCCACAGGTCTTTGCCGATTCCCTCGACGAGATAGCCGTGCACCGGGTGCTCCGCATCGGCGGTGAAGACCGATCCTTCGGGATCGGCGCCCACCACCGTCACCTCCGGGTTGCGCTCCTTCCAGTAGCGGCCGATCCCACTGATCGAGCCGCCCGTCCCGACGGAGATGACGAGCGCGTCGACGTCGCCGCCGGTCTGCTCCCAGAGCTCCGGTCCCGTGGTGCGGTAGTGCGCCTCGGGGTTGGCCGGGTTCGAGTACTGGTCGGGCTTGAAGCCTCCGGGGATCTCCTCGGCGAGACGGTCGGACACGGAGTAGTAGCTCTCGGGCGACTCGGGCTCGACCGCCGTCGGGGTGACCACGACCTCCGCCCCGTACGCGCGGAGCGTGGAGATCTTCTCCTGGCTCATCTTGTCGGGCATCACGAAGATGCAGCGGTAGCCCTTGAGCGCCGCTGCCAGCGCCAGCCCGACGCCGGTGTTGCCGGAGGTGGCCTCGACGATCGTCCCGCCGGGCTTGAGACGACCCTCCCGCTCGGCCGCCTCGATCATGGCAAGGCCGATGCGGTCCTTGTTCGAGCCTCCCGGGTTCAGGAACTCGAGCTTGGCGAGAATCGTGGCGCCGGTCTCGCGGCCGAACGAGGCGAGCCGCACGACAGGCGTGTGACCGACCAGCTCGAGCACGGTGGGATAGCTGCTCGCCATCGGGTTGACAGACTAGATCACGGGCTCCGGCTCGAGGGAACGCGCCGCAGGGGAAGTGCGGGCCCACCGGTCGGTTCAGACCGGCTTGTTCGCCTGGTGTCCGACACTCCGACGGTGGTCTCCATCAGCCGGGCAGCACGCCACTGTCGGCGCCTGGTCGATCGCACACGAATGCGGGATTCCGCGGATGCCCGCTGAGGTTCGCGAGTGGGATCGTTCCGAGGTGCACCCTGATGCCGCGCATCATCCGCTCTGCACGTTGGAGCTCATCGCCGACGGACACGCCGACCGCTGCCCGGGTGAGGTCTGTGCATTCTGGAGCGACGGCTGCGTGCTCGCGCGTGTGGAGCACAACCTCGACGGCAGACCGGACGTCGCCCGCGAGCTCTTGCGCCTGCGTGACGAACTGAATCAGGGCCGGGAGGTATCGCTGCGCGACGCACGTGAGTTGCTGGAACGCCTCGACGAGCACCTGGGGCCGGCAAGCGGCGCAATCTGAGGGCTCGGAGGCCACGAGCGGGCAGCCGGTGGAGCACTGGCTAGTAGGCTCCGCGCGTGACCGATCCCGTGTTGCGCGCTCCCCGAGAAAGCGACGCGGAGGCGATCGTCTCCTGCTTTCGCGTCGCCTTCGGGGACGATCGGCACGTCGATGCCGAGGAGATCCTGCGGTGGCTCGCGAGCACAGACCTGCGGCTCAAGGTGGCGGAGACCGGCGGCAGGATCGTCGGGTTCGCTGATCTCGTCCACAACCCGGCCAACGACGAGCTCGAGATGTGCATCGCGGCGCACGGGTTCGAGCGGGCGTTTCTCGACTGGGCCGAGCGATCGGCACGCGCGGAGGGCATCGGCTCGACCCGTGCCTTCTTCCCGGCCGGTCATCCGTTGGAGAACATCGTGCGGACGCGGGGGTACACGTACTGGAACTCGTCGCTGACGATGCACATCGAGCTCGAGGATGCCGAGCCCCCACCCGCGCGCGTGCCCGGCGACCTCACCGTTCGCGCATACGAGCCCGACGACGAGATCGAACTACGTGCAGCGCTCAACGAGGTCTTCGTTGACGATCCGTTCTTCCAGGAGGCGACGGAGACGACGTTTCGTGAGTGGTATCTCGACAGCCACGCCTTTGACCCGGCACACTGGCATCTCGCCTGGGACGGGGAGGCGCTCGCGGGGTTCGCCCTCGCCTTCGCGGGACGACCCGGAGACCCAGGGCTCGGGCATGTGAGCTCCCTCGGAGTCCGCACGGGCTGGCGCCGCCGCGGTCTCGGCGAGGCGCTCCTGCGCACGGCCTTTGCCGGGCTACATCGAGCCGGGCTCCGTCGCATCGAGCTTGGCGTCGTTGCGGACAACACCACGGGGGCGGTCCGGCTCTACGAGCGCGTCGGCATGCGGGCCACGCAGCGCTGGGACAACTGGGTGGGGACAGTCCCCAGGGGGGACTGTCCCCCGTCTGACTAGATTAGCTAGACTAGATTAGTCGTGCAGGTGAACGTCCACGAGGCGAAGACCCGGCTCTCCCGGCTGCTGGAGGCAGTCGAGCGGGGCGAGGAGGTCGTGATCGCACGTGCGGGCCATCCGGTTGCCCGCCTCGTACCCGTCACCCGCGACGTGCTGCGAACGCCCGGCGGCTGGACGGGTCAGTGGACGATGGTCGGCGACTGGGACAGCGCGGAGACGAACGCCGCGGTCGCGGCGGCACTGGCTGACGCTTCCGTGTTCCCCGCGGACTGGTAGCGCCGTGCGGTTGCTGCTCGACACCCACGCGCTCATCTGGTGGACGGGTGCCCCCGACAAGCTCAAACCGGTGGCGCGCGAGGCGATTGCCGGCGCCGATCACGTCGCGGTCAGCGCGGCGTGCCTGTGGGAGGTCGCCGTCAAGACCGCTGCGGGCAAGCTGCGACCTCCGGACGGGCTTGTCGACGAGCTAGCAGACATGGGGCTCGAGCCCCTGGCGGTCACGGCCGGTCACGTGTGGCACACCCGGACGCTGCCGCTCCACCACGGCGACCCGGTCGACCGTCTCCTTGTCGCACAGGCACAGCTCGAGGGATTCACGGTCGTCACGCGCGATCCACACATCCCGCGTTACGCGGTGTCGGTTCTGCCGGCCTGACGTTCGGTCGTCAGTGCCTGAAGTGCCGACGGCCGGTGAAGATCATCGCCGCGCCCGCGTCCTGCACGGCCGCGATCACCTCGTCGTCGCGCTTCGAGCCGCCGGGCTGGATCACCGTCCGGATGCCCGCGCCGAGCGCTGTCGCCGGACCGTCTGTGAACGGGAAGAACGCGTCCGAGGCGAGCACTGCGCCCGACAGGTCATGGCCGTGCTCGCGCGCCTTCTCGACGGCGATCCGCACGGCGTCGACCCTGCTCATCTGCCCGGCGCCGATTCCGAGCGTCCGGCCGCCGCGGGCGATCACGATCGCGTTCGAGGAGACGTGCCTGACCACGCTCCACGCGAGCAGCGCGTCCGCCCAGGCGTCCTCGTCCACCGACCCGCACACAACCTCCATCTTCGCGCGGTCGTCCCGCCCCAGGTCGCCGTCCTGCACGAGCAGCCCGCCCGGCACCCGGCGGAGATCACGCTCGGCAACGTGCGCGACCCGGCGTTCGCGGTCGAGCAGGATACGCGTGGCGGGCTTGACGACGAGCATCTCCAGGGCCTGTTCGTCATAGCCGGGGGCGAACAACACCTCGATGAACTGATCGGCGAGGCGGCGACCGAGCGCCGGCCCGACAGGATGGGTCAGCACGACGACTCCACCGTAGGCCGAGACCGGATCCGACGCGAGCGCCTTCTCGTAGGCCTCCTCCGCGCCCTGCGCCACCCCCACGCCGCACGGGTTGGCGTGCTTCACGATCACGCAGGCGGGGCCGTCGAGCTCGTCCGCAAGCCGGCGTGCGGCTGCCAGGTCGTTGAGGTTGTTGTACGAGAGCGGCTTTCCGTGAAGCTGGTCGACACGCGACAGCAGGTGCGTGCGGCGTCCGCGCTCCGCGTAGAACGCTCCCCGCTGATGCGGATTCTCGCCGTAGGAGAGCGCGAGCTGGCGGTCGAACGCGGCTACGTAGGTCTCGGGTAGCTCGTCGTCCCCGGCCAGCCACTGCGAGACGGCGGCGTCGTAGGCGGCCGTCGTGGAGAAGGCGCGGAGCGCCAGCCGGCGCCTGGTCTCGGCGGCAAGGTCGCCCTCGGCGCGAAGCTCGGAGAGCACCGGCTCGTAGTCCTCGGGCCGGCACACAGGGATCACGTGGTCATGGTTCTTCGCGCCAGCCCGCAGCAAGGCGGGCCCGCCGATGTCGATCTTCTCGATCGCCTCGGCGCGCGTGACGTCGGGGTCGGCGACCGTGTCCTCGAAGGGGTAGAGGTTGACGCAGACGAGATCGATAGGCGCGATCCCGTGGCGCTCGAGATCGGCCAGATCCTGCTCGACATCGCGCCGGGCCAGGAGTCCCCCGTGCACCGCCGGGTGGAGGGTGACGACGCGGTGGCCGAGCATCTCGGCGAAACCGGTGAGTGTCTCGACCGGCGTCACGGCGAGCCCTGCGTCTGCCAGAAACCCGGCGGTACCGCCGCTCGCGACAAGCTCGAACTCGAGCCTGAGCAGGCCCTCGGCAAACGCGGCGAGACCGGTCTTGTCGTAGACCGAGAGCAGCGCCTTGCGGCTCATTCCAGCCCCGAGAATCCCTGAAGCGGCCGCTGCCGCTGCCGTCCGCTGCCCCGGAACGCGAGACGGGGGGTTGAAACGTGGCGACTCATACGGCGATCACCTCGCGCACCGCCGCCGGCAGCAGGCGATGCTCGACGTCGCGGATCCTGGCGCGCAGCGTCTCCGGCGTGTCACCGGGATGCACGGGCACTTCCGCCTGGCGCAACACCGGACCGGTGTCGACGCCCTCGTCGACGACGTGCACCGTGGCTCCCGTGGTGGCCACCCCGGCGGCGAGCGCGTCCTCCACGGCGCGCGCGCCGGGGAACGCAGGCAGTAGGGCCGGGTGGACGTTGAGCACCCGGCCGGGGAACCGGTCGAGGAACGACGGTCGCAGGATCTGCATGTAGCCCGCGCACACGACGTGCGTGACGCCGTGGCCGAGGAAGAAACGCGCGAGCGCTGCGTCCCGCGCTGTGCGGTCGTGGGGCGAGACGGCCGGGAAGGCCGCGGTGGGGATGCCGCGCTCGCGAGCGCGCTCGAGCGCGCGGGCACCGGGCACGTCGGACGCGACCGCGACCACGGGCAGGCCATCGTCGAGTAGAGCCTGCAGGTTGGAGCCGGCGCCGCTCGCGAGCACGCCGAGCTTGGCGCTCATTCATGCCCCCAGGGTCGGGAACCGCATTCGCCGGCACCGTCCCGAGAACACCGTCGGAGCGGCCGCGGACGCGCCCTGCCGCAACCACTCAGCGCGAGGCGAAGGGTGGACAGAGGGCATCTCACCTGTCCGCCCACGTGACCTCGCGCGCCCCGGTCTCGATCGTGCCGATCACGAGGTCGGCGGGCGTGACGGCTGAGGCCGGGATCACGGCGCAATAGCCGATCCCGACGTTGAACACGCGTCGCAGCTCGTCCTCGGGCACCCCGCGCTCGGCCAGCCAGTGGAACACGGGAGGCCGCTCCCAGGCGCGCGGGTCGATCACCGCGCGGACACCCTCCGGCAGCACGCGCACGAGGTTACCCCCCAGGCCGCCGCCCGTCACGTGCGCGAGCGCCCTCACGTCGGCCCGTGCCCGGAGCGTGCGCACCGGCTCCAGGTAGCAGACGGTCGGCGGCAGCAGCAGCTCCGCGTCGAACGGGCCGTCGCCGACGATGCGCCGCACGAGTGAGAAGCCGTTGCAATGGATGCCGGCGCTCGGGAGGCCGACGACCACGTCCCCGGTCTCGACCCGGGAGCCGTCGATCAGGTCGCGACGGTCGACGAGGCCGATGACGGTGCCGCAGAAGTCGATCTCTTGATCCCGGTAGATCCCGGGCAGCTCCGCGGTCTCCCCGCCGAGAATCGCGCAGCCGGCGGCACGGCAGACCTCTGCGGCTCCCTCGACGAGCTCGACCACCTGCTCCGGGTCGATCGTGCTCGCCGCAACGTAGTCGAGGAAGAAGAGCGGGTCGGCACCGGTCGTGAGCACGTCGTTGATGCCGTGCGCGGCGAGGTCGGCACCGCACCAGCGCAAGCGGCCGGACTTGCGGGCGAGCACGAGCTTCGAGCCCACAGAGTCGGTGGAGGCGGCAAGGAGCCGGTGCTCGTCGAGCGCGTAGAGCCCGGCGAATGTCCCAAACGAACCGTGCACCTGCGGGGTGCGGGTCGACGCGACGGCACCGCGAAGGCGGTCGACGATCGACTCGGCAGTGGCGAGCGAGACCCCGGCGCCAGCGTAGGTCGGCTCGGTGGTCGTCACGTCGCGAAGGGTACCGCGGCGCCCCGACCTCTATGCCCGTGTCGGCGGACGTCGCACAGTTCCCCGGCAGGGAGTAGCCTGGGTCGGTGCTTTCGGACCCGACGTCGTGAGCTTGCTGCGGCACCTCGCACGTCGGGCCGACTGGGAGCGGGCGCTCGAGACGGGCTCGTACCTGCCACCCGGGTTTGCCGACGAACGGTTCATCCATCTGAGCACCGCGGAGACGCTGCCGCTGCCCGCCAACCTCTTCTTCGCGCGACAGGACGGGCTGGTGCTCTTGTGGATCGACCCCGACCGGCTCACCGCCGAGCTTCGATACGAGCCTGGCGGCGGTGAGGTTGGAGATGTGCTGTTCCCGCATCTCTACGGGCCGCTCCCGGTTGACGCTGTGGTGGCGGTGACGCCGCTGGAAGCGTGGGAGCCCGGGGCGTTCGTGATGCCTTCGGCTCCTGAAGGCTGGTGAAGGGGGACGCTGGTGAGCCCCTGAAGGGGCCCCACCGGGAAGCGAGCCCCACGCGGGCTACTGCCCGAGTAGCGCGAGCACGTCGTGCAGCGATCGCTCGGCCAGCGACCCGAGCACGAGGTCGGCCGCGCCGAGATCCATGTATGCGCCGAACGTGCCTGGCGTGGCCACGCACCAGAGCCCGGCGGCCTTGGCCGCGTTCACGCCGTTCGCCGAGTCCTCGACAGCGAGCGCCGCTCCGGGCTCCACGCCGAGCGCGGCACACGCATGCTCGTAGAGGTCGGGCGCCGGCTTGGCGCGCAGCCCGCACCCAGGCCCGTCCCAGCTCGAGACATGCTCGACGAACCGGTCGAGGCCGTGCGCTGCCAGCTTCGGCTCGATCCACCAGCGCTCCGAGCTCGAGGCGATGGCAATCCGCAGGCCGCCCGCGAGAGCCGTCTCCATCCACTCCACCACACCGGGACGCGGGCCCGCCGTAGCGATCGCCGCTTCGTTCAGCGGCTGCTTGCGGGCGAAGAGCTCCGCACCGGTCGGTCCGGGCCGGCCGAGCTTCTTCGCCAGGAGGTCGCCCCAGTCGAAGGCGCCTCGCGTCCCGATGCAGC
Source organism: Gaiella sp. (assembly GCA_046160185.1). GTDB lineage: Bacteria > Actinomycetota > Thermoleophilia > Gaiellales > Gaiellaceae > Gaiella. Next base: position 411 of record JBJXGY010000169.1, on the reverse strand, counting down.
GCACGAAGTCCTCGGCCTGGAGCTCGGCGCCCTCCTCCGCGAAAATCGCCTGCCAGGCGCGGAAGTTCGGCGTCTCGGTGTCGAGAATCGTGCCGTCGAAGTCGAAGACGACGGCCGTGATGCGGATCAGCTGGTCACCCCGGCCGGCTCGAACCGCAACTTGTCGGCGCGCAACCCGTCCGGCACCGCGGCTGGGTAGTCACCGGTGAAGCACGCGCGGCAGACGTCCTTGGAGGGGAGCTTCGTCGCCCACTGCATGCCCTCCACGCTGAGGTGCGCCAGGCTCGTCGCACCGATGTAGCGCCGTACCTCCTCGACCGGCCTGGCCGAGGCGACGAGGTCGTCCTCGTGCGCCATGTCGATGCCGTAGAAGCAGGGCGACACGACCTGCGGCGACGAGATTCGCACGTG
>JBJXGY010000168.1:0-21962 GCA_046160185.1 Gaiella sp. | reverse complement strand
CGTGGAGGCCCGCCCACCGGCTGTTCCCTACCGTGAGATCGAGAGCCGGACGGGAACCGTGGCCTTGGAACCGGCGCCGTCCGTGACCTCGAAGACGAGCCGGAACCTCCCCGAGGCCTTCGGCGTGCCGCTCACGAGGCCGCTGCCCGCGTCCAGCGCGAGGCCATTCGGGAGCTTGCCCTCGAGCAGCGCCCAGGTCACCGGGCTCGTGCCGCCGGTCTGACTGAGCTGGAGCCGGAACGCCTTGCCGACCTTCGCGCCCCGGGGCTTCGCCGGCTTCTGCACCACCATCGGCGAGGCGACGGTCAAGGAGAACGTCTTCTCGCCCCATCGCCGGAACGGCTCCTCGACCCGCAGGACGAAGTCCTTCTTGTCGACACCGGTCGGCGTGCCGCTGATCTTCGCGAACTTGTCGCCGTGCGTGAGGGTCAGGCCGAGCGGCAGCGACCCCTGCTTGATCGCCCACACGACCCGCACGCCGTCGGCGTAGTTGGCGGGTGTGAGGACGACCTCGTACGGCACGCCCGGCCGTGCGTTGGGCAACGACGCGTTCTCGATGAAGAGGTCGGGCAGCACCTCCATGAAGAACTGGCCCTGCGACTGGTCGGATCGACAGGTCAGCGAGTCGTCGACCGCGGCGTAGAACTCGAAGTTGCCCGGCGCCGTGGGTGTCCCCTTGAGGAATCCGTCGGTCGTGATCGTGAGCCCGGGAGGCACCGTCCCCGACGAATACGAGTACCGATAGGGCACGCAACCCTCTTCGGACTCGAACTCGAACGAGAACGGGGTGCCGACCTCCCCGTCGGGGATGTCGACCTCCTGGTTGATGTCGAGCGCCGACGCGGCCGACGCGAAGAGGGCGGCGGTCAGCGCGGCAATCACGAGAGCGGCTTTCGAACGCATGCACTATCTCCTGTCTCGGGGACACGAACGACGGCCCCCTTGCGGAGGCGAACGGCAGGGCGGGATTTTATCGATTGCTGGGTACCCTTTCTCGATGAGCGGTCTCGACGTCCTCTCCCGACCCACTCGCGGCTGGTTCGAGCGGGCCTTCGGCGCGCCGACTCCGGCTCAGGAGCAGGCCTGGCCGGTGATCGCGTCCGGCCGCGACGTCCTGGTCCAGGCGCCCACGGGATCGGGTAAGACACTCGCCGCGTTCATGCTCGGCATCGACCGCCTGAACGCGAACCCGGGGGCGGGGCTCAGGCTGCTGTACGTCTCGCCGCTGAAGGCGCTCAACTACGACATCGAGCGCAACCTGCGCGGCCCGCTCGTGGGGTTGCGCTCAGGGCTCCAGGTGGCCGTTCGCACGGGTGACACCTCGCAGAAGGAGCGCCGCGAGATGCTGCGGACGCCCCCCGACATCCTCATCACCACTCCGGAGTCGCTCTTCCTGCTGCTCACCTCGCAGGGCCGCACGATGCTGGGGTCGGTCGAGACCCTGATCCTCGACGAGGTGCACGCGGTCGCCGGGACGAAGCGCGGGGCGCACCTTGCGCTGTCGGTCGAGCGCCTGCAGGCCATGCTGCCCCGTCAGCTGCAGCGGATCGGGCTCTCGGCCACACAGCGTCCGCTCGAGGAGGTCGGGCGCTTCGTGGCCGGCGCCGGCAGGCCGATCGAGCTCGTCGACGCGGGCATCCGCAAGCACCTCGATCTCGAGGTCGTCGTTCCGCTCGAGGACATGCGTGAGCCGGGGGCCGATCCGACGCTCGCCCAGCCCGTGATGCCGGACGGCGTGGAGATGGCGTCGGGGTACGAGTCCACGGCCCGCTCGATCTGGCCGTCGATCTACCCGGCCCTGCTGGAGCTCGTGAGGGCCCATCGCTCGACGATCGTGTTCGTCAACAACCGCCGGCTCGCCGAGCGGCTCGCGCTGCGGCTCAACGAACTCGCGGGTGAAGAGCTGGCGCGCGCACACCACGGCTCGCTCGCGCGCGAGCAGCGGGTGCTGGTCGAGGAGGAGCTGAAGGCGGGTCGTCTACCGTGCCTCGTGGCCACCTCGAGCCTGGAGCTCGGTATCGACATGGGGGCCGTCGATCTCGTCGTCCAGGTGGAGAGCCCGAAGTCCGTGGCGCGCGGCTTGCAGCGCGTCGGTCGTGCGGGACACGAGCTCGGCGCCACCTCGAAGGGTCGCATCTTCCCCAAATTCCGGGCCGATCTGCTCGAGTGCGCGGTCGTGGCGAAGGCCATGCGGGAGGGCGCGATCGAGGAGACGCGGATCCCGCGCAACCCGCTCGACGTACTGGCCCAGCACGTGGTGGCGATCACGGCCGAGGACGAGGTCTCCGTCGACGACCTCCACCGGCTCGTCACGCGGGCGTATCCCTTCTCCGACCTGCCACGCGCCCAGCTCGAGAACGTGCTCGACATGCTCGCCGGCCGGTACCCGTCCGACGAGTTCGCGGAGCTCCGGCCGCGCGTCGTCTGGGATCGCACCGCGGGCACGATCCGGGGGCGTGCAGGCGCGCGGCGGCTCGCCGTCACCAACGCGGGCACGATCCCCGATCGAGGCCTGTTCGGGGTCTTCCAGGTCGACGGCGGTGGGCGTGTGGGCGAGCTGGACGAGGAGATGGTGTACGAGGCCCGCGAGGGTCAGGTCTTCCTGCTCGGCGCCTCCAGCTGGCGGATCGAGGAGATCACGCGAGACCGCGTGCTCGTCTCGCCCGCGCCCGGCGTGCCGGGCGCGATTCCGTTCTGGAAGGGCGAGGGGGTGGGCCGGCCGTACGAGCTCGGTGAGAAGATCGGCCGCGCCTCACGCGAGCTCGTCGGACTGGGCGAGAAGAACGCGCTCTCCGCGCTCGCCGACGACTACCACCTCGACCCGCTCGCGGCGCGCAACCTCATCACCTTCCTGCACGACCAGGAGCGGGCGACGGGCATCGTCCCCTCCGACCGCACAATCGTCGTCGAGCGCTTCCGGGACGAGATCGGAGACTGGCGTATCTGCCTGCTGACACCGTTCGGCGGCCGCGTCCATGCGCCCTGGGCGATGGCGTTGCAGGCTCGAGTGCGAGACGGCCTCGGGCTCGAGGCGCAGGCCATCTGGTCCGACGACGGTGTCGCGCTCCATCTGCCCGACGCCGACGTGGCGCCGTCCTTCGCCGATCTCGCGATCTCGCCGGAGGAGCTCGAGGACATCGTGATCGCCGAGGTCGGCTCGACCGCGCTGTTCGGCTCCCGCTTCCGTGAGAACGCGGCCCGCGCGCTCCTCATCCCGCGGCGGCGCCCCGGCCAGCGGACGCCGCTCTGGCAGCAACGGTTGAAGGCCCAGTCGCTGCTCGAGGTGGCACGCCGTTACGGCTCCTTCCCGATCGTGCTCGAGACGTATCGCGAGTGCCTGCAGGACGTCTTCGACCTCCCTGCGCTGCGCACCCTGCTCGCCGGGCTCGCCTCGCGGACGATCGACCTCGTCGAGGTCGAGACGCAGTCGGCGTCGCCCATGGCCTCCTCGCTGCTCTTCGACTACATCGCCACGTACATGTACGAGGACGACACGCCGGCGGCGGAGCGCCGTGCCCAGGCGCTCGCCCTCGATCGCGACCTGCTGCGCGAGCTGCTCGGCGCCGAGGAGCTCCGCGACCTCCTCGACCCCGACGCACTGGAGGAGGTGGGGGTCTCGCTCCGCCCGCTGCCCCGCGATGCCGACGAGCTCCACGACCTGCTGCGCAGGTGCGGCGGCCTGCGGGAGGACGAGGCGGATCCTTCGTTCGCGGCCTCGCTGGTGGGTGAGCGCCGCGCGTTCACCGTCGAGCTCGGGCCGCACCGGCTGCTCGTGGCCGCCGAGGACGCGGGACTGATTCGCGACGCACTCGGCGCGATGCCGCCGAGCGGCCTGCCGGACAGCTTCCTCGAGCCGGTCGAGCATGCCCGCGGTGCGTTGCTGCTTCGTCACGCGCGATCGTCGCTCCCGTTCACCACGGCCGAGGCGGCGGGCCGCTATGCACTCACCCTGACCGAGACGGAGCGCGAGCTCGGGGCGCTCGAGGCTGCGGATCTGCTCGTGCGCGGTGAGCTTCGGCCCGGAGGCAGCGAGCGCGAGTGGTGCGATCCCGCGGTGCTCAAGCGGTTGCGCCGTGCCTCCCTTGCCCGTCTGCGCCGCGAGGTGGAGCCCGCCGCGCAGGCGGCGTTCGGGCGCTTCCTCCCGGGGTGGCACGGCATCGATCGGCGAGCCACGCTGCGCGAGGCGCTCGTTCCGCTCCAGGGCCTGGCGCTTCCGGTGTCGCTCTGGGAGTCCGAGATCCTGCGCCGCCGGGTTCCCGGTTACGGTCCGGCGCAGCTGGACGCGCTGTGCGCCACCGGCGAGGTGGTATGGGTCGGTGCCGGTCTCGATCGCGTGGCCCTCTACTTCCGCGAGGATGCCGGCACCCTCGGGCCTCCGGCGCGGAACGTCCCCGCCGAGGGGGAAGGCCCCGACGCGATCCGGATGGTGCTGCAGCGGAGCGCGGAGTTCTGGCCGGACCTGCTCGCGGCGTCCGGGTTGGACGGCGAGGCGGCGCTCGCGGCCTTGTGGGAGCTCGTCTGGGCGGCGGAGGTGACGAACGATGCCTGGGCACCGCTGCGGGCCGAGCGCCGCTACGGCGTGCCGCGCGTCGAGCGTCGTCCGCGGCGGTTCTCACGCTCGCGTGCCGGCAGCCAGTCGGCCACGGCGGGCCGCTGGTCGCTCGCCGGTCGCCTCTTCGCGGGCGAGCCCGAGCGCCGCTCGCTCGCGGAGCTGATGCTGGAGCGTCAGGGGATCGTGACGCGGGACGGCGTGCGAAGTGAGGGCGTCGCCGGCGGGTATGGGGCCGTGTACGGCGAGCTCCGAGCGCTCGAGACGGTCGGAGCCTGTCGTCGCGGGTACTTCGTCGAGGGTCTCGGCGGCGCCCAGTTCGCGCTCCCGGGCGCGGTCGAACGCCTTCGTGAGCAGCGCACCGACGACGAGGCGCTCGTGCTGTCGGCTGCCGACCCGGCTCAACCCTACGGGGCTGCACTGCCCTGGCCGAGGCGCTCGGGCGCGCGCGCAGCCCGGGTCGCGGGTGCACATGTCGTCCTGCTCGGCGGCGAGTGTGTGCTCTTCGTGGAACGGGGTGGGCGCACGATGGTGCCGCTCAAGGATCCCGATCCGGTCTGGCTCGCCGCGGCCTTCGCCGCCTTGGCCGAGTGGGTGCGGGCGGGCCATGCGCCTCGGCTCGCGGTCGAGCGCTTCGACGGTGTCCCGGTCGCGGATGCCGGAGTGCTGTCGCTCCTGGTCGAGGCGGGCTTCATCGCCGGACCGCGGCGCGCGGTGTTGCGCCCTCGCTGAGCCACCGGAGCCGATTCTCCATGCCCGAAGGCGACGTCCTGCACCGGGTGGCAGCCCGTCTCCGTCTCCTCGAGGGGTCGGCAGTCGGCGCGAGGTCGCCCCATCCGCGAGGCGCGGCCACCGGTGTCGCCGCTCGAGTCGACGGCCGCGTGCTCGTTTCGGTCGCGGCCGTGGGCAAGCACCTCCTGCTCGAGTTCTCGGGTGGGGTCGTGCTCCGCTCGCATCTCGGCATGAAGGGCCGCTGGCGCGTCGACCCGCCGCAGGCGCGACTCCTCGGCACCCCGTGGCTCGTGCTGGAGACGCCGCTCTGGCGCGCGGCTCAGTGGCACGGCCCGACGCTCACGCTCGAGACGCGACCGGTGCGCCGGCTCGGGCCCGACATCCTCGACCCGAAGGCACGCGTGGGGGATCTGGTCGCGGCGATCTCGCGGGCCGACGGCCGAAAGGGTGTGGCCGAGACGCTTCTCGATCAGCGGGTCGTCTCCGGTCTGGGGACGGTCTGGGTGTCCGAGGTGCTGCACGCGGCAGGTCTCCCCCCGAGGCTCCCTGTGGGCGCTGCCGGACCGGACGCCCTGCACAGGATGGTCGTCCTGGCCCGCGAGGCGATGAGTGCCTCCGTGGCCGGACCGCGCGTCAGGCGGAGCGTGTATCGGCGCGCCGGGCGAGGTTGCCCGCGCTGCGGCGCGACCATCGAGCGGGTGGCCGTCGGAGACAGCGCGCGCGGTATCTACTGGTGTCCGGGTTGCCAGAACGAGGATTCAGCCAGGGCAGGGCGTACCGTGTGAGCATGCCCGCCGGGTCTCTCCCGCTCTCCCACGCCATCCGCTCGTTCACGCTCGGCGCCTTCGCCTTTCTCCTGCGCGAGCTCGAGGCCGAGGGCGGACAGCTGCCGTTCGCGTTCGAGGAGCACGAGCAGCCGGTGGGGCCGACGCTGTACGAGTACAGGCCGCTCGTCCGCCGGTTCGTCGAGGACCGGGCCGACCGGCTGCGGGTGCGCGAGGACGCCCTCATCGCGCTCGAGGAGCTTCGGCGGGAGCCGGCGGCCGCCATCTACGCCCGCGCTCACGCCGGCCGCCAACTCCGGGAGGACGAGGCGCTGTTCCGCACCGTGCTGCTCGATCTCGTCGTTCGCACGGCGGAGGCCTGCGGCGGCTTCGACTGGCAGGACGACGTTTTCGAGGCAACCTACGCCGATCTCGCGCGGTCGCTGTTCGGTGAGCGTCGCACGTACGCGGCCGTCGCCCCCGTCGTCGGGCTCTCCACCGGCGTCGGGCAGGATCTGGCGCCCGGCATCCGTCTGCGTCCGGCCGCCGACGCGGAGCTGGCACGTCACTGGCCCGAAGCACAGGGCCTGCTCCCGGACGGATTCGGCCGCGAGCCCGACCGCTACTGCCTCGTCGATCTCCGCTCGGCCCTTGCGGCACGGGAGGACGTGCCCGACGCGCCGGCCGAGATCGCGGACGTCGTCTCGGCGCTACGGCTCGCCACCGGCGCCCCCGTGGCGGCCGGGCCTGTGCTGTTCGAAACGCTGGACGGACGCCCCTTCGGGATCAGGCCGGTGCTTCCGATCGCAGCGACGCAGCCGCCGGGCGAGCCTTCGCGGCTCGACGCCTTTCGCGGTGCGCACGCCGCAGAGCTGCTGGGACAACTCGGCCTGGCCGACGCCGACCCGCCGCTCGCCGAGGCACTCGATCGCTGGGAGCTCTCGCTCTTTCAGCAGGAGCCGTTCCGCTCGGAGCAGTTGCGCGCGTCGCTGCAGACCCTCCTCGGTTCGACCTGGGCGCTCCGCGCTTCGGTGCTGCTCGAGAGCGAGCCTGTCTCGCGGTCTGCGCTGCACGCGGCCCTGGCGGCGATCGACGACGGCGTGCCGGCCGATCGTGCGGTGACGGACGCCGTGCGGCGTGCGCTCGCCGAGACGCTCCGCCACGGCTCCCGACCCGAGCTTCTGCACGCCCTCGACGAGGCGCTGCTCGGCGGACGCGATCACACGGCGGCACCGCCACGCCGCTGATCCACCCGGCGGAGGCCTGCGGCCGTCGCACTCCTGGCACGAAATCGGCACAGAGTTGCCACAGCTTCCGGGCTACCTTCGGGTCATGGAGGAGGCACGCAACGTCCTCGAGCGGCTCGACAGGATCGAGTCGATGCGACAGTCGGATGCGGGCCCGGCGGAGCTTCTCGGCGAGTTGCGTTGCCTCCTCCGCGAGGCCGAGTCCTGGTCGCGACGCGAAGGAGGTGAGCGCACCGACGCCGCCGTCGACGGACTCCGCACGGCCCTCACGCGTGACATCATCAACGTGTGATCTCGCACTGGGACGAGCTGCCGGCAGAACGCCACGAGAAGGGGCATATCGCTGGCGAGTGGACAGACCTCGCAGGCGACCGTTCGGTGACGATCGGCGTCCGGCGGATACGCATCGACGCCGGGAAGTGGGCCACCCCACTGCATCTCGAGGGGCACGACGAGGAGATCTTCTTCGTCGTCGAAGGGGCTGGGGTCTCTCTCCAGTCGACACGGGGGGAAATGCAGGCGTTCCCGGTCCGTGCGGGAGACATCCTCGTGCACCTGGCCCTCGAACACGCTCACACGCTGCAGGGTGGACCGGACGGGCTCGTGGTGCTCGCCTTCGGGCAGCGCTCGTACGCCGCCAACACGTTGCTGCCGCGCGCCGGAGTGTCGTGGCTCGGGCCGACCTGGGTCCTGGCCGGTGCGAAGGAGGATCATCCATGGGCTCGCGAGGCCGCTGCCGGGCCACCCGAGGTCGGCGAGCTGTCGCCGCGCCCGGCGCACATCGTCAACCTCGACGAGCTCGAGTGGTCGGAGCGGGCGGGCGCCACCGTCGCTCACCGCGGCTGCGATCCCGGTGTGGCCGCCGGCTCGGAGCGAACCGGGCTGCGTGTGTACGACGTCTCTCCCGGCATGCGGATGAACCCCCCGCATGTGCACTCGGCCGAGGAGGAGATCTACGTGGTGCTGGCTGGGACAGGCGAGCTCGAGCGCTGGCCTCACACCAGGGCGTGGGCCGATCCGCGCTTCCCCGCAGAGCTCGAAAGGCATGCACTTCGCGCCGGCTCGGTGGCCTGCGTGCCTGCGGGCACGGGGCGGCCCGTCGGGTTGATCGGCGGCCCCGAGGGGATGCGTGTCCTCGCGTACGGGGCGCGGGAGCCGAACGACATCTGTTACTACCCGCGCTCCGGGAAGATCAGCTTTCGAGGCGTCGGCGTGATCGGCCGGCTCGAGCATCTGCCGTACTGGGGGGGCGAGGATTGATGGTGTCGGGAGGCTCCGCCGACCACGTGAAGGAAACCGGACCGGTACGGTGAACTCGGCTCCCACATGGGTCTCATGCGCCTGCTCCCCCGCCATCCGCGCCCGGCACACGACACCGGAACGCCTTCCGGTCCCGGCCGCGACCCGGTCGCGCTCGAGCACGAAACGGCCGACCATGAGCTCGCGGCACTCGAGCGCGCGCTCGACCTGCCGGACGCGGCACCGCCGCGGAGCGGTGCGGCGCCCGCCTCCGGGTCGGTGCCCGCGGTGAATGCTGCGAGCGCGGCGCCTGCCGTCACCAAGATCATCGTTCTCGCCAACCAGAAAGGCGGCGTCGCCAAGACCACGACGACGCTGAACCTCGGCGTGGCGCTCCGCGAGATGGGGCACCGCGTGCTGCTGGTCGACCTCGACCCGCAGGGGAACCTCACGATGAGCCAGGGCATGAACCCGGACGTGATCGAAACGTCGATGTTCGACGTCCTCGTCCGGCGCATCCCCATCTCGGAAGTGATTCACACGATCGAGGTCGACCTAGCGGTCTCCTCGATCGATCTCGCCGGCGCCGAGCTCGCGCTGGCGTCGCTGATCGGGCGGGAGCGCGCGCTGGAAAAGGCGCTGCTCGAGGTGCGGGGGAAGTACGACTACGTGCTCATCGACACGCCGCCGTCGCTCGGGCTGCTCACGATCAACGCATTCGTCGTCTCGACCGGAGTCATCGTCCCCGTGCAGTGCGAGTACCTCTCCTTGCGGGGGCTGGTGCAGCTCGAGAACACCCTGGCCATGGTCAGGGAGAACCTGAACCCCGAGGTCGCCGTCATGGGCATCGTCCCGACCATGTACGACGGTCGCACGCTGCACTCGCGCGAGGCGATCGAGATCCTCGAGGAGAACTTCGGAGACCTGGTCTACAAGACCCGGATCCGCAAGACGGTGCGCTACGCGGAAGCGCCGGTGAAGGGCAGCTCGGTACTCAGGTACGACCCGGCGGGGTCGGCAGCCGAGGCGTACCGGCAGCTCGCCCGCGAGATCGTCGCGAAGGAGGGGGAACGTGGCACGCAATCGCGCGAGCATGCGTGAAGGCCCACTGGCTGATCTCTTTCGCGCCACAGAGGCCGCCAACCGGGCCGGCACACCCGACAAACCGCCGGCGCCGGAGGAGCTCGACACTCAGCAGACCCTGATCGTCGACCCTGTCCCGGCCGAGGCAGAGCCGCCGGCCGCAGCATCCCGGGCCGCGCAGACCGAGGCCCACGAGGTCGTTAACGAGCCCGAACCCGTCTCCGCCGCCAAGCCCGTGGCCCCGATCGAGGCCACGGTCGAGCACGTCTACGACTTCGACAGCATGGAGGACGCCGCCGCGGCCGAGTCGTCCGAGACCGTGGTCTCTCCGCCTGCCACGCGACGCCGTGCTTCGGCGCAGCCCGTGGCGAGCTCCACCCAGCCGACCGAGCCCGCGCCGCCGCCCTACCAGCCGCCGGCGAGTCGGTTCCTGACACCGCTGCCCGAGAGCCCGCCCCGTCTCAACGTCGCGGCGGGGGAGCTCGGCTCCTATCTCGCCGTGATCAAGGTCGTGGGCATCGGCGGCGGTGGTCTCAACGCAGTCAACAGGATGATCGACGCGGGTATCGCCCAGGTCGATTTCGTGGCCGTGAACACCGACATGCAGCAGCTCGAGCTGTGCGACGCACCCGTGAAGATCCACATCGGCGAGTCCGTGACGCACGGCCTCGGCTCCGGCGCCGACCCTGCGACGGGGAAGGCCGCAGCGGTAGAGACCTACGACCAGATCCGCGCCGCGCTCCGTGGCAGCGACATGGTGTTCGTCACCGCCGGCGAGGGAGGCGGCACAGGCACCGGCGCAGCACCGGTCGTCGCCGGCATCGCGCGAGAGCTCGGTGCGCTCACGGTCGGCATCGTCACCACCCCGTTCCGTTTCGAGGGCACGCGGCGCAAGGCGTCGGCCGAGGCCGGTGTCGAGGCGCTGCGCTCCGAATGCGACACGCTGATCGTGATCCCCAACGATCGTCTGCTCGAGGTGCTCGATCGCTCGACCTCGATGGTCGACGCCTTCCGCATCGCCGACGACGTGCTGCGCCAGGGCGTGCAGGGCATCTGCGATCTGATCACCATGCCCGGCCTGATCAACCTCGATTTCGCCGACGTACGCACGATCATGTCCGACGCCGGCAGCGCGCTGATGGGCATCGGCTTCTCCGAGGCCGCGGACGACCGCGCCCGCCAGGCCGCGGAGCGTGCCCTGCGCTCGCCGCTCATCGACACAGAGATCACGGGTGCGCGCGGCATCCTGCTCTCGGTCGCAGGAGGCGACGATCTCACCCTGCTCGAGGTCAACGAGGCAGCCGAGGTCGTGCGTCAGGCGGCAACCGACGACACGAACATCATCTTCGGTGCGACCGTCGACGAGCGGCTCACCGGCCAGGTATGGGTGACCGTCGTCGCTACGGGTCTCGGCGGAACCCGTCGCCGTGCGCATGTGCCCGCGTTCGCGGAGCAGGCGGTCGCCTCTCGCGCGCCACGCCGGCCGAGCGCCGAGGACGCCGAGCTGCCCAGCTTCCTGCGGTAGGGCGTGGCCGAGAACACCGGGGCGTGACAGAGAACCGGTGCCTGATTGAGCTCAGGCACCGGGCACCCGGAGACATCGCCGCCTCCGGCCGCCGGCCGTCTCAGAACAGTCCGACGAGGACCGTTGCGCCGAAGGCGAAGGTGAGCCCTGCGGTTGCCGTCGAAGCCGCCGCGACGCGCACGATCGGCGCCAACGTCGGGCGGGCGAGCGTGAGCGCACCGGCTGCACCGACGCCGATCGCGACCAGCATCTCGAGTGCGCCGAAGGCGACACCCACCGAGAGACCGATGTCGCTGGCGACACCCTGTGTGCCGAGTGCGAACGCGACCGCCGCGCTGGCCAGGCCGGCGTTGCCCGGCGTGACGGGCATCGCCGCCGCCAGCTCCACCGCGGCCACGACGACGAGAGCCGGCGCGAGCGGATTGTCGATGCCGAAGGCCATCAGGACGAACAGCGAACCGGCGACCTTGCACGAGATCGAGACGAGATCGCAGAAGGCCACCGCCGCGAGACTCCGCGGCGAGCGCGAGAGCTCGCGGAACGCGTCGAAGACGTGGGCACAACGCGCCTTGAGGTCGATGCGGCGCGAGAACCAGGCACCGCCCGCGGCGAGCACGAGCACGAGGCCCACGAGCGCGAGCGGCCAGACCGGCACCGCCCCCATCGCCGCGGCGGCCGCCACGAGAAGACCGAACCACACCTGCCGGGTGGCGCCGACGGCACCGGCCGCTCCTGCCACCTGCCAGTGGGCGCCCCGACCCTCCACGAGCCGCGCGAAGAGCGAGACCCGTACGGCGCTACCCATGTGCGCCGGGGCGATCGCGTTCCCGCCAGAGCCGACCGCGTATCGCGCGAAGGCATCGGTGCGGCTCGTCCGGGTGCCGCACACGCCGAGCGCCTCGCGCCACGCGAAGCTGGAGAACGTGTGCATGAGAGCAAAGGCGAGGGCGGCGGCCCACAGCCAGGAGGCCTGCGCGTGGCCGAGCCCGTCGAGCGCTTCCGAGAAGCGGTCGCCGAGCAGCCCCGGAGTCGCGAGTGCGACGACGAGGGCCGTCGTGGAGATGGCGCCCACCAGGGCGTGTCGAGACTTCAAGAGAGATCGCATTTCCCCGTCCGTGGTCTGTGCTTGCCGCTTCGTCGCATTGAATGGCTGTCATCGACGTTCGCGCCCCCCGGAAGGGGTAACCGCAGTACCCTCTTTCGAGGTGGTTTCGTGATGACGGGAGCCGTTGCAGCCGGGCATCCGGCGTCGGTGCGCGCCGGCCGCAGCATCCTCGAGCAGGGTGGCAACGCCGTCGATGCGGCGCTCGGAGCCGTCTTTGCGGCCTTTGCCGCCGAGGGACCGCTGACCGGGCCGGCTGGAGGCGGGTTCGTCCTGATCCGCCAGCCCGGGTGCGACCCGGTCTTCCTCGACTGCTTCTTCACCGTGCCCTCGACACCCCGTGGGGAGATGGACGAGCTGGTGATCGACTTCGCCGACTCCTCGGCCCAGGTGTTCCACGTCGGGCCGGAGTCCGTGGCCGTGCCCGGGCTCGTGCACGGGCTCGAGGAGGCGCATGCCCGGTTCGGACGTCTGCGCTGGGGCGCGTTGTTCGAGCCGGCTCTCGAGCTGGCGGCGCACGGGGTCGAGGTGGGGGAAGCCCAGAGCTTTCTGCTCTCGCTCCTGTTGCCGCTCCTCACGCGCGACCCGACGGGCGCGCACGTGTACGGGACACCCGGGAGATTGCGCACGGACGTCCTCTTGCCGGCGCTCGAGCTGATCCGTGACGAGGGAAGCCGGTCGCTGCCGCGGCTGGTACCCGAGCTCGCGAGCGATCTTGCCTCGTACCGGCCGGTCGAGCGGGAGGCGATCCGATTCGGGTTCCGCGGTCTCGAGGTCTGGACGGCACCGGCGCCCTCGATCGGTGGTGGTGTGGTCCGGACGATGCTCGAGGAGCTCGAGTCCGCTCGCGACGAAAGCGCGCTCGTGGACGCGGTCACACGCGGCTACGCCGGGCACCACGGGACGCCGCGGGTCACGGGAACCACTCACGTGTCCGTCATCGATCAGGCAGGCCTGGCGGTCGGTATCTCCTCGACGCTCGGCTCGGGGTCGGGTGTGTTCCGCAGCGGCTTCGAGCTGAACAACATGCTGGGCGAGCTCGACGTGATCGGCGCTGTCCCGCGCGAGCCGGGCAGCCGGCTGCCCAGCATGATGGCGCCCACGCTCGCCCTCTCGAACGGAGTGCCGCGGCTTGTCGTCGGAAGCGCCGGGTCGGTACGGCTGGCCGGCGCCATCGCTCAGGTCGCCTGGCGGGTGCTGGCACTCGGCATGACGGTCGCCGAAGCGATCGACGCACCACGCGTCCACGCCGATCCGGGCGTGACGCATCTCGAAGGTGGCTGGCGCGGCCGGGAGCCGGCCGGCGAGGTCGTTCGCTGGGCCGCTCGGAACCTCTTCTTTGGCGGGGTGTCTGCCGTCGCGGCCCTGCCCGACGGCACACTCGAAGCAGCGGGCGATCCGCGTCGCGGTGGTGCCGGGGTGGTCGTCTGATCACCGTGCGACGCGCCGAGCCGGGCGACGCGGCGGCGCTCGCCCGTCTCGCGAGCCGGGTGGGAGCGGAGCCCGAGGGCTGGCTGCTGCTGCCGCCCGAGCGCAGCGTCTGGGACGAGCGCCGGTACCTGCGATCGGTGCGGCGCCATCCGGACGCTGCCGTCTTTCTCGCCGAGCTCGACGGTGAGATCGCCGGTCGCCTCTCGCTCGGCCGCGACCCCCATCCCGCCTCGCATCATGTGGCCGACCTCGGCATCCTCGTGAGCGTGGGGCACCGTCGGCGCGGGGTGGGTCGCCGCCTGCTCGAGCAGGCCGTCACCTGGGCTCGCGACGCCGGCGTCACCAAGCTCGAGCTGCACGTCTTTCCCTGGAACGAAGCCGCCATCGGCCTGTACCAATCGTTCGGCTTCGTCCGCGAAGGTCTACGGCGCAACCACTACGTCCGCGACGGCGAAGCGATCGACGCGGTGCTGATGGCCTACCTCCTCGACACCCACGAGACGCCGGTAGACGGCTGAGACCCTCACACCTGTTTACGGGATCGCCCTCAGGTGCGCCCGTCAGGCTGCCGATGAGCTTGTCATGCGGCCCTTTCTCCTCACAAGTCTCACCCGGCTGGTGAATGCCTTTCGGTGGCGTCCGGATGCGCTCCAGCTCGAAGCAGTGTTCGTTCGCGTCCGCGACTGATCGCTCTCCACGAGCGCGGTACGCTGCGCACACATGGGCGGTTCGGTCGGTTGGGGCTCGCGCGTGCTCGCCTTCAGCGCGTTCGCGGCATTTCTCGTCGCGGTCGCCTACGGCGTGGGCTCGCCCCTGCTCGGAAACGGTGAGGCGGGGCCTTCGGTTGCCCAACCGGCCGCCCGCACGCCGACCCCACCGAGCCCGCAGCCCGTCAAGCCTGCGGTGCGGAGTGTCCCCGTGTCGCTCGACGCCGTCGGCGGGTTCGACCCGGAGGGGGACGGCAGCGAGAACGACGTCCAGGCGGTGAACGCCGTCGACGGTAACCGGACGAGCGCCTGGCGAACCGAGAACTACCGTCAGTTCTTCAAGTCGGGAATCGGCCTCTTGCTCGACGCCGGCCGGGCCGCCCGGGTCACGAGCGTGACCATACGCACGACCACGCCCGGCTTCCTCGTCGAGGTACGGGTCGGGGGCTCCGAGACCGGGCCGTTCTCCGGCGCCTCGGCGATCGTGCCGGTCAATCGCCAGGTGACGACGATCAAGACCCGTGCCGTCCGCGGTCGCTACGTGCTGCTCTGGCTGAGC
The DNA here is from genome assembly GCA_046160185.1 of Gaiella sp. Taxonomy (GTDB): domain Bacteria; phylum Actinomycetota; class Thermoleophilia; order Gaiellales; family Gaiellaceae; genus Gaiella. Next base: position 7,024 of record JBJXGY010000168.1, on the reverse strand, counting down.
GGCTTCAAGGACGGTTCGATTTCGCTTGAAGAGGTCACCGCCACCAGGCGCGCCTGACCGGGTCGCTTCGTGCCGGTGGGGCACCGTCCCCACCGCGCAGTACGATGGCCCTCCCGTGCGTCACCCTTCGTCAGCGCTTCGCCGCCCCTCCTACGTGAGCGGCCGGCCGCGTCAGCGGAGCGGATCCCGGGTCTGGGGGCGAGCGTGAGGCGCCCTGTGTCAACCCTGTGCTGCGCGTCCTTCGTGAGCGGCCGGCCGCGCCAGCGGCCGCTTCAGGGGTTTTCCCGAGCCGGGATCCGCGAGAGCGGATTCCGGGTCTGGGGGCAAGCGTGAGCACCCCGTTCGTCCATCTGCACGTCCACTCCGAGTTCTCCATCCTCGACGGGGCGTGCCGGATCCCGGCGCTCGCGGAGAAGGCGGCGCGCCTGGAGATGCCCGCGGTCGGGCTCACCGACCACGGGTCGCTCGCGGGGGTCGTCGACCTCTACCAGGAGGCGAGAAAACACGGTGTGAAGCCGGTGATCGGGTGCGAGGTGTACGTCGTGGACGACCGGCGCAGGCAGCACAAGGGCCACGCCCACCTCACGCTGCTGGCTGCTGACAACCGGGGCTACGGCAACCTCGTCAAGCTCAGCTCGCTCGGGTATCTCGAGGGCTACTACTACCGGCCCCGCGTCGACTGGGAGCTCCTCGAGCGGTACGCACCCGGTCTGATCGCGCTCTCCGGCTGCCTCTCGGGCCGTGTGTCCCGAGCCCTGTCGGAGGCCCGGCCGGACGACGCCGAGGCCGAGCTCGACCGCCTCGAGCAGATCTTCGGTCGCGACAACACGTACGTCGAGCTGCAGAACGCGGGCCTCGAGATCCAGCAGCCGCTCGTCCCGCAACTGGCTGCCCTGGCCGCGAAGCGCAAGCTGCCGCTCGTGGCGACCGGTGACGTCCACTACCTCGATGCCGGGGACGCCACCAGCCACGACGCGCTGCTCTGCATCCAGTCCGGCGACTCGCTCCGCAACCCCGACCGCTGGCGCTTCGGGACGAACGAGTTCTACTTCAAGTCGCCGGCCGAGATGGCGCTCGACTTTCCGGGGCACGAGGAGGCGATGCGACGCTCGCTCGAAGTGGCCGAGCGCTGCAACGTCGAGATCGCGCTCGGCAACATCCTGCTGCCCAGGTTCCCGCTACCCGAGGGCGAGGATGCCTTCGAGCACCTCGTCGCGCTCTGCGAGGCCGGGCTGCGCAAGCGCTACGACCACGCCGGCCCCGAGCTCACCGAGCGGCTGCAGTTCGAGCTGAAGACGATCCGCGAGATGGGGTTCGCGGACTACTTCCTGATCGTCTCCGACTTCGTCGGCTTCGCGAAGCGAAACGGCATCCACGTCGGACCGGGACGCGGCTCCGCGGCGGGCTCGCTCGTCTCCTACTGCCTCGAGATCACCGACATCGATCCGATCCGCTACGACCTCCTGTTCGAGCGCTTCCTCAATCCCGGCCGCAAGTCGATGCCGGACATCGACATCGACTTCGCGGTCGAGGGCCGCGAACGCGTCATCAACTACGTGGCGGACAAGTACGGCCGCGATCGCGTGGCCCAGATCATCACGTTCTCCACGATGGCCGCGCGGGCTGCGATCCGCGACGCCGGCAGGGTGCTCGAAGTGCCGTACGGGGTCGTCGATCGCATTGCGAAGATGGTTCCGGAAGGCCCGGGTCAGACGCTCGAGGAGGCGCTCAAGCCGGGCACCGAGCTTCGGCAGACAGTCGACTCCGATCCGGTGGCGAAGGAGATCCTCGACCTGGCGCGGCCGCTCGAGGGCCTGACCCGTGCCGACTCGATCCACGCCGCCGGTGTCGTGATCGGCGCCGACGCGTTGATCGAGACCGTGCCGCTGCAGCAGAAGGGGACCGACGCCGAGGTTGTCACGCAGTTTGCGATGGGAAACGTGGAGAAGCTGGGCTTGCTGAAGATGGACTTCCTGGGCCTGCGCAACCTCGACGTGATCGCCACCGCGGAGAAGCTCGTCGGGGAGGGGCTCGACATCTCGAGGGTGGCGCTCGACGACCCGGCGACGTACGAGATGCTGGCCCGTGGCGACTCCACCGGTGTCTTCCAGTTCGAGTCGTCGGGCATGCGCGAGGCCCTGCGCCAGGTTCGGCCGACCGAGTTCGAGGATCTGGTGGCGCTCGTCGCCCTCTACCGGCCGGGGCCGATGCAGTACATCCCCACCTACGCTGCGCGCAAGAACGGCAAGGAGAGGGTCTCTTTCCTCGACGAGCGGTTGCATGCGATCACGGGACCCACCTACGGCATTGCTCTCTATCAGGAGCAGACGATGGAGATCGCGAAGACGCTCGGCGGGTTCACCCCGGCCGAAGCGGACGATCTTCGCAAGGCGATCGGCAAGAAGATCCACGAGCTGATGGCCTCGCTCAAGGGCAAGTTCATCGACGGTTGTCTCGCGAACGGCGTGACGCAGGCTGTGGCGACGCAACTATGGGAGGACACGGAGAAGTCGCAGGACTACTCGTTCAACAAGTCGCACGCGGCGTGCTACGCGCTGATCGCCTACCGGACCGCGTGGCTGAAGGCACATCATCCGTGCGAGTACATGGCGGCGCTCATCTCCTCGGTGATGAACACCAAGGACCGGGTGCCGTTCTACGTCAACGGCTGTCACGACATGGGGATCGAGGTGCTGCCGCCAGATGTCAACTCGTCCGGCGTCGATTTCGCCGTGGTCGAGGGCAAGATCCGCTTCGGCCTGAACGCCGTGAAGAGCGTGGGGGAGACGGCGGCGCAGGCGATCGTCCGTGCGCGCGAGGAAGGCGGGCCGTTCTCCTCGATCTGGGACTTCACGGAGCGCGTCGATCCTCAGGTCGTGAACAAGCGTGCGCTGGAGGCGCTGGTCAGGTGCGGCTCTCTCGACTCCACCGGGGCGACGCGGATGGGCTTGGTGGCCGTGCTCGAGCAGGCGTTGTCTCACGGCCAGAAGCTGGCGGCCGACCGGCTGATGGGGCAAGCGTCGATCTTCGATCTCGGCGAGACGGTCGATCAGGCGGAGGCGGCGAGCACTCGTCATCCCGCGATCCCGGGCGGTGAGTTCCAGAAGGCCGAGCTTCTGCGGCTGGAGAAGGAGACACTTGGCCTGTACGTGTCGGAGCATCCGCTGTCGGCGGTGCGCGACCAGCTGCGGCGCAAGACCGACGCCATGCTCTCCGACCTGGAGCGCCGGCGGGACGGCGAGGTGGTGGTCGTCGGCGGCATCATCTCCGAGGTCAAGCATTCGACGACGAAGCGTGGCGAGCCGATGGTGTTCCTCACGCTCGACGATCCCACGGGCACGGTCGATGCTGTCGTCTTTGCGTCCACGTTCAACGCCTCTCGAGACCTGTGCGTGTCGGAGCGCATCGTGATCGCGAAGGGCAGGGTCGATCACAAGCAGGCGGGTGAGACGAAGCTGATCGTGCTCGAGCTGACGGGCTTCGAGGCGGTCAGGGAACGCCGCGAGGTGCGGGTGGCGATCGATGCCCGGGAGGCGCCGGTCGGCGTGATCTCCGAGCTCGCCCGCCTCGTACGGGAGTATCCGGGCGAGTCACCCGTCTACGTCTCGCTCGAGACCTCCGCCGGTCCCAAGACCCTCGCCCTCGGCCCGGAGTATCGCGTCCAGCCGGATTCGGACTTCCTCGCCGAGGCGAAGGCGCTGCTCGGGGAGGCAGCAGTCGTCTAGTGCGCCAAGGGTCCGCCCCTCGGGGTTGGGACCCTGCGGGTACGGCTTGCCGCGACCTGGCTGTGAGGCAGACGGCGGACGTCACACCCTCCCTGTGGCGGGATGACAGGCGTCTAGACAGGGTCAGACCGGGGTCAGACCCGCGGCGCTGTCAGAGGAGGATCTGCAGCGCGAGCTCGACCGAGCAGCCGTGCTCGAGGAGCGATACGGCGGTGTGGAGGTCGACCTCGGGTGAAGCGGCGATCACGGTGGCGGCCTCGATGTCGTACCCGGCCCGCTCGAGGGACTCGAGCCGCCAGCGCTCGACCGGATCAAGGTGGAGGTCATGCTCGGGTGTGAGGTGCGTGGTCGCCATCTACTCTCTCCAACGCTTCGTCGTTGCCCGTTATTCGTCGCCCGGGCGCTCCGCGGATTGGTTGTGGGGGTGTGTATATCGCGTGTGCGTGACGTAAATGCGGTCGCGGTGTGAATGTTCCGTGAAGATCAGGCCGCTGGCGCGTGGCAGACGACGAGCCGGAGTGTCACGCGTGTGCCCTCACCCGGAACCGGCCGAGCCCTGGCGCTGCGGGTTCGCGCGCGGGCTCAGGCAGAATCGCGGACGTGAGTCTGCTCGCCACGATCCCTTCCCCGAGCTCGGGCACGTTCGATCTGGGCCCGCTCGAGATCCACATGTATGGGCTGATGCTGCTGTTGGCGATCGCGGCGGCGACCGCGATCGCGGGTCGCCGGTTCGTGGGGCGTGGCGGCGGAGACTGGGATCTGATCCTCCGGCTGGCGATCTGGGGTGTCGGGTGGGGTATCGTCGGGGCGCGCGCCTACCACCTGCTGACGAGCTGGAGCGAGGTGCCGGACGAGTGGTGGGGGCCGTTCGCGATCTGGAAGGGCGGGCTCGGTGTGTGGGGCGGCATCGCGGCAGGGTGCGTCGCGGGTGCGATCGTCGCCAGGCGTGCCGGCGCCGACGTCGCGCTTCTCGCGAGCTGTCTGGCGCCCGGTCTGCTCGTGGCGCAGGGCGTGGGTCGGCTCGGCAACTGGTTCAACCAGGAGCTGTTCGGCAAGCCGACCGATCTGCCCTGGGCGCTCGAGGTCTCCGCCGGCAGGGTCTTCGAGGCGGGCTACCCGGCGGGAACCACGTTCCATCCGACGTTCCTCTACGAGCTGCTCTGGGATCTGTTCGCAGCAGCGCTGCTCGTGTTCGTGATCGAGCGGCGGTTCAAGCCGCGTCCCCCTGGGCTGTTCGCGTTGTACGTGGCGCTGTACTGCTTCGGCCGCTTCTGGGTGGAGATCCTGCGCATCGACCAGGCGCACGAGCTCCTCGGCCTGCGGCTGAATGCGTGGGTGTCGCTGGCCGGAATCGTCCTCGGAACGCTCTGGTTCATCGGGACGCAGCGCGGTGACGGCTCCCGCCGGTGGCCGGGCGTGCGGCTGCCTTGGCCTTGGCCGCGGCGACACGCAGCCGCCAAGCCGCCGCCGGCGATGGCGGTGCCGAAAGGCCGCGTCCGACCACGCAGTTAGGTTCTGGCGTGTCCCGCCATGTCCGATACCGCTCTCGTCGTCCGTGATCTCGAGCTGGACCTCGACGCCTTCGAGGGCCCGTTCGACCTGCTGCTGACCCTGGTCCTCAAGGACCAGCTGCATCCCTCCGAGGTGGACGTGGCCGGGATCGTGGTCGCGTTCGTCGAGCGTCTCGCCGAGCAGGAGCGACTCGATCTCGACGCGTGCGGCGAGTTCCTCGTGCTGGTGGCGGCGCTGCTCGAGCTGAAGGCGCGCCATCTCTTCCCCGACGAGGAGGAGGAGCTGTCGGAGCTGGAGCCGGAGGAGGCAGCCGAGGAGCTTGCGCGCCGGCTGGCCGAGTATCGCCGGATGAAGGAGGCGGCCGGCTGGCTGCGCGAACGGTTGGCGGAGGAGGGTGACCGCTTCTTCCGGCTCGGGCCTGCGCCGCTCGCCCCGCGGCCGGAGCGACGGCTCGCCGACCAGGATCCGCTGAAGCTGGTGGCGGCGCTGCGAGGACTCGCGGTGGAGCCGCCGAAGGTGTCGCTCTCGCACATGGCGCTTCGCTTCCCACCGGTGCAGCAGTTCCTCGAGCGCTTCCGTTCGGTGCTGCGCTCGCGCCGTCTCTTCGACTTCGACAGCGAGGTCAAGGGGCTCTCCCGCGTGGAGCAGGCCGTCGCGTTCCTCGCGCTGCTCGAGCTACGCAAGGAGGGCGAGGTCGCGCTCGGCCAGGCTGCCCCCTTCGCGCCCATCCGTGTCTCCCGCCTCGAACACGAAAGGATCCTCCAGTGGACGGAAACCGTGCGCTCCGCCTGATCACCTCGAGTCCGGTCGACCAGCTGGCGCGAACGGTGGAGGCGCTGCTCGTCGTCGCCTCGCAGCCGCTCTCGGTGAAGGAGCTGGCGGAGGCGACGCAGGACGACAAGGAGCGGATCGAGCTGGCCCTTTCGCTCCTCGGCGAGCGCTACGCCGAAGGCCGGAGCGGGATCGTGCTGGAGAAGGTTGCGGGCGGCTTCTGCTTCCGCGCCTCGAAGGAGGCGGCGGAGGCGTGCGGGCGCCTGTTCGAGCGTCCGGTGGAGCGCGGTCTCTCACAGGCGGCGCTTGAGACGCTGGCCATCGTCGCCTACCTCGGCCCCGTCAGCCGCCCGGAGATCGCCCGCATCCGTGGCGTTGCGGCCGACTCCGCGGTGGCGGCGCTCGTCGAGCGCGGCCTCGTCGCCGAGTCCGGCCGTGAAGAGACGCCGGGTGGCGCCGTGCGCTACAAGACGACGCCGCTGTTCGAGCGCGTGTTCGGGCTCGACTCGCTGGCGGCCCTGCCACGGCTCGACGATCTCGGCCCGGATGCGGACGCGATCCGTGAGCGCCTCGTCGCGGTCGCGGACGCCCGCGCCTCGTAACGAACCCGACCCCTTCGAGCCCGGCCCCTGCGAGCCCGGCCCCTGCGAGCCCGGGGGCCCGGGGGACTGTCCCCGACGCCGGCGTGCCGTTCCGGTCATTGCGCGAGAGGGGACTGTCCCCCCAAGGTGGTATGCCCAAGCGACCCCGTTCCCCCCATCGTGGGTTACCCAAAACGGCCGGCTCGCCACTCAGGTCGAGACCGGCTCCCGCGCCGCGGCCTACCGATACCGTGGCGTGATGCGCGGCCGCCTGCACCCTGCCTGGATCGTCGCCGGCGCCACGTTCGTCGTGCTGGTGATGGCCGCGGGCTTCCGTTCCACGGCGGGAGTGCTGCTCGTGCCGTTGCACGACACGTTCGGGTGGAGCCACAGCTCGATCTCGCTCGCGGTCGGGATCAACCTGCTCTGCTACGG
>JBJXGY010000167.1:0-6733 GCA_046160185.1 Gaiella sp. | reverse complement strand
CTGGGGGCGCGCTCCTGGCTCCCCGTCGACGTGCCCATCCTGCCGAACGTGACCGCCGTCACCGTGCCGGGCGGCCACGGTGTGCTGTGGGACGATTTCGAAGAGACGATCGACGCCGTCACCAGGTTCCTGGCCTCAGCTGGGGTCTAGCCCGGATCGTTCATCATCCGCGGGCGGTGCATCCTGCCGGGCCCGCCAGGCCGCTCCCCGACCGGGTGCAGACCCTCCGCAAACCATGGAAGGCCCACACCCGGTCGGTGCGCTCCGCACACGGGACAGATCGAAAAGGCCACCAGCCTTCCCGACCCGTCCCGCGCACGACCTGACAACCCCGGCAGGCGCCCCGCGATCACGCCTGATGAACGATCCGGGCTAGCGTGCGGGCTCCGCCCGCAGGCAGGTTGGCGTGCAGTCGCCTCTCGGACGCGGCTACGCGTCTACTCGTCGCGCAGGAACGACGGCACGTCGATGTCGTCGTCCGACGGCGCGGGCCTCACGAGCCTCGTCCGTACGTCCTCGCTGGAGCTGCTCGTCGCGAGCGCCGCGGAGCCGACCACGCCCGCCAGGCGGCGGCGCGCGCCGCGCCCACCGAAGCCCGTGGCGATGACGGTGACCCGGACTGTGTCCTTCATCGACTCGTCGATGACCGCGCCGAAGATCACGTTCGCGTTGGCGTCGGCGTGGCCCGTGACGACCTCTGCCGCCTCGTTGACCTCGAAGAGCCCGACATCGGCCGGGCCGGTGATGTTGAGCAGCACTCCGGTGGCGCCGTCGAGTGTGGTCTCGAGCAACGGCGATGACACGGCGGCGTTGGCGGCGTCGACGGCGCGGGTCGCCCCCGAGGCTTCGCCGATGCCCATCAGCGCCGACCCGGCATCGCGCATGATCGTTCGCACGTCGGCGAAGTCGAGGTTGACGAGACCCGGCACGGTGATCAGGTCGGTGATGCCCTGGACGCCCTGGCGCAGGATGTCGTCGGCGATCCGGAACGCCTCGGTCACCGGCGTCTTCTTGTCGACGACCTGGAGCAGACGGTCGTTCTCGATCACGATCAGCGTGTCGACGCGATCGCGCAGGTTCGCGATGCCGAGTTCCGCCTGCTCGGCGCGCCGGCGGCCTTCGAACCCGAACGGCTTGGTCACAACGCCCACGGTGAGCGCGTCCAGCTCGCGGCCCAGCTCGGCCACGACGGGCGCGCCTCCTGTTCCCGTGCCTCCGCCCTCACCGGCCGTGACGAAGATCATGTCGGCGCCCTTGAGCGCCTCTTTCAGCTCGTCGCGTGTCTCCATCGCGGCAGCGAGGCCGACGGCCGGATCGGCGCCGGCACCGAGCCCGCGCGTCGCTTTCGAGCCGATGTGGATCTTGACGTCGGCGTCCGTCATCAGGAGCGCCTGCGCGTCCGTGTTGACGGCGATGAACTCGACTCCCGAGAGGCCGGACTCGACCATGCGGTTGACGGCGTTGGTGCCCCCACCGCCGACTCCCACGACCTTGATCACCGCCAGGTAATTGCCAGAGCTGTTCATCACGTCGTCTTCTCTCGATCTGCCTCGACGTCAAGCTTCCGTCGAGGCTCCGGTTGTTGACGGGGCCTGCCCAATCCGCTTTCGCAGCCAGGGTACGGACTCCTTGTCGGCACTGTCAACCAGATTCTGAACCCTCGCCGCACCCAATGCCTCAACCTCAACTCGAGGTTAAGTGTCGCTACCGGCCACCGAGCGAGCGGGAAGGCTCACGTCGAGGTAGGTGGTACCGGGTTCCAGCAGGGGGATGAGGCGGCGCGCCACTTCGAGCTTGAGCTCGAGATCGCCCGTGTCGCCCAGCCTCAGCTGGAGCCCTGACCGCAGGCGGAAGGACAGCGATCCGGTCTCGGCGATGACCGAGGCCACCGGGGAGGGCAACAGCTTGTCGTGAACCGGCCGCACCGACCGTGCGGCGAGTGCGAGATCACCGTCGACGAGCTGACCCGGCGACAGCTCGACGCCGGCCGCCGTCCAGATGCGTGGCAGCGACCGCTGCGCACCTCGCTCGACCTCCCCCATCACCCGCCCACGGGCGGAGAGCAGATAGGAGTGAGTGCCGCGGCGGACTACGGCAACCGCCCGTTCGGGTCGAACGTGCACCGTCAGGGTGTGCGGGAAGGCACGGTCGAGGGCAACCGACGCGACGACGGGCAAGGCCGCCAGCTCGGCCTGGGAGGACTCGAGATCGACGGCCAGCAGGCTCGACCCCCGATGGTCGGCGAGCACCGCCTGCACCTGTTCCGCGACCGTGCCCTCGGCACCGATCACGGTGATCTCACGCACCGCGAACACGGCCGTGTAGCGCGCGCAGAGGTAACAGCCGAGCGCACCGATCGTGATCGCCAGGGCCAGCGCGATCGAGCGGCCGGTGGGGACGAGACGACCGAGGTCGAGGCGACCGTCCGCGGCGGCGTCCGGAAGCGGGACGACGGCACTTTCCGCGCTCGCACGCGAACGCGATCTCCGATCGACTCGTCCCCAGTTACTGGCCACCCAGCCGGTTTTCGGCGGCGCCGGGCGGTTCCCTACGTTCGCGGCACCTCGATGCCGCCGAGCAGCACCACCTCGTGCTCCAGCTCCACGCCGGCGTGCTCGCGCACCCTCCGGCGGGACTCCGCCATCAGCGCCAGGCAGTCCTCGGCGGTCGCGTCGCCGGCGTTCTCGATGAAGTTGGCGTGCATGGGCGAGATGCGTGCGCCGCCGATCGTGAACCCCTTGAGCCCGCAGCGGTCGAGCAGCGCGCCGGCCCCCAGGCCTCCCGGCGGGTTCTTCCAGACCGACCCGAACGTCCGCTTCGTCGTGGGCTGAGTCGCCTTGCGGCGAGCCACCAGCTCGGTCACCTCGGCCCGGATCTCGGTGGCGGGGCGGGGCGTCAGCCGGTACTCGACCTGTGCCACCACCTCCCCGGGCTTGACCGAGGAATGACGGTAGGAGAGACCGAGCTCCTCCACATCGACCCAGCGCGAGTCTTCGGCCGAGACGACGAACGCGCGCACCAGGATCTGCGACCAGTCCGATCCGTAGGCGCCGGCGTTCATGCGCACGCCGCCACCTGCCGTCCCGGGGATCGCACAGGCGAACTCCAACCCGCCGAGCCCCGCGTCTCGTGCCCGGTGGAGGCAGACGGCGTTGGTGGCACCCGCCCCGGCTCGCAGCAGCGTTCCCTCGGTCTCGACCGCGGCGAGCTCCCCCACGAGCCTGATCACCAGGGCCTCCACCCCGGTGTCCGCGGCGAGCACGTTCGAGCCGAGGCCGATCGTGACCACCGCCATCCCCTCTGCAGACGCGCGGCGCACCATCGCCGAGAGCTCGCGGACGGTGGCGCATTCCGCGTAGGCGCGGGCGGGGCCGCCCACGCCGATCGTGGTCAGCCGCGCGAACCGCATACCGAAGTGGAGAGCCCGTCCACGATCGCCCGGGCCACGCGCCACGGCTCCCCTACGCCCAGGGTGACGACGACGTCGCCGGGACGCACGAGCGACAGGGTCAATGGAGTCGCCGCGTCGAGGGTGGGTGCCCAGACACCGCGGACGTGCCCAGGTAACCGGTCGAGCACCCACTTGCCCGAGACGCCGTCACGTGGTGTGTCTCGCGCTCCCGTGACCTCGGTCACGACCGCGATGTCGGCTGCACCGAGGGCCTCCGCGAGCTCGGCCGCCAGATGGCGGGTCCGCTCGTTGACGTGCGGCTGGTAGACGGCGACGAGGCGGCCGCTTGTGCGCTCGCGCGCCGTCTCCAGGGTCACGCGGAGCTCGGTGGGGTTGTGGCCGTAGTCGTCGATCACCGTGATGCCGTCCACCGCCCCGACGAGCTGGAAGCGGCGGTCGGCGCCGGTGAAGCGTTGCAGCACCGGCTCGGCTTCGGCTCGGGCCACACCGGCCAGCTCGAGCGCAGCCAGCGCAGCCGCCGCGTTCTGCCGGTTGTGGGCCCCCGGCAGAGTGAGCTCGAGCTCCGCCGGCTCCAGCTCCCAGCTCCGCACGACGTGTGGGACGCCGGCCAGCCAGCGCTCGAAGAACGTGCGCAGCTCCGCCTCCGAGGCGTAACAGCCGAAGTGGTCGAGCTCGATGTTGGTGACCACCGCGATCTCGGGCCGGAGCTCGCCGATCGAACGGTCGGACTCGTCTCCTTCGACCACGAGGTAGCCGCTGCCGGCCCGGCCGTTCCCACCGAGCTGCGGGACGATCCCGCCGATCGCGAAGGACGGATCCCGCCCGGTCTCCTGCAGGACGAAGGCGATCATGGCGGCGGTCGTTGTCTTGCCGTGCGCGCCGCCGACCACGATCGACGGCGTGGCGCGCACGAGCTCCGCGAGGAACAGCGCGCGCGGCATGCCGTCGGCACGATCGAGATGCGCGGTCGAGAGCACGACCTCCCACCCCGGCGGAGGAGTGGGCTCGTTGCCGAGATCGATCGCCACGCCCTCGAGCGCCCGCATGAACACGGTGTCACGGAGATCCCAGCCGGCGACCTCGGCTCCGAGGCTGCGGGCGATGTTCGCGTAGGCCGAAAGCCCCGAGCCGCCGATGCCGACGAAGTAGAACCGGCGGCCGACGAGAGACGCCTGCACGTGTTTGCCGGATTCAGCGGCGGGCAAGCGCCATCACCTCGTCCGCGATCTCCTCGGCCGCGTGAGGCCGCGCGAGCCCGAGCATCGCCGCTCGCATCCGCGCGAGCCGTTCCGGGTCGCCCAGTAACTCGGCCACGAGCCCGGGCACCGTGTCGACGTCCTCGTCGGCGACGACGATCGCGCCGCCCCCTTGTTCGAAGTGCCGGGCATTGCGGGTCTGATGGTCGGCGGTGGCAAACGGATACGGAACGAGGATCGCCGGCGTCCCGGCCGCTGCGAGCTCCCACACCGTGCCGCCCGCCCGGGAGACTGCGAGATCACACGCCCGCAGGGCCTCCCCGAAGAGGTCGGTGTGCGGCACGAGGTGGTACTCGGGCCGCGTGATCCGGGGCCGTAGCGTGTCGTAGTCGCGTGCCCCGGAGACGTGGAGGACGGCGGGGCCGCTTTCGCCCCACGCGGTCACGGCCATCTCGTTGAGCGAACGTGCGCCCGCGAGCGCGCCGGCGACCAGCACGACCGGGCCCTCGGCAGGCAGGTCGAGCATCCGCCTCCCCTCCTGCCGCGACCCGGACAGGTGCGCGAGCGGGATGGGACGGCCCACGACTCGAAACTTGTCGCCGTGCCGGCCATCGATCGCGTACGCCAGGAAGACCCGCCGTACGAACGGCAGTGCGAGGCGGTTGGCCAGGCCGAGGTGCGCGTCCGCCTCGGTCAGGACAGCCGGGATCCCGCGCAGGCGGGCCGCCACGAGCATCGGACCTGCGACGTATCCCCCACCCCCGATCACGACGTCGGGCCGGCGCCGCGCCAGGATCCGCAGACAGGCGAACGGTGCGCGCACGGCGCGCCAGAGCGCCAGCACGAGCCCCGGTCCGGGGCGCCGCGGGAATCCGGTGACGGCGAAGGTATCGAGCTCGAAGCCGGCTTCAGGCACCAGCCGCGACTCGACGCGATCCCGGGTGCCTGCGAACGTCACGGTCGCGCCTCGGGCGCGCAGCGCCTCCGCCACTGCGAGCGCCGGCCGCACGTGGCCGGCTGTGCCCCCGGCTGCGACCACGCACACGAGCTTCGACGACGCGTTCATTGGAAGCGATGTTAAGGACGATGCCCACGGTTGCGAGGAGCACGAGCAAGGAGGAGCCGCCGGCAGAGATGAAAGGCAGCGGAATGCCGGTGAGCGGGGCGATGCCGAGCACCGCCGCGATGTTCACCGCCGCCTGGCCGCAGATCAGCGCGGTCGCGCCGGCGGCGACGCGCATCCCGAATGGGTCGCGGCAGGTACGCGCGACGCGGCACCCGGCCCAGGCGAACGCCGCGAAGGCGAGCAGGATCAGCGTGACGCCGACCAGCCCGAGCTCCTCTCCCACCACCGCGAAGATCATGTCCGTGTGCGCCTCGGGCAGGAAGTTCGCCTTCTGCACGCTCTGCCCGAGCCCCTCTCCGGTGATCCCGCCACGACCGATGGCGATGAACGCCTGCACGATCTGATAGCCGCCGTCCTCTGCGTCCTGCCACGGGTCGAGAAAGGCCAGCATCCGCGCGCGCCGGTAGGGCTCGAGGTAGATGGCGACCGCCGCAAGGGAAACGGAGGCGACACCGACGAGCGTCATCAGACGGAGCGGCGTCCCCGAGACGAGCAGCACGGCGGCCGCCATCAGCCCGAGCGAGATGGTGGTGCCGAGATCGGGCTGAAGGATGATCACGAGACCGAAAGCCCCGACGACGAGCCCGATCGGCTTCACGAGCTCGCCCGGTGTTCTCGGCGCATGGCGTCGCGAGAGGCGAGCCGCGAGCCAGAGCAGCACCGCGAGCTTCGCGAACTCCGACGGCTGCAGGCTCAACGGGCCGACGACGAACCAGCGGTGGGCTCCGTTGATCGAGGGACCGATCACGATCACGGCAGCGCAGGCGACAAAGGCACCGACGAGCAGGAGCGGGGTGAGTGGACGAAGCACGTGATAGTCGATTCGCGACAGCACGATCATCGCGAGCACTCCGCCGGCCGCGTAGACCGCCTGCTTGGCCAGCGGCTCGATCGGGTTCCCGCCGTCGAGCGCCGCCGACGCCGACGTGGCGCTGAAGACCATCACCAGTCCGAAGGCGAGGAGCCCGAGCGTGACGAGCACCAGCACCTGCCGCTCCA
>JBJXGY010000166.1:0-4149 GCA_046160185.1 Gaiella sp. | reverse complement strand
GCCGTGAGGCTGGCACCGACCTCGAGTGAGGGAAGCCGCCGTTCCTCGTCCGGGTCGCCGTTCGCCTCGTCCCGTCCCTCCTCGTAGGCGGCCAGGAAGCCGCGGAACGTGATCACGGTGCCGGAGGCGCCGAACTCGGCGTCCTGGCCGGTTGTTGCGCGCGCGCCGAAGCGGAGCGTCGCCGTGCTCCCGCGGGCGTCTTCCATCTGCGAGGCGATCGTGCGCTTCCAGATCAGGTCGTACAGCGCGTACTCGTCGCGGCCGAGCTCGCCCGCCACCTGCTGCGGGGTGCGGAAGGTGTCCCCGGCCGGGCGGATCGCCTCGTGGGCCTCCTGTGCGTTCTTCACCTTCCGCTCGTAGCGGCGTGGTGCGCTCGGCACGTACTCGGCTCCGTACAGGGTCGTCGCCTGCGTGCGTGCCGCCGTCAGCGCCAGTTCCGACAACGTCGTCGAGTCGGTGCGCATATAGGTGATGTACCCGTTCTCGTACAGCCTCTGGGCCACGCGCATCGTCGTCTGCGCCGAGAAGCGGAGCTTGCGGCTCGCCTCCTGCTGCAGCGTCGAGGTCATGAAGGGCGCGGCCGGGCGTCGCGTGTACGGCTTCTCCTCGACCGTGCGAACCGTGTATGTCGCCCCGGCCAGACCGTCCGCCAGCGCACGCGCCCCAGCCTCGTCGAGCTGCGTGAGCGACGGATCCTGGAGCTGTCCGCTCTCGTCGAAGTCCCGGCCCTGGGCGACACGGCTCCCGTCGAGCGCGACCAGGCGAGCCTCGAACGACCCAGGCTCGAAGCGGCCGGCGATGTCCCAGTAGCCGGCGGAGACGAAGCGGATGCGGTCGCGCTCCCGCTCGACCACGAGCCTGGTCGCCACCGACTGCACACGGCCGGCCGAGAGCCCCTGCGTGACTTTCTTCCAGAGCACCGGGGACACCTCGTAGCCGTAGAGCCGATCGAGGATGCGGCGGGTCTCCTGTGCGTCGACCAGCCGGTCGTTGATCTCGCGTGTCTCGGTCAGCGCGCGACCGATCGCATCGCGGGTGATCTCGTGGAAGACCATGCGGCGCACCGGGATCTTCGGCTTCAGCACCTGCAGCAGATGCCAGGCGATGGCCTCCCCTTCGCGGTCTTCGTCGGTTGCGAGCAGGAGCTCGTCGGCTTGGCTCAGGCGCTTCTTGAGGTCGCTGACCACGTGTTTCTTGTCTTCGTCCACGATGTAGTACGGCTCGAAGCCGTCGCTGACCGCGACGCCCATCGTGCCGAAGCGCTTACGCGCCTCCTTCGGCATGTCCGAGGCACGGTTCGGGAGATCGCGGATGTGGCCGATGCTCGACTGCACGTCGAACCCCTCGCCGAGGTAGCCGGCGATGGTGCGCGCTTTCGCGGGGGATTCGACGATGACGAGACGGCGAGTCATGTGGCGGGGAACCTTATCGGCGCGACGACGGTTGTCATTAGCCCTATCCTGGCCACACGATGCCGACGCCAAGACCGTCTCTGACGTATCTGCTGGTCGGAGGGCTGGCCTGGCCGGTCGTCCGCGGGCTCTTCCGCCTGCGCGCCACCGGTCGCGAGCACCTGCCCCGGGACGGCGGATATGTGCTCGCCGCGAACCATTGGTCGAACTTCGATCCGTGGCCGCTCGGGACGCCGCTCTTCCCCCGACGCTTCCTGCGATTCATGGCCAAGTCCGAGTTGTTCTGGTTCCCGCTCGGGCCTTTCCTCTCGGCTGCAGGTGGGTTCAAGGTCAGGAGGGGTGAGCGTGACCTCGACGCCATCGAGACCGGCGTGAGCCTCGCACGGGGCGGGGAGGTCGTCGTCATGTTCCCGGAAGGTACGCGCCGCTCGAAGGGGTTGCGCAAGAAGTACGAAGCCAGATGGCACAGCGGAGCCGCCAGGATCGCACTCGATGCGGGTGTGCCGCTCGTGCCGGCGGCGGTCGCCGGAACAAACCGTCTGCGCATGCTGGGGCCGCTTCGCGTCGCGTACGGGAAGCCGCTCGACCTCTCGGATCTCGCCGGGCGCGATCCCGCCGAAGCCGCAACCGAAGCCACCGATCGGTTGCGAGAGGCGATCACCGCGCTCGAGGAGTCGCTCGCCCGGTGACCGCGGGAGCGAAGCCGCTCCTGGCAGTCGACGGCGACTCGTTCGTCCATCGGGCGTTTCATTCCACGCCGCGGTCGGTGCGCCGTGCCGGCGGAAGACCCGGCAATGCCATCACCGGCTTCATGGGCATGCTGCTCGGTCTCTGGCAGCTCGAGCAGCCGCGCGCCGTCGTCGTGGGCTGGGACACGCTGTTCGTGCCCACCTACCGCAACCTGCTCCTCGAGACGTACCAGTCTGGACGCGAGTTCGATCCCGAGATCGTCGAGCAGCTCGATCTCCTGCCCGGATTGGTCGCTGCCGCGGGCATCGTCTGTGGTAAGGCCGCCGGATTCGAGGCGGACGACTTCCTCGCCGCGGCGGTCGTGCAGGAGGAGCGCCGCGGCGGACAGACCGTCGTCGCCACCTCCGACCGCGACGCGTTCCAGCTCGTGGGCGAGCAGACGGTGGTGCTGCAGCCGGTGAAGGGGGTGCGCGAGATCCGGAAGGTCGATGTCGCCGGCGTGTGGGAGAGATACGGGGTGCGCCCCGACCAGGTGACCGATTTCATCGCGCTCCGGGGCGATCCCTCCGACAAGATCCCGGGCGCACGTGGGGTAGGCGAGAAGGGCGCCGCCTCGCTCCTTGCGGAGTTCGGGTCGCTCGAGGCTCTCCTCGAGGCCGGACGCTTCGCTGCCGAGGCGGACTCGTTGCGGCGCTTCCGGGAGATCGCCACGCTCGACCCGGCCGCCCCGCTGCCGCCCGTCCCCGACCATGTCCCCGACTGGCAGGCGGCCGCCGACGCGGCTCGCGACCTCGGCCTGCCGCGACTCGCGGAGCGTCTGGCTGCCGCCTGAACCGCGGCTGGTGAGTGCCGCCAAGAGCCTGTGATGGAGCTGGTCTCTCATTCCGCCTTCGCCGAGCTGCATCCGGTGTCGCGGCGCCACCACCCCGACCGCGAGCAGCGTCTCGCGGTCCTGCATGCCGCGCTCGGCCCGTTCCACGAGGGGCGTGCCGCGACGCGCGAGGAGCTCGAGTGGGTGCACGCAGCGGAGTACGTGACGTTCATCGAGCGCCTCGACGGCGAGCTGTGGCTCGACGGCGACACCCTTGGCACGCCGAGCACCTGGCAGGCCGCGCGGCTCGCGGCAGGCTGCGCGATCGAGGCCGTGGAACGGGGTGCATTCGCACTCGTGCGGCCGCCGGGGCATCACGCGCTGCCGGGCGCGGCGATGGGCTTCTGCATCTTCGGCAACGTCGCCGTGGCCGCACGCCACGCCCAGCGGGTGCTCGGCCTCGAGCGCGTGGCGATCGTCGACTGGGACGTGCACCACGGCAACGGCACGGAGGCGCTGCTCGGCGGCGACGACTCCGTGCTGTTCGTCTCACTCCACGAATGGCCGTTCTATCCCGGGACGGGTGGGCCAGGCTCGAGCCACGAAACCGTGCTCAACATCCCGCTGCCGGCAGGCTCCGGCGACGATGTCTACGTGGACGCGTTCGAGCAGCAGGTGGAGCCGGCCGTCACCTCCTTCGCACCCGACCTGCTCATCGTCTCGGCGGGGTTCGACGCGCACACCGATGATCCCCTCGCGAGCATGGAGCTGTCGGCGGCCGGCTTCTACGAGCTGGCGCGCCGCTGCTCGGTGCTTGCGCCGCGCGTGGCTGCCGTGCTCGAGGGGGGATACAACCTCGAGACGCTGCCGGAGCTGGTGGCGGCTGCGCTCGGCGGGTTCGGCGGCCGCACCGCGAGCGACCCGTCGCCAACGTGAGAGACGCCCCTTGGGGGGCGTCTCGGTCTGCTAGCGCGCCATCTCGCAATGTTCCACCGGAAACTCGGCGAGGGAGTGCGCCCTCTTCAGGATCACGTTGTCGGCCGTATGGCGGCCGACAACGTGCAGCAAGCATCTGGTGCGGCGGCTCTCAACGACGATAGAAGCTGTGTCGGGGTCAGGCTTAGAGCCTATTCCGGTAGGCGGCCCCAGTCGGTGTGGCGCCAGGTGATGATCGCGCAGGCGAGGTGGAGCATGGCGAGGTAGGTGTCGGCGCGTTTCTCCCAGCGGGTGAGGATG
>JBJXGY010000165.1:0-3593 GCA_046160185.1 Gaiella sp. | reverse complement strand
GCCGGCGACCGGCGGGCCGGCGGCGGGAGTCGCGTCAGGACGGAGAAGGTCTCGAAGGCAGCATGTCCCGACAGGCCAAGCCGCCGCCCGCCAAGTGCATCGAAGACGACCTTGTGCTGCTGGTGATCCGACGTCACGAGCGCGATCGCGACGCTCGTGTCGACAAGCACAACGTCGCGACTACCGCTGGTCGGCATCTTTGAGCGCGCGCACCAGGTCGTCATCGACCTGCGTCCCCGACACTGGGATCAGCAGGAATCCGCCGTCCTCGACGAGCGTGTCGTCCCCGACCGGCTCGAGACGGATTGCTGCGCCGTCGGCCGTCAACTCGACGACGGCAGGCCCGTTGAGCCCGACTCGCTCGCGAAGCACCTTTGGAATCACCACACGCCCTGCCTTGTCAATGGTTGATCTCATACCATTAAGATACCAAGAAAATGGAACGAGGATAGGGGGTGCCATGCCGCCACGGCTCCGTGCGGCGACTCGGTTGCGGCCCGGGTCGGCGGGCCTGACAATGCCTTGGTGCAGCTCGAGCTGGCAGCCCTCGTCGTGCGCGACTACGACGAAGCGATCGCGTTCTTCGTGGGCGTGCTGGGGTTCGAGCTCGCGGAGGACTCGCCGGCGACGACGAACGACGGGCGGCCGAAGCGTTGGGTCGTCGTTCGCCCGCCTGGGGCGGTGACCGGGCTCCTGCTGGCGCAGGCGGACGGGGAGCGGCAGCAGCACGCGATCGGCAACCAGACGGCCGGCCGGGTCGGCTTCTTTCTCCGGGTCGACGACTTCGCTCGCACCTACGCGCGCATGCAGGCCCACGGGGTCGAGTTCCACGGTGAGCCGCGCGACGAGCCGTACGGCCGCGTCGTGGTCTTCCGCGACGTCGCCGGGAATCTGTGGGATCTGCTCGGCCCTCGTCCGCAGTAGCAGCCCGGCGGAGACGTACGATCGGACGATGAACGGCAAGACCGTCCTCTCCATCCAGTCGCGCGTCGCCTACGGGCATGTGGGCAACGCCGCGGCGCAGTTCACGCTGCAGCGGCTCGGGCATTCCGTGTGGCCGGTGGAGACCGCGTATCTCTCCAACCACCTCGGGCACCCGACCTGGCGCGGCCGCTTCCCGGAGTCTGCGGAGGTGGCAGAGGTCGTGCAGGGGCTGCACGAGCTCGGCGTGCTCTCGCGCTGCGACGCCGTGCTGAGCGGCTACCTCGGGTCACGCGGGAACGGTCGCACGGTCGCAGCCGCCGTCGCCGCCGTGCGGGAGGCGAACCCCGACGCCGTCTACGCGTGCGACCCGGTCATGGGCGATCGCGGGATCGGGCTCTTCGTGGGCGAGGACGTGCCCGCGGTCTTCGCCGAGACGCTCTTGCCGCTCGCCGATCTCGCCTTCCCGAACGCCTTCGAGTTGGAGTACCTGACGGGAGTCGGAACCGGCACGCTGGCCGGGGCCCTCGACGCCGCGTCGCAGCTGCTCGGAACGATGTGCGCCGGCGCCACCGTCGTCGTCACCAGCCTGCTGCGCGATGACGCTGCTGCCGGCGAGATCGAGACGCTGGCGGTCTCTGCGGCGGGAGCCTGGCTCGTCGCCACTCCACGCTACGACGCGCCGCCGCACGGCGCCGGCGACTGCTTCGCGGCGCTTTTCCTGGGGCACCAGCTCTGCGGGCACGGAATCGAGGAGGCGCTCGGGCTGGCCGCGACCGCCATCCACGGTGTCGTCGCGGCGTCGGCAGCCGCGGGCACCGATGAGCTGCTGCTGGTGCCGTCGCAGGACTTGCTGGATCCCGGCGGCGCCGACTTCACGCCGCAACGCGTCCGCTGATGCGGAACGACGACTTCGACGAGGACGAGAGGGAGCCCCCGGACGATCGCCCGCCCATCTGCCCGGCCTGCGGAGTGACGATGGGCGTCGCCGTCTCCACCGGCGACCACGTGTGCCTGGAGTGCGGCTTCCCCGAGGAGGGCACGGACTGAGGGTCAGAGATCGGCGAGTGCAGGGGCCAGGCGACGGTATGCCTCGAGCTCCGCGGCGAGCGGGTCGTCCGAGACCGCCTGCACGCACACGTGATCGGCGCCCGCGTCGTGGTGCTCCGCCACGCGGCGCCGCACGGTCTCCTCGTCCCCCCATGCCACGATCGCGTCGACCAGGCGGTCTGACCCGCCGCCGTCCAGGTCGTCCTCGGTGAAGCCCTGCCAGAGCAGGCTCTTCCTGAAGTTCTCGACGCCGAGATACCAGTGGAGGTACGCACGGCCGATCCGGCGCGCCTCGCTCGTGTCGGTCTCCAGGAGGAACGCCTGCTCGGGGGCGAGCAGCTTGCCCTGCCCGAGGACGCCCCGCGCGGTCGCCGTGGCCTCGGGGATCGTCATGTAGGGATGCGCGCCGTCGGCACGCTCGGCCGCGAGCTGAAGCATCGGCGGGCGCAGTGCAGCGAGAATGCGCGGCACCGGAGCCGTCTGCGCCGCCTCGCCGGGCAACGGGCTGACGAAGGCAGCGCCGTCCATCGCGTCGAGGTACGCGCGCATCGTGGCGAGCGGCCTCGCGTAGACGTGTCCTCGCGGATCGACCTGCTCGCGGTGGCTGATGCCGAGCCCGAGCAGGAAGCGCCCCGGGTAGCTCTCGTCGAGCGTTCTGGTCGCGGTCACTGTGGTCACCGGGTCGCGGGCCCAGATGTTGGCGATCCCCGCACCGAAGACGATCCGTCTTGTGCCTGCGAGCAGGCCGGCCGCGTTGGTGAACAGCTCGCGCGTGCCGAGGCCCTCACCCGTCCAGATCGCTCCGTACCCGAGCTCCTCCAGCTCGGATGCGAACTCGGCGCCGCGCGCTCGCCCCATCACCTCGAGCGGCACCGAGAAGACCCCGACCCGACCGATGGCAGGGAGCACGTCCACGGCCGCGACTGTACTCGGAACGAGCGAGAGCCCGGTTACCCGGGCTCTCGCTGTGCGTTCGTCGGTTCTCAAGCTCAGGAGGCGGGGGGCTTCTCCTCCTCCGCGGGCGTCGCAGGAGCGGCCGGCGTCGCGGGCGCCGCAGGTGCAGCCGGCTCGTCCTTCGAGACGTTGTCAGCGGCCGACTTGGCGGCGGCTGCTGCGGCGGTAGCGCTCGAGGCGATCGTCTGGCGCATGTCCGCGAGGCTCTCACCGCCTTCTTTCAGCGTCGTCAGCGCGCCGAACCCGATGATCAGGGCGAGGATGAGTCCTACCCACTGCCAGAACGTGCGGAACTCGTTGTCGACGAGGATCTTGAGGATCGTGAAGAGCAGCAGAAGCGCAGCCAGGAGCGCCGTGAGCATGCCGCGCGAGACCGGCAGAGCGACCTTGACCCCGAGCAACTGCATGACCTCCCACGCGATGAGGACGAGCAGGAGGATGCCGACGATCGTTCCCCAGCCGTGCCACATGCTGACGCCCGCGCTCGCGATGTCGCCGAACGAGACCTCGTTCCAGTTGAAGAACGAGCTGAGCAGCATCAGCAGCGAGCCGCCGAGCACGAGCTTGGCGCCGTTGGAGAGTTTCGAGATGTCCATTACTGGACGTTCCTTTCGTTCGAAGGCTCGCCCGATGCGCGCCGTTCGTCCCCGGTGTACGACGGCGGCAGC
>JBJXGY010000164.1:0-17339 GCA_046160185.1 Gaiella sp. | reverse complement strand
CTACCGCTCCGACTGCACGCGGACGTTCGCGACCGGTCCCGTCGGCGCAGAGCTGGCGGAGATCTACGAGCTGTGCCGGGCGGCGCAGCTCGACGGGCTGGCGGCGATACGAGCGGGTGTGACCGGCATCGAGGCAGATGCGGCGTCCCGCGTCAAGATCGGGGCCGCGGGCAGGGCGGAGCAGTACGGGCATGGACTCGGTCACGGTGTGGGCCTCGACATTCACGAAGCGCCGACGCTGCGATCGGAACCCACGGACACCCTGGAGGCCGGCAACGTGGTGTCGGTGGAGCCGGGTATCTACATCGCGGGCGTCGGCGGCGTCCGCATCGAAGACCTCGTCGTCGTGACGGATGCGGGCTGCGACCTGCTGACCCACTTCACCAAGGAGCTGGTGGAGGTCGGCTGATCCGTGCGGCTCCGCGCGCACGGCTGCGCACGAAACGAGGTCATGGCGGCTTCCGGCCCCGCGGGTCAGGGCCCAGGCTTCCCACCTGCCGCCGGTTCGAGCTTCGCGCCCAGGAAGGCGGCCAGCGGCTCCAGCGCCTCGGCGAGCTGCGACGTGTCCCCCCAGGCCCCGAGCACGCGGAGGACGCCGGCCTTCTTGTCGTGGATCGGCTCGACCCGTCCGACCAGCCGGTCGCCCGCCAGGACCGGCAGCACGTAGTAGCCGTACTCACGCTTGGCCTCGGGAACGAACATCTCGAGGCGGTAGCGGAAGTCCCAGAGGCGTTCGGTGCGGGCACGGTCGTAGATCAGCCGGTCGAAGGGCGAGAGCACGGTCACGCGGTCCGGTACCGGCGAGGCGTCCGCGTCGGGGTGCGCAACCAAGCGGCCCTTCACGAGCTTCACACCCTGCGCGCGAAAGCGCTGCTCCTCGAAGAACCGCTCGGCGGCGGCCGGTGAGAGCGCGGGTCCCGCCGGGTACCACCGCTCGGCCAGATCCCAGAGGCGCTGTCCGCCCCGGCGGCCCACGACTGCGACCTTCCCGTGCAGGTGCAGGGAGGTCAGCATCAGTCCCGTCATCCGTGATCCGTACCAGCGATGCTCGCGCTTCTCTCCCTTCGCGCGGTCCTCGAGCTCGCGCGAGAGCAGCGGTCCACGCTCCTCCAGCTCCCGCAACACGTAACGCGCGAACGGCCGGTTGTCGGTGAGGAACTGCTTGACCCAACGCTCCGCGTTGTAATGCGTGGATGTCCTCCAGCGCTTGATCCGGCCCCGGATCGCCGGCAGCGCCTCGATCGGGTAGATGTAGGCGTTCCATTCGAAGAGCGAGCGTTCCTGCCAGAGCAGCCGGTCGAGCTCTGTGCGGTCGAACGGGCCGTGACGGCTCCAGAGGACGAGCTCCTGCGGCACGAGCACGGTGGAGATCGGGTCGAGCTGGAGGAACCCGAGCCGGCGGACGGTCTCGAGCACGTCACCGGTCTCCCCGTCGAGCAGCTGCGCACGCATCGCGATCCGGCGGGCATCTTCGATGGAGACGTCGATGCTCATCGCGCCATCAAATCAGCCCGCGCAGGTACCCTGAGCCGCCGATGGCGGAGATCGTCGACACCAACAGCTTCCGGAACGGCATGCACATCGAGCACAAGGGCTCGGTGTGGCGCATCGTGCAGTTCCAGCACGTGAAACCGGGGAAGGGCGGGGCGTTCGTGCGCACCAAGCTCAAAGGCCTCGACTCCGGCGCCGTGGTCGACGAGACCTTCCGCGCCGGCGAGAAGTTCGCGCGCGTGCACACCGAGGTGCGGAACGTGCAGTACCTGTACGACGACGGCGCCGAGGCCCATTTCATGGACGAGGAGACCTACGAGCAGTTCGGCCTGCCGCGCGGTGAGGTGCAGGATGAGCTGCTCTTCATCCTGCCCTCGAGCACGGTGCAGATCCTGTCCGTGAACGGCAAGCCGTCCGGGATCCAGTTGCCCGCGTCGGTGGAGCTGACGGTCGAGGAGACCGAGCCGGGCGTCAAGGGCGACACCGTTTCGAACGTGACCAAGCCGGCGACTCTGGAGACCGGCGCCGTGGTGCAGGTCCCGCTGTTCGTGAACGTCGGCGAGCGGCTGAAGATCGATCCGCGCGAGGCCCGCTACATCTCCCGCGCCTAACGGTACGGTCGCGGCGGTGACACGTCCGCGGACCCATCGGAACCTTCTTCTCTCGAGCTTCGTCACGTCGCAGCTCGTCGGCGACCTCCTGCGTGACGAGTTCCGCGGAACTGGGATGCAAACCCGACAGAGCCTGGATCGAGACTGAGCTCAGAGCCGCTTGCGGGCCTCGGTCTCTGCGTCGACCTGCTGACCCGTCGGCTCGAAGCCGCGGGCGAGGTAGAAGGGCCCCGGCGAGCCTCGGCCCTCGCCCCAGCTCGTGAGCAGCGTGGTCGCACCGTCCCTACGCAGCCGTGCCTCGAGCAGGTCGAGCGCCTTGCCGGCGATGCCACGGCGCTGGTGGAGCCGATCGACGAGCAGGCGCCAGAGAAAGGGCTCCGGATGGTGCGGTGTCACCTCGGCGACCATGAGGAACCCGGCGAGCTCTCCGTCGGCCTCGATCGCGCGAAACCAGGGGTCGACCGGGGCACCGTCGACAAGCTCTGGCATCAGTGCGTCGGCGAGGGACTCCGTGACCGCCGACACGAATCCGGTCTGGCTGTGATGTGTCTTGAGGGCACGTACCGCATAGACGTTCTCGGGCGTGATCTCGACGAGCCGCACGGTGCGGGCAGGCGCCGTGTTGCGTGTCCGCCAGGCGGTTCGGTCGGCGGCAGGCAGGCCGTAGATCAGGTCGTCCTGGTTGTCCCCTCCGACCCAGCAGGACCGGCGCAGGTGGCCCTCGTACAGGAATCCGGTGCGCTCGAGGACCTGGGCGGAGGCCACGTTGTCGGGGTGCAGGGTTGCAGAGACGCGCGTGACGCCAACCTCGTCGAACAGCCGATCGACGACGGAGGCGACGGCCTCGATTGCGTATCCGCAGCCCTGGTGCGGCGGGTCGATCGTGTATCCGATCTCGGCGGTGCGGGCGTCGTTCGTGAGGTGGACGGCGACATCTCCGACCGGGTCGCCGCTTGCCGCGAGCGTGAGCATGCCGTTCCACCATTCGTCGTTCGCAGGGCCGCCGAGGGCGATGCAGTCCCGCACGATGCGTTCCGCACGCTCCAGCGGGAACGGCAGCGTGTAGTTCATGTATCTCGCGACGTCGGGATCGGTGCGACGGCGATGGAAGAGCGGGACGTCGTCGGGTGCGAAGGGTCGCAACACCAGCCGTTCGGTGGCGAGTGGTGCAAACGGGATCATCCGGTCGTCTGGGCGCCGTCGATCGGGAGCACCGCTCCTGTGAGGTACGCGGGAGCGTCGAGCAGCAGCCACGTCGCGAAGGCTGCCGCTTCCTCGGGACGTCCGAGCCGGCCGGCGGGGATCGTCGCCTCGAACTGCCGTTGCTGCTCGGCCCGGTCGCCAGGGGTCACCGCGTCGCCGATCGCCCAGAGCATGCGTGTGTCGAGTGGTCCCGGGCAGAGCGCGTTGACCCGGACGCCGGCCTCGGCGTTTTCGAGCGCGACGCCTCGGGTGAGGCCGATCACGGCGTGCTTGGAGGCGACGTAGGGCGAGATCCCTGGCCACCCCATCATCCCCCCCGTGGAGGCGGTGCTGAGAGCTGCTCCGCGAGTCGCACGTAGATGCGGGATCGCATGCTTGAGGCCGAGGAACACGCTCCGGACGTTGATCCGCATCGTCCGCTCGTAGTCCTCGAGCTCGATCGACTCGACCCGGGCGATCGGTCCCTCGACCGCTGCGTTGAGAAAGATGGCGTCGAGCCCGCCGAAGGTGCCGACCGTGTCGGAGATCGCACCCGCGATCGCCTGCTCATCGCTGGCGTCGGCGACGATCGTGGTCACGAGATCGGGGTTGGGAGCAGCGGCCCGGGTGGCCGCCAGCCCGGCCGCATCGAGGTCGAGGGCGACGACCTGTGCTTCACGAGCAGTGAGGTGGGCGACGGTCGCAGTGCCGAGGCCTCCCGCGGCGCCGGTGACGATGACGACGGGCACGCGCAAGTCCTACCACGGCAGGGCCATCAGGTTGGATCCAAGCTAAGGTCTGATGCCGATGCCGAAGCTCCTCGACACGACGATCCGCCTGCTCAGCCAGGAGCCTCTCAGCGGCTCGGTGCCGGCAGGCGTGGTCCTGGAGATCGCAGAGATCCTCGACCAGGCGGGCTTCGCGTGTCTCGAGGTGTCGGGCGGCGGCGCCTTCGACGCGGCGGTGAAGGGCGGAGTCGAGAGCCCGTGGGAGCGCATCAGGGCGCTCGACGCACGGACGACGACACCGCTCGGGATGGCGCTGCGTGGCCGCTTCCTCGTCGGCTCCCGTCCGGTGTCGGGAGATGTCGTCAAGCGGTTCGTCTCGTGTGCCGCCGAGAACGGGATCGAGGTCTTCCGGTTGCACGACCCGCTGAACGACACGACGAACCTCCGGGAGGCCGGGGAAGCCATCGTCGACGCGGGTGGCGCCTTCCACGCGGGGCTCGTGTACAGCAAGGGGCGGACAGGCGACGCCGACGTGCTCGTCGAGCGAGCGCTGCTGCTGCCGGAGCTCGGTGCCACGCGGATCATTCTCAGCGATCCGACCGACGCGCTGGCGCCGGCGGTCACGGAGGAGTTGATCGGGAGACTCCGGGAGGCAACAGGGTTGCCGATCGGGCTGCACGTCCAGGGGGCCGTGGGGACGGCGTTGCTCAACGCGACGGTCGCGAGTCGGGTCGGTGCCGATCTGATCGCGACTGCGATCTACCCGCTCGCCCTCACCCTGCACCGCGTCGCCAGCGAGTCGCTGGCCGAGGCGCTGCTCGGTCTCGGACGCGACACGGGGATCGACGTCGCGCGCCTGTGGGAGGCCTCCGACGTCGTCGACGAGCACATCGGGGACGAGCCTGTGGCGCCGGTGCCGCCGCGGATCGCCGTCCGGGCGGCCGAGCACGACGTGCCCGCCGGGCTCGTGCTGCGGCTCGACTTCGAGCTGCGCCAGCGGGCGGCGGGCGACCGGTTGCTGGAGACCCTGAAGGAGGTTCAGCGGATTCGCGCGGAGGTCGGGTGGCCGCCGCTCGCGTCTCCGATCGGCCAGATCCTGGGTTCGCAGGCGCTGCTCAACGTGCTCTCTGCGCGGCGCTACGGATCGGTGCTGGACTCGTTCCGGGCACTTGTGGCCGGTGAGTACGGCACGCCGCCGGCGGAGGTCGAGGAGGGCGTGCGCGCGACGGTGGCGGCGAGGGCCCAGACCCACACGCTGGAGGACGACCCCCCGAGCGAGGAGGACGTCGGTTCCTCGGCGGACGGTCTCGCCTCCTCAGAGGAGGAGCTCGTGCTGCTTGCACTCTTCGGTCCTGCGGCGGAGGACCTCCTGCGCTCGATCCGCCGCCGGCACTCGAGCGACGGGTTGCTGCTCGAGGAGAACCTGGACGCACAGCGCAACGAGCGGATCCGTGAGCTCGTGCAGATCGTGCAGGAGTCAGGGGTTGGTGAGATCGAGATCGAGGACGAGGGCATGCGCGTCTCGGTCAGGCGCGCGGACGATCCGGTGCAGCAGGTTGCATCCGCCGCTGTTCCCGTCGTCGCCGACACGCCGGCAACGAACGGCGGCGTCGGAGCAGGGTTGATACCGATCGAGTCGCCCATGGTCGGGGTCTTCTATCGCTCTTCGAACCCCGGTGCGCCACCGTTCGTGGAGCTCGGCGACCGCATCCAGCCCGGCCAGGTGATCTGTCTGCTCGAGGCGATGAAGCTCTTCAACGAGCTGAAGGCCGAGACCGCCGGCATCGTGCGCGCGATCCGCGCCGAGAACGGGCAGCCGGTCGAGTTCGGCACTGTGCTGTTCGAGATCGAGCCGTCCTAGTGCGCCGTCTCGCAACCTTGCACCGGAAAATCGGTGAGGACATCGCGGACCTTCTCAGGATCACCCTGCCGGTTGCGCAGGCAGCCGGCAACGTGCAGCAGACATCTGGTGCGGTCGCTCACAACGAGCATCTCAGGTCGGTCGTTGTGAACGACCGTACTAGTGCGGCCGCTCTAGTGGTCTCTCCGGGAAATCCACTCATGCTTCGCGCGGCTGCAAACACTTCGCGGGGCGTCGTCCTCAGTCGCGCCCGTACGTTCCGGTACGGGGGTTCCCTGCGTCCTAGCCCCGCTCGGTTTTCGCCGGCGGCCCACGCCCGGATTTCCCGGAGAGACCACTAGCATCATGAGCTTCGAGCGGGTGCTGGTCGCCAACCGGGGCGAGATCGCGGTACGGGTGATCCGTGGGCTGCGCGAGCTCGGGATCGCCTCGGTTGCGGTGTTCTCGACGGCGGATCGCGAGTCGGCACATGTCGGTCTCGCGGACGAAGCGGTGTGCATCGGTCCGCCCGCTGCGGGACAGAGCTACCTGTCGATTCCCAACGTGGTTGCGGCAGGGGTGACGACGGGCTGCCAGGCGGTGCATCCCGGGTACGGGTTCCTCAGCGAGAACCCCGCGTTCGTGCGTGCCTGCGAGGACAACGGGCTGGTGTTCGTCGGCCCGCCGGCCGAGGTGATGGAGCGGCTCGGTGACAAGGCGCAGGCGAAGGCCGAGATGCGGGCCGCCGGCGTGCCGCTGGCGCCGGGCAGCGAGGGAACCGTGTCGCTCGAGGAGGCACGGGTGCTGGCCGGCGAGATCGGACTGCCTGTGCTCCTGAAGGCGGCGGCCGGGGGTGGTGGCCGCGGGATGCGGGTGGTGCACGACCTGCGCGAGCTGGACAAGGCGTACGGCGCGGCGCAGTCGGAGGCGCACGCGGCATTTGGGGACGGTGCGCTCTACGTGGAGCGGGCCCTGGTGCCCGCACGGCATGTGGAGATCCAGGTGATCGCCGACGGCCACGGCGGGGTGCTGACGCTCGGCGAGCGCGAGTGCTCGATCCAGCGGAGGCATCAGAAGCTGATCGAGGAGAGCCCGTCACCGGCGTTGACCGTGGCGTCCCGTGAGGCGATGGAGCTTGCGGTGGAGCGGGCGTGCCTGAGGCTCGGGTACCGCAACGCCGGCACGTTCGAGTTCCTGCTCGGGCCGGACGGCGAGCCGTGCTTCATCGAGGTGAACTGCCGGCTGCAGGTCGAGCATCCCGTGACCGAGCTCGTGACGGGGTTCGATCTCGTCCGCGAGCAGATCCGGGTGGCCGCCGGAGAGCGTTTGACGGCCACCGGCAGGGCGGCACGCTCCGGACATGCGATCGAGGTTCGTGTCAACGCCGAAGACCCGTCGCGCGGTTTCGTGCCCGTTCCCGGGCGGGTGGAGCGGTTCCGACCGCCGCTCGGCCCCGGCGTGCGGGTCGATACCGCCATCGTGGAGGGCGCGGTGATCCCGCCGTACTACGACTCGATGATCGCCAAGCTCGTGGTGCACGATCGCGACCGGCCGGCAGCGATCCGGCGTGCCTTGCGGGCGCTCGGGGAGTTCGAGATCGGCGGGATCCCGACGACTCGCGAGCTGGCGATGGAGATCCTCGACAGCTCGTCGTTCCGGTCGGGCGCGTACTCGACGAGCTACCTTGAGGAGATGGAGGATCAGCTGCCGAGCTTGCGGAAACCGGCGTGAGACACGCTCGGTCAGCCCTGCGGTGCCCACCCTGGGGTGGCGCCCGCCCGCGTCAGCGGCTGCTTCAGGGGACGTGCCGAGCAGGGAGCTGTGAGGTCGGATTCCGACTCGGGGCGCGGGCGTGAGCGCGGTCAGCCGGCGGAAGGCGCGTCGCCAGGCGCTCTTTCTCCTCTACCAGTGGGATCTCACCGGGCAGGAGCTCGCGAGCCTGTTCGGTGCGGTGCCGGACGAGTTCGCCAAAAGCCTGGCGGTGTCGGTGGCCGAACGGGCGCCCGCGCTGGACGAGCGCATCACCGCCGTCAGCGAGGCCTGGCCCGCCGACCGGCTCGGTACGCTCGAACGCAACATCCTGCGGATCGGGATCTACGAGTTGGAGGAGGGGACGGTGCCGCGCGAGGTGGCGATCAACGAGGCGGTTGTGCTCGCCAAGAGATATGCGACCGACGAGGCGGCACGTCTCGTGAACGGCATTCTCGGACGGATCGACGCGGAGGTGGCGGCACGATGAGTGACACCGTCGAGCCGCTGCAGCGCGCGCAGGAGCTGCTTGAGCGGCTGCGCACGAAGCTGGACGGCCTCGAGGCAGTGGCCTCGTCCGGCGGTGACGGGGATTTCGACCGGGCAGTGGACGACCTCGCCGAGATCGCCGAGATCGCGAAGGAGATCGAGGCCGACGTGCAGCGCGCACGACTCGCGGCGGATGCACGACCCTGACGCCCTGCGCCTATTCGTAGAGCAGTACCTCCGAGCCCTCGAGTACACCCCGGAGCTCGGTGGGCAGGCAGCCTCGATGCGCTACGCGCTCGACGGCGGCGGCAAGCGCGTCCGGCCTGTGATCTGCCTGGCGGTGGCCGAGGCTGCGGGCGGCTCGGTGGAGGCAGCGCTGCCGGCGGCGGCCGCGATCGAGCTCGTGCACACGTTCTCCCTCGTCCACGACGATCTGCCGTCGATGGACGACGACGACGAGCGCCGGGGCCGTCCCAGCACCCACGTCGCCTTCTCCGAGGCGGTGGCGCTGCTCGCCGGCGACGCGCTGCTGACCGAGGCGATGCTGCTCGCGCTCCGCTACGACACACCGCAGATCGCACGTGAGCTGGCGCGTGCGACCCAGGGCATGATCGCAGGCCAGTACCTCGACATCCAGCCCGACCCCGGCGACCTCGCGGAGCTCCACCGGCTCAAGACCGGCCGCCTGTTTGCTGCCGCCGTCGGTCTCGGTCTCTGGTCAGCCGGGGTGCAGGAGGGCGATCAACGCCCATGGCGCGCCTTCGGTGAGGAGCTCGGACTGCTCTTCCAGGTTGTGGACGACGTCCTGGACGGGGATGGGTACGCGGAGCGCCTCGGCGCCCCCGGCGCACGCGAGCTCGCCCGCGAGGTTGCGAGCCGTGCCCTGGAGAAGCTCGACGCCGTCCCCGCCGACACCTCGGTGCTCGAAGAGATCGTCTCCTCGCTCGCCGAACGGACGACCTGAGCCCGACGGGAACGGCTGACAACAACGATTCGTCGGGGGGCCACCCCGAACCACCACCCACTGTCGAGTGTAAGCCGTTGTCGGCGTGGTTTGGTGGCGAAGGTGTGCCGGTTGTGTGTCAGGTTTGTGGCGGCGGGGGAGGGGATGGGCCGTGTCGGAGCTCGAAGAGGACGCCTCGTGGCAGGGTTGGGAGCAAGCCTGCATCGAGCTCGAGCCCATGCTGCAGCGCAGCGGCCGCGAAACGACCCGCGTGCGTGCGGCCCGGGTCGGCGACCAGCGCGCGTCCCGCGCGGGCGAGCCCGGCGGCGAGCGCGGCGGCAACGGGCTCGACGTTGCGCGCCTCGTACAGCACATCCGCGGCAAACACGAGCTCGCTCTGGACGGCCGTGATCGCGGCCAGGTCGGACCACTCGCACTCCAAGGCTCGGACCGACGCGAGCCGGTTGCGAGCGGAGTTCGCCCGAAGGAGGTCGATCGCCTCGGGCGCCCAGTCGAGTGCGACGACGGAGGCGCCCTTTGCCGCAGCGACGAGCGAGGGGAGCGCGGGCCCGGCGCCGATCTCGAGAACCGTCACTCCGGGTGTGACGAGGGTCGTGGCATCCATCGCGAGTGCGATTCCCGCCGGCCACAACTCCGCCCAGTACGGCAGGAACTCGCGGTCGCCGAACCGCTCCTCGGAGATGAGCGTTCTCGGCGTCTGCGGGGCGCTCCACCTC
The DNA here is from genome assembly GCA_046160185.1 of Gaiella sp. Classification (GTDB taxonomy): domain Bacteria; phylum Actinomycetota; class Thermoleophilia; order Gaiellales; family Gaiellaceae; genus Gaiella. The sequence continues at coordinate 7,569 of JBJXGY010000164.1, read as the reverse complement.
GAGCGTGATGTCGCCGAGCACGATCGTGTCGACGACGGTAGGGCTCACGTCGCGAGAATGCCAGAGTGGCACGGACACGCCTTGACGTGATGCTGGTCGAGCGGGGGCTCGCCGAGAGCCGGGCGCAGGCGCAGGCGCTCGTGATGGCCGGCCTCGTGCCCGGGTTCACGAAGCCTGGGCAGCTCGTCCGTCCCGACGTGGAGATCACGATCGAGCACCCGCCACCGTTCGTGTCGCGTGGTGGTCAGAAGCTCGAGCGGGGGCTGGACGTGTTCGGCGTCGATCCGGCGGGTCGCGACTGCCTGGACATCGGAGCGTCCACGGGCGGATTCAGCGATTGCCTGCTGCAGCGTGGCGCCGCCCGCGTGATCGCGCTCGACGTCGGCTACGGACAGCTTCATCCGAAGCTGCGGGACGACCCTCGGGTGACTGTGCTCGAGCGGACGAACGTGCGCCATCTGGAGACCCTCCCCTTTGCGCCCTCCCTCGTGGTGTGTGACGTCTCCTTCATCTCGCTGCGCCTGGCGTTGCCACCGGCGCTGCGGCTTGCCGAGGCCGGGTGGGAGGCGCTGGCGCTGGTCAAACCACAGTTCGAGTCGCGCGTGGCCGACGTCAAGAAGGGTGTCGTCCGGGACGCCGGTGTCCACCGGCGGGTGCTCGCCGACTTCTGCGCCGCAGCGATCGGGTGGCGCGCCGCGGTCCGCGGGATCGTAGACTCGGCCCTGCCGGGGCCCAAGGGCAACCGCGAGTTCGTCGTTCACCTCGTCGAGAGCGAGACACCGACCGATGCCACACAGCTCAACAGCTGGATCGACGACGCCGTCGGCCGCTAGGCCTGTGCGCCGCGCCGCGGTCGTCACCCACGGCCGCGCCGAGCAGATCGGATCGGGGATCGCCCGGCTGCAGAAGGTCGCGATCGACGGGGGCGTGGAGCTGCTATTCAGCGACGACGACGCCGGAAGGCACGGTCTCGCCGGTGCGGACGACGCCGCGCTGCTCACAGCCGACATCGCGGTCGTACTCGGCGGCGACGGGACGATGCTGCGTGCACTGACCAGGTTTCTGGGCGCCGGGATCCCCGTCGTCGGGGTCAACTTCGGACGGGTCGGCTTTCTCAGCTCGGTCTCGCGGGACCAGCTCGAGAACGGGCTCGCTCGGGTGTTCGCCGGTGAGTACGTGGTGGTCGAGTTGCCGACGGTCGAGGTCGCGATGGGTGGCCGTCGCCACATCGCAGTCAACGACGTCGTCGTCACCAGCGCCACGCTGGGACGGATGATCGAGCTCGAATGGGCCGTGGGCGGCGAGGCGATGGGCAGTGTCCCCTGCGACGGTCTGATCTGCTCGACACCTTCCGGGTCGACCGCCTACAACCTCTCGAACGGCGGCCCGGTGCTGATGTGGGGGCTCGATGCACTGGCGACCACCTTCGTCGCTCCCCACTCGTTGCACGCCCGACCGGTCGTGGTTCCACGCGACAAGGACATTCTGATCTGGAATCGCAGCGCCGATGTCGCGGTGGCCGTGCTGGTCGACGGTCACGTGGTCGCACAGGCCGCGCCCGCCGACAGGATCGACGTCAAGCTGGGTGACGAACGGTCGCTTCTCGCCACACTGCCCGAAGCCACGTTCGTCTCACGGTATCGCGAGAGCTTCGTCGGCTGAGACCGCCCGCTTCGGACCGGTCCGGAACTGCCATCGTCAGCGGGGCCGTCGCGAACTACCATCCCTCTCGTGCTCGAGCGACTTCGGATCGAGAATCTCGTCCTCATCCGCGAGGCGGAGGTCGTCTTCGGCCCCACGCTCAACGCGTTCACCGGCGAGACCGGTGCGGGAAAGACGATCTTCGCGCACGCACTGGGCCTACTGCTCGGCCAGAAGGGCGACAGCGCCGTGGTCGGAGCGGCAGGTGACGAGGCGTATGTGGAGGCGGAGTTCGCGGTGCCGGACGGGTTCTTCGACGCTGCCGAGCCCGACGACGCGGTCGTCGAGCTTCGCCCCGCAAATGAAGAGAGGGACAGGCTGGTCGTCGCGCGAAGGGTCTTTGCCGACGGTCGCACCCGTGCCTACGCGTGGGGTCGGGCGGTGGCTCGAGAAGACCTCGCGGCGACGGTCGAGAGGCTGCTTTCGATGTCCGGACAGTTCGAGCAGCGGCGCCTGGCGCGACCGTCCTACCAGCTCGAGGTGCTCGACCGCGCCGCAGGCGCCGAGCAGCTTGTCAGGCGCCGCGAGGCGCGTTCGGCATGGCGTGAGCTGACCGCGGCTCGCCGTCGCTATGAGGAGATCCGGCGAGACGAAGCCGGAGCCGCAGCTCGTACGGCGGAGCTCCGTCAACTCGTGGAGCACGCGGCAGGCCTTGTCGCGGCGGACGAGTCGGCTCTCCGCGAGGAACGGGAGCGCAGCCGGCACGTCGCAGACCTCGGACTCGCGCTGCAGCACGCCCTTGCCGCGCTCGACCCTGATGAGGGTGACGGAGCGCTGGCTCTCCTCGGTCAGGCGGAGCGGGAGCTCGGCCCCGTTGCCGCGATCGCCCGTGATCTCGCGGCCGGGGCTGACGAGCTCCGCGAGTTGTCCGAGCGCGGACGCGAGATTGCACGGAGCTTGCGCAACGTCCTCGACGGACTCGATGCGTCGCCGGAACGCCTGGAGGAGATCGAGGGCTGTCTCCAGCTGTGGTCGGATCTGCGCCGCCGGTACGGCTGCCAGACCGCACAGGAGCTTGTCGATCGCCGCAGCGCCGCCGAAGCCGAGCTTGCTTCGATCGAGACGTCCGGCGATCCGCTGCAGGCAGCGCTGGAGGACGTGGCCGCGTCCGAGGCGCGGATGGAAGGGCTTGCGCAGGCCCTGGCCGCGGCCCGGGCGGAGGTTGCGCCCCGCTTCGCTGCGTCGGTTGCCGCGGAGCTTGCGGAGATCGGTATGGGGGAGGGCGAGTTCACGGTGGAGCTGCGAGCCCGCGAGCTCGGGCCCACCGGCCGCGACGAGGCGGTGTTCCTGATCCGGCCCAACGCAGGGTTGCCGCTCGGACCGGTCGCCGAGACGGCCTCGGGCGGCGAGCTTTCGCGTGTTGCCCTGGCGATCGCGGCGGTCGCAGGCGGCGACACGCTCGTCTTCGACGAGATCGACGCCGGGATCGGTGGCATCACGGCCAACAAGGTTGCGTCGCTGCTCGGGCGCCTCGCAGACCGCGCCCAGGTCGTGACGATCACGCACCTGCCCCAGATCGCGAGCGTGGCCGACGATCACTTCAGGGTGGAGAAGGTTCCCGGTGACCCGACCCATACCAGGATCGAGCGGCTCCAAGCCGACGAGCGCAAGGGCGAATTCGAGCGCATGCTCGGGGGCGAGGCATTTCTGGCAACGATCTCGGGAGCCGGCGCCCAGGGCCCGGAGGGCTCGTGACCGACACCGGCCGCCGGTTCCGCCCGACGTGCCGGCGAGCGGCCCAAGCCGGGCCGCTCGCATCGCGGCGCCGATACCTCCCCCAGGGGGGAACCACCCCCCTTTCCAGAGCGTCGCACACGAACTGCGACGGGCGCGTGTCAATTCTGTGCCGGAAATGCGACGGACGGAGCGCACGGCGGTGACGCGCGGAGTTGCCGGCAGCGAAGCAGTGCAGGAGGGGAGACGAGGCCGGCCGGTGGCCACGTTGTCCGGGCCGGCTCGGCTTGGCCGGCGCACGAAGGATCTCGTCAAACGACTCCAGCCAGGCGCGGTGGCTGTGCTGGAGCACCGCGATCTCGACCGCGTCTCGGCGGAGGAGCTCGTCGCCGCTGGCGTGGTCGCTGTGGTGAACACGCGGGAATCGAGCTCGGGCCGCTTCCCGAACCCCGGGCCGTTACGGCTGGTGCGCGGCGGCGTGGCGCTGCTGGACGTGGTCGACGTGCCGTTGTTCGAGGTGCTCAGCGAAGGCCAGCCTCTCACCGTGCGGAATGACGAGCTGTGGGCGGGCGGGCAACTCGTCGCCCGCGGGTGCCGTCTCGATGCGCAAACCCTCGAGCGTCGGCTGGACGAGCAGCGAACCCGTTTGACCGATGCGCTCGAGGCGTTCGCCGGCAACACGCTCTCTCGGCTTCAGGAGGAGGGGCGGCAGCTCGCCGGCGACATCGAGTTTCCGACCCTGCGCACCCGTTTCCGGGGGCGGCACGCGGTCGTGATCGCCCGCGGGCCCGGCTACAAGGACGACCTGAGGATCGTGCGCCCGTACATCCGCGACTTCAAGCCGGTGCTCGTTGCTGTCGACGGCGGGGCAGATGCACTCCTCGAGTTCGGGTTCCAGCCGGATGTCATCATCGGCGACTTCGATTCGGTCAGCGACCGCGCGCTCGCGACCGGGGCAGAGCTGCTCGTACATGCGTACGCGGACGGTCGAGCACCGGGGGCGGCGCGGCTGGAAGCGCTCGCGCTCGCCTACACGCCCGTGGTGGCGCCCGGGATCAGCGAGGACATCGCCTTGCAGCTTGCGCACGATCGAGGCGCCGAGCTGATCGTTGCGGTCGGGACGCACTTCAACCTCGTCGAGTTCCTCGAACGGGATCGAGCGGGGATGGCGTCGACGTTCGTGACGCGACTCAAAGTGGGAGAGGTGCTGGTCGACGCAAAAGGCGTGTCGCGGCTGGTCAGCCCGCGCCTCGGCCCGGGACTGCTGACCGGGTTCGTCGCCACGGGCATCGGCACGATGGCGATCGCCGTCGCCGTCTCACCGGCCCTGCGGAACGTGGTCAGCGGCCTCGGCCGGGCGCTCGCCCGCAGCGTCGGCCTCTAACCTGGATCCACCGATTGGCGCGACTGAGGGGCGACGCAGCGTGCGTGCCCAGCGTATCCGGGCGACTCAGACTTCATGTGATTCGAGTTCTTGGCCTGTCCCGCTTCTGCGAGACTCGCACCCGTGTTCGATCTTCGCTACCACGTGGCCTCGCTGGCAGCGGTGTTCATCGCACTCGCCGTCGGAATCCTCGTCGGTATCGGGCTCTCCGGGCAGGGCTTCGTGGACGACGCCGAGCGCCGGAACCTGAACGATCGGATCACGGAGCTCCAGAAGGCCCAGGCCGGCGCCGACGAGCTCATCGCCACGGTGACGGCCCGGGGGCGCGCGCTGGAGGACTATGTCGAGCGCACGTACCCCGCGCTCGTGCCGGGCCGCCTGACCGGGAAGCGCCTGGGTCTGATCGTGGTCGGACGCCGCAACGGGGGTCTCGACGAGGCGGTGCGCGAGGCGATCGACGATGCCGGTGGGCGCCTCGTCCGCGTTCGCGTCGTCGGCGTTCCGCTGGCTCTCGAGGAGCTGAGGGAGGCACTTGACGCGCTGCCGCCGACCGTCGCGGACGCGGGGAGCGGGTACGAGGACCTGGGTGAGCAGATCGGGCGCGAGCTCGTCGTCGGCGGCAAGGCACCGCTGCTCGACGCACTCGAGGAGATCCTCGTCGTCAACCGATCGGGCCCGAGTGCTCCTGCGCTCGACGGGATCGTCGTGGCCAGGACCTCCGAGCCGCAGCGCGGCGAGACGGAGCAGTTTCTGTCCGGTCTCTACCGCGGCGTCGGTCTGGACGGCGCCGTCCACGTGGGCATCGAGCGGGCTCGGACGACGCCGTCGACGGTGCCGGTGCTCACGCGTGCCGGCCTCTCCACGGTCGATTCGGTCGATACGCCGATGGGGCAGCTGGCGCTCGTCCTGCTGCTCGCCGGGGCCCAGCCAGGAAGCTACGGCGTCGAGCGGACTGCGCGAGACGGGGTGCTGCCGCCCGTCCCCGTCGGCGGATGACTCGCGTCACCGTCCTCATCGCCGCTCGCGACGAGGCGGACCGCATCGCCGGAACGGTCGAGCTGCTTCGCGAGTCGATCGCCGGTGCCGAGATCGTCGTCGCCGACGACGGGTCCCGCGACAGCACCGCCGACGTCGCGGAAACGGCGGGAGCCCGGGTGATCCGGCTACCTGCCCGCGGGAAGGGCCAGGCGCTGACCATGGCCGAGCGCGAGCTCCCCCCGGGGCCGCTTCTGCTCTGCGACGCCGATCTCCGAGGGGATCTGCGGCCTCTGCTCGAAGCCGGTGCGGATCTGGCGATCGCAGCGTTCAGGACGCGCCGTGGCGGCGGATTCGGCCTCGTCAAGCGCATCGCCGCACGCGTGATCGCCGCCCGCGGCGGCTTCGAAGCGACGGAGCCGCTCTCCGGGCAGCGTCATCTCTCGGCCCGCGCACGCGAGGTCGTGTTCCCGGTAGCGAACGGGTTCGGTGTGGAGACCCGAATGACGATCGACGCCTGTCGCGCCGGGCTCGAGGTGACCGAAGTGCTCCTCGACCTCGACCACCGTGCCACCGGTCGCGACCTGCGCGGCTTCGCTCATCGTGGCCGCCAGCTTCACGATCTGCTGCTGGCAGGCCTCCCACAGGCCGTCAACCACCGTGGGCTCCGGCTCCCCCTGGTCGGCACCGTGATCGGCACGGTCGACCCGGCGGTGCTCCCGGTTGCACTCGTCGGGCTGGCGGACGATCTCTGGGCCGGGCCCGAGCGCGGCTTCAGGGCCCACCTCCAGGCAGGAGCCACCACGGGCACGCTCAAGCTCGTCGCGATCCCCCTTTACGGGCTGATCCGCACCCGCTCGATCACGGGAGCGCTCGCCGTCGGCCTCGCCGCGAACGTCGTCAACCAGCTCGACACGCGTCCCGGTCGCGCACTGAAGGCCTTCGCCCTGGCAAGTCTCGTCGTGGGAAGCAGGAAACGAGCGCTCGCGGCCGCCGTCCTTATCGCCCCCTACGATCTTCGAGAGATGGGGATGCTGGGGGACGGAGGATCGAACGCGCTCGGGGCCGTGCTAGGTTTGAGTTCCGTGGAGCGCACACGGGGTTTCGCGCGCATCGGGCTCGTCGGAGCGCTGGCCGCCCTCACCGTCTACGGCGACCGCAGATCGTTCGGTGACCTGATCGAGCGGACGCCGTTTCTGAGCGCGCTCGATCGCTTGGGGCGGCGCCGGTGAGCGAGTTCGAGACCAAGTACGTCTTCGTCACGGGCGGAGTCGTCTCGGCGCTCGGCAAGGGCATCGTCGCGGCCTCCCTCGGCCGGCTGCTCAAGGCGCGCGGCCTGCGCGTGCAGGCGCAGAAGTTCGACCCCTACCTCAACGTCGACCCCGGCACGATGAGCCCGTTCCAGCACGGCGAGGTGTTCGTGACCGAGGACGGGGCGGAGACCGACCTCGACCTCGGCCACTACGAACGCTTCATCGACGAGAACCTGACACGGAACGCCAGCCACTCGGCCGGCGGCATCTGGGACACCGTGCTGCGCAAGGAACGCAAGGGTGAGTTCCTCGGCGCCACGATTCAGGTGATCCCCCACATCACCAACGAGATCAAGTCACGGATCCGTCGTGTCGCCACCATGGAGCCCGTTGACGTCGTCATCTCGGAGATCGGCGGCACCGTCGGCGACATCGAGTCGCTGCCCTTCCTCGAGGCGATCCGCCAGTTCCGGCGCGAGGTGGGGCCGGACAACGTCGTCTACGTCCACGTCACGCTGGTGCCGTTCATCGAAGCCGCCGGCGAGCTGAAGACGAAGCCGACCCAGCATTCGGTCAACGAGC